>NZ_CAAHFG010000004.1:600000-900000 GCF_900890425.1 Pontiella desulfatans | reverse complement strand
AAGCAGATGGCCAGCCTGGCGGCGGCGCATGGACAGGGCGTCACCAAGGAGCAGGTCGATAACTACAACGAGCAGATCCGCAAGTGCAAACGCGCCTGGGATACGCAGAAGATGATCGAAGGCCGGGAAGACGAAGAGGAAGAAGAGTAGCGCAACACCGCCGCCGCTTCGCCCCCCCCCGGCGCCTTGCCACCGGAAATTCCCGCCCCAAGGCAAACAGCAACAACCAACCCACATTAGATTCTATGAGTGCACAGGAAGACCACAACGACGTCGAGATCGAGATCGTACCCGAGCAGGAAGTCCCCGACCTGCTGCCCGTCATGCCGCTGAAAAACTTTGTCCTCTTCCCCCAGATGGTCGCCCCGCTGGTGATCACCACGGATGAATCGAAGAAACTCGTCTCCGACCTCTCCACCAAATCCCCCCACTTCATCACCGCCCTGCAGCGCAAGGAGGAGATCGACGAAGCCAACCTGACCCAGGACGACATCTACCGCGTCGGCTGCGTTGCCCGCCTGATCAAGACACTCAACTTTCCCGATGGCTCGACGCATGTGCTGGTGGAAGGGATGTCGCGCTGCGAGCTGAAAGACCTGCTCTCGGACGAGGGCTACCCCACCGCGCACTACCGCATGGTCGAGGACGCGAAGGACGACTCGCTCGAAACCGAGGCGCTGGTGCGTAGCGCATCCGAACAGTTCCAGCAGCTCGTCACGATGTCGCCCAACATGCCGGACGAGCTCGCGGTGGCGATCTTCAACATGGGCGCGCCGGAACAGCTCTCGGACCTGATCGCCACCAACCTGCCGATCCCGATCGAGGTCCGCCAGAACCTGCTGGCCGACAACCATCCGGCAAACCGGCTCAAGACCTTGATGGAGTTCCTCAACCGCGAATACCAGATCCTCAAGCTCGGCAACAAGATCGAGAACAAGGTCCACGAAACCTTCACCAAGACCCAACGTGAAATCTTCCTGCGCGAGCAGCTGAAAACCATCCAGAAGGAACTCGGCCAGGACGACCCGCACTCGAACGAAATCCTCGAGCTGGAGAAAAAGCTCGAAGAAGCCCAGCTTCCCGCCGAAGCGGCCGAGGCCGCCGAAAAGGAACTCGATCGCCTCAAGGCCGTGCCGCCCGCCTCGCCGGAGCACGGCGTCATCCGCACCTACCTCGATGTGATGGCCGAGCTCCCCTGGGCCAAGTCGACCGAAGACCAGCTGGATATCCTCGCCGCCGAAAAGATCCTGAACAAGGATCACTATGGCCTGGAAAAGGTCAAGGACCGCATCCTTGAATATCTTTCCGTACTGAAGCTCAAAAGCGATATGAAAGGGCCGATCCTCTGCCTGGCCGGCCCGCCGGGCGTCGGCAAGACCTCGCTGGGGAAATCGGTGGCGCGCGCACTGGGCCGCGAGTTTGTGCGCATGTCGCTCGGCGGCATGCACGACGAGGCGGAGATCCGCGGCCATCGCCGCACCTACATCGGCGCCATGCCCGGCCGCATCATCGAAAGCCTGCGCCGCTGCGGCACCAACAACCCGGTCATCATGCTCGATGAGATCGACAAGGTCGGCAAGGATTTCCGCGGCGATCCCGCCTCGGCCCTGCTCGAAGTGCTCGACCCCGAACAAAACTCCACGTTCCAGGACCATTACCTCGATGTGCAGTTCGACCTTTCGAAGGTGCTCTTCATCACCACCGCCAACATGCTCGACACCATTCCCGGCCCGCTGCGCGACCGCATGGAAGTGATCCGCATCTCCGGCTACACGCTCCAGGAAAAGGTGCACATCGCCCGGCGCTACCTGGTGCCGAAGGCCATCCGCGAGCACGGCCTCAAGCGTACGCAGATCAAGTTCGACAAAGGCGCGCTCGAAGGCATTATTGGCGGCTATACCGCCGAGGCCGGCGTCCGCAACCTGGAGCGGCAGATCGCCAATGTCTGCCGCAAGGTGGCGCGCGGCTTCGCCGAGGGCAAGACCCGCCCGGTCGGGGTGACCGGCAACAAACTCAAGGGGTTCCTCGGCCCGGTCAAGATCGAGAAGGATGTTGCCGAACGCCAGGCGATGCCCGGCGTGGTGACCGGCCTGGCCTGGACGCCCTATGGCGGCGACATCCTCTTCATCGAGGCCACCCGCATGCCCGGCAAGGGCGGACTGATCCTGACCGGCTCGCTGGGCGATGTGATGAAGGAATCCGCCCGCGCGGCCTTGAGCTACCTGCGCGCAAACGCCGGCGTCTTCAAGATCGACGAAACGGTGTTCGCCAAGTCCGACATCCACATCCACGTGCCGGCCGGCGCCACGCCCAAGGACGGCCCATCGGCCGGCGTGGCGATCTCGCTGGCGATCCTTTCGATGCTCAAAGACATCCCCGTGCGCCCCGACCTGGCCATGACCGGCGAGATTTCGCTGCGTGGCCGCGTACTGCCGATCGGCGGACTCAAGGAAAAGGTGCTCGCCGCCTCCCGCGCCGGCATCAGGCACATCATGCTGCCGGAAAAGAACAAGATCGATCTCGAGGAAATTCCTGCGGATATTAAAAAGAAACTGACGTTCAAGAACGTCCAAACCATAGACCAGGCGTTGCGGTATGCGCTGAAACTTTCAGAACAGGAATAAAGCCACGGATTCCTATCGGTGTTAATCCGTGTTCTTCCGTGGCCCAATATAGGAGTCGTCTGTGAAAAGATTTTTTTTGTCCGTTATTACGATCCTCAGTTCAATGGGTGCATTTTGCGAGCCGTTGCCGGCGGATGACATCCTGGAGCTGGTGCGCACCAAGCTGCCGTCCGATCCGCTGGAACTGACCGGCTCGCTCAAGGTACGAACCGCGAATGGGTTCACCAAGGCCAACCTGCCGGTTGGGATGGAGCTGGACTGGGGCGCGGAAACGCCCACCGCGAAATACACCATCGACAAGGAAACGCTCACCATCACCTGGAACAACGATGTGCCCTCCTACGACTTCTCGAACAAAAAGAACAAGCCCACCTCCGACATCCTCGGCACCGGCCTCACCTGGGCCGACTTGAGCTTTTCCGTGCTGTGGTGGCCCAACTCGAAACTGATCGACGAGGAAAAAAAACTCAACCGCCCCAGCCATGTGGTCGATGTGCCCATCCCGGGTTCGAAAAACACCATGCGGCTCTGGATCGAGAAAAACATGGGCATGCTGCTTGAAGCGCAAACGCTCGACCCCAAGGGCAAGGAGCTACGCAAGCTGAAGATTACCAGCATCAAGAAAATGGACGGCATGTGGGTGGCCAAAAACCTCGAACTGCGGGACAAGAAGAGCGGCAGCAAAACCATCCTCGAGATTTCAGACCTCGTCTGGAAAAACCCGAAGCCCAGCGAGGCGGCGTTCGATCCGGCCAGCTCGGTCAACCAGCTCACCTTCGATCTCTATAAGCAGCTCTCCGCACAGGAAGACGGCAACCTGTTCCTCTCGCCCTATGGCGTCGCCTCCGCCCTCGCCATGGTCTATGGCGGCGCGCGCGGCGAAACCGCCCAGCAGATGGACGACACCCTCCATTTCGGCGGCCAGGGCGCCACCCACCCCGCCTTTTCCTTTCTCCGGGAAAAACTCAACGGCATCCAGAAAAAGGGCGACGTTCAACTCAGCGTCGCCAACTCGCTTTGGCCGCAGGAAGACTACACCTTCCTGCCGGACTATCTCGGCATGACGAAGGAATTCTACGGCTCGGAGATCGTGGCCGTTGATTTCAAGGGCGACACCGAGGCCGCGCGCCTGCGGATCAATAATTGGGTCGAAGCCAAGACCATGGATCGCATCAAAAACCTGATTAAGGAAAACATGCTGACCGCTTCGACCAAGCTCGTTCTCGCGAACGCGATCTATTTCAAGGGCAATTGGGCAAACTCGTTTGATCCAAAAATGACGCGCCAAGCCCTCTTCACCGTCAAGCCCGGAACCGAGGCCATGGTTTCCATGATGATGCGGAGCGACGACTTCAATCGGGCGCAGGGCAAGGATTTCCAAGCCCTGGAACTGCCGTATGAAGGGAACGACCTTTCCATGCTCATTCTGCTTCCGGAAAAAGCCGGAGGCCTGCCCGCACTGGAAAACGCGCTGAATGCGGAAACACTGGCCTCGCTGGAATTCAATAAACGCGAGGTGATGGTTCAGCTGCCGAAGTTTAAACAGGAATCCACGCTGGAGCTTGGCCGGCACCTGGCGGCCATGGGCATGCCGTTGGCATTTTCAGACCAAGCCGACCTTTCGGGCATGAATGGCAAGGGCGGGCTTTTCATCGACTGGGTCGTCCACAAGGCGTTTGTTGAGGTGAACGAGGAAGGCACCGAGGCCGCCGCCGCCACTGCGGTAGGCATCCGCCCCACGAGCATGCCGGCCATGTTTATTGCCAACCACCCGTTCCTGTTCCTCATCCGCGAAAACAGCACGGGTACCATCCTCTTCATCGGCCGCGTCGCCGATCCTTCTTCATAAAGTCGCCGAACGCTAAAAGACGAAAGCGGCAGCCCGGAGGTTGCCGCTTTCGCGTTTGAGGAGGAGATGAAATCCTATTCCCGGTACTGGAACCCGACGGGTACCACGGTGCCGTCGCCCCCTTCCGGGGATCTGAAAAGCGGATAGTTGTTCGGGAGTCGGGGATAGGCGCTATTGGTGACCGTCGTGGCTTGTTCGAAGGAAGCCATGTTGCTCGCGGTGGTGTATATGCCGGTGCTTTGGGAGGAGTTGCGGGAGGTCATTCCGGCATACTGCAGGCCAATGAACGCCACGAAAAGCGCCGCAATGCCGTATTTGGGCTCGGCAAAGAACCAGGGCATGTTCATTTCCATGAGCTCGCCGAGCGACCTGCGCTTGCCCGCCTGGGTTTGGCGGACCTGCCGCATGATGTTTTGTTTGTTGCGGGTCATGCGAGCCGTTTCGGGGATCTCGTAGTTTTTAAGGTGCATGAGTTGCCGCAAGAGCACCTCGGCCTCGCTTTCGGCCGTTGCTTCAGTATTCATTTTATCGCCCATCATTTCATGAACTCCGACAGTTCAGATTGCATTTGTCTTCTGGCGTAGAACAATCTCGATCGAACCGTTCCAACCGATGCCCCAACCATTTTCGCTATTTCTTCGTGTGGCACCCCCTGCATATCATGCAACACCACAACGGTTCTGTGCTTCTCTGACAGGTTTTGCAGGGCTTCGTTCAATTTAATTTGAAGTTCCGACAAACTGATGCTGCGCAACGGCGATCCCTTGGAGGTTAGATCGTGGTAGACATCGTCGGTTTTGATGTCCTGGTCGAACGAATCGAGGCTCAAGGCCCGCTTGCGGTTGCGCTTTTTCCTATAGTTTATGGTCTTATTGACCGCGATGCGGTAGAGCCAGGTGTAGAAAGACGACTTTCCGCGGAAGCGCGGCAACGCCTCGAAGGCCTTCACGAAAACCTCCTGGGTCAGATCTTCGGCATCCTCGCGGTTGGAGCACATATTGTAGGTGAGGCCATAGATTTTGCTGTGGTAGCGCTCGACGAGCTGGTCAAACGCATGCACGTCGCCCTGTTGCGCCTTGAGCACCAGTTCATCGTCGGGAGGGCCGGCATCTTCCAGCTCCTCTTCGGAAACTTCCTCGAGAAGCTCCCCGTCCTCCGGAATCTCTTCCGGCTCCAGATTTAGATCAGCAACCATACGTACGCGCCATGTTAAGCCAAAGCGCCCCCCTTGCCAGCAAAAAATGTTCAAGACATGATAAGGATGGACAACGTTCAATATTCAAGACGGAAACGTGGAATGCCGAAGACGGATTCTCCCCAGCCATACTCCCCTACGTCCTCGGCGGCGGCACCCTGCCCAGCTCGGCCAGCACGAGCTTCAGATCGGCCCAGGCATCCTTTTTCTTGGTCGGATCGCGCAAAAGGTAGGACGGGTGGAAGGTCGGCATGAGTTTGATGCCGGCATATTCCTGCCAAACACCGCGCATGCGGGAGATGGCCACGGGCCGGCCCAGCAGCCCTTCCAAGGCCGTTCCGCCCAGGCCGACAATGATCTTCGGCCGAATCAGGCCAATCTGCTGCCGTAGATAGGGCAGGCACAAGTCCATCTCTTCGCGCACCGGCTTGCGGTTGCCCGGCGGGCGGCATTTAACCACGTTGGCGATGTAGATTTCTTCGCGCGCATAGCCCATGGCCTCGATCATTTTGTCAAGAAGCTGACCGGCCTTGCCGACAAACGGCCGCCCCTGCGCGTCCTCGTCCGCCCCCGGGCCTTCGCCGATGAACATGATCGCGGGGGAGTCCCCGTTGCCCTCGCCCGGCACGGTGGCGTTGCGCGTTTGGCACAATTCGCAGTTGGTGCAGGTGGAAACATGCGCGGCAATGGCTTCGAGCGAATCGAAATCGTCGGGGATCGGCGCGGCCTCGACCACCACGACCTCCGGGGTTTCCGGCTCCGGCTCCCTGGCCAGCTCCTCCAGCACGGCACGGTCGACCTCCAGCCGCTGAACGCCCTCGTCGCGCTGGTACAGGAGATAGTTCTCCAAATCCTCGATCAAGCCCTGGTATGTGGTTTCCGCCATTATCCGTTCCGTAGAGATTCCAAAAGTTGGCGCATATCATCGAACAAGGGGGCTTCGAAGGAAAGCCTTTTCCCGGACTCCGGGTGGTTGAACGTGAGCTTGGCGGCGTGCAGCATCTGCCGCCCCGGCTCGACCGGCAACCGGTTTTTCCGGGCGCGGCCATAGACCGTGTCGCCAACGATCGGATGCCGGATGTGCGCCATGTGCACGCGGATCTGGTGCGTGCGCCCCGTCTCGATCCCAACGCGCATGAGCGCCGCTTCGGGAAACTGCTCCACGAGCTCATAGTTCGAGATCGCCTCGCGGCCCTCCTCCTTCAGCACCGCCTGCTTCTTGCGGTGCACCGGATGGCGCCCCAGCAGGGTTTGGATCCGGCCGCTTTTCGGCGGCTCGCCCCAGACCAGGGCGAGGTATTCCTTTTCGGTCTGGCGCCCTTTGAACTGCGCCTGCAGGTGGGCCATCGCCGCCTCGGTCTTGGCCACCACCATCACGCCGCTCGTATCCTTGTCGAGCCGGTGCACGATGCCCGCGCGTTCCAGCGTCTGGAACGCCGGATCGTGGAACAGCAAGCCGTGCAGCAACGTGCCGGATGGATTCCCGGCCGCCGGATGCACCACCAGCCCCGGCGGCTTGTTCAGCACGATCACCGCTTCATCCTCGAAGAGAATGTTAAGCGGCATCTCCTCGGGGATCGCCGCAACCGGTGCCCGGTTCGGGATCGTCCATGCCACCGCGTCGCCCGTCTTCAGCTTTTGGTTGGGTTTGCTGGCCGCGCCGTTCACCGTCACCAGCCCCTCCATAATCAGCGCCTTCCACGCCGAGCGCGAGACCTTCGGCTCCACCGAGGCCAGGAAGGCATCCAGCCGCGACTTCGCCTGACCGTTATCCACTATTAAAGAATGTTGATTCGTCGTTTCCATTGGCCTAGGTGATAAAGGGCAGATAGTTTCCGGGGTGAACCACCTCAAACGTCGCCTCTGGGTATTGTTTCACCCAGTCGGTTGGCGCGCTGGTCTTTCGCGCCTCCTTCCACTTCATCTCGTAACCGCGGAGCTGCCCCCCGGATTCCTCAACCAAGTCGATCTCCTTGCGGTCATACGTTCGCCAAAACCAGGACGACACGAACAGCCCCCCATACTCATTCCGCTTTAACCGCTCGGAAACCACATAGTTTTCCCATAGCAAACCAGCATCATCCCGCAGGCTTAGTGGATTAAAATTATTGATCAGGGCATTCCTTACTCCATTGTCGAAGAAGTAATAGCGATTGCTCTTGGAAAGCTCCTTGCGCAGATTCCGACTAAATCCGTTGCGGTGGAAGATCACAAAAACCTTCTCCAGAAGATCCAGATATCGGGCCACGGTGTTCTTGCTCATACCCAACTGCGTGGCCAGTTCATTGTGCGAAACATCTTTACCAATCTGAAAGGCCAAAAGCTGCAGCAACCGCCTCAGCTTATCCGAGTCGCGAACGTTCTCGTGCGCAAGGATATCCTTGAAGAGATAGACTCCCACCATCGTCGAAAGGTGCCGTTTCCGAAGTGAATCATCCCGAAGCAGCACAACTTCGGGATAACTCCCGTAGACCAACCGCTCCTCAAGGCACGACTCGGTTTCATGGCGGTTTTCCATCGATGCCAACTCTAACTGCGCCAACGGATACATGTGCAAAACATAGCTACGGCCCGTCAATGGCTCGCCAACATCCTTGGCCAACTCGAACGAGGAAGAGCCCGTGGCGATGATTTTCAAATCCGGCACATGATCGATCAGTAATTTAAGGTTTCGCCCGATTTTCCGAATGCTCTGGGCCTCGTCAACCACCAGTAACCGATTGGCTCCAACAAACGCCTTCAACCGTTCCACTGAATGGCTCTCCAAAGCATCCCGAACGGCTAAATCCTCACCATCGACATAAAGATAGGATTCATTGACCGACTCGCAATAGCGTTTAACCAGCGTTGTTTTTCCGGTCTGGCGCGCACCGTAAACAATCAAAGCCTTACCCGGAAGTACCAGCTTCTCCAGGTTTTTCAGTTGTGCCTGTGGAACATACATGGTTTTTCGCCCCAAAACTGACCGTATTCCAACAAATACAGTCATGACGATGACCGTATTATTCAAAATTCGGTCAGCTGTCAATTAATCTTGTACCCTCAGGTCTCCTTCCGCAGACTGCGACACCATGAACTTTCAAGCAGAACTCATTTCGATCGGCAACGAGCTGCTCAGCGGACGCACGCTCAACACCCACGGGCGCGACCTCGGCGAAGCGCTCTCGGCCATCGGACTGCAGTTGTCCCGCGACACCACCATTCCCGACGACATCCCCACCATAGGCAGCGCCGTCGATGAAGCCCTCGACCGGGTCGACCTCGTCTTCGTGAGCGGCGGCCTCGGCCCCACGATCGACGACATCACCCGCGATGCGCTCGCCAAACTGCTCGGCCAGAAAATCATCATCGACCAACCGACCGTGGAATACTTGAAAAGCTGGTACGAGAAGCGAGGCCGCACCGTCACGCTGGCCGCCACCCGGCAGGCGCAGGTGCTGGAATCCGCGAACGTCCTACCCAACTCCGTCGGCGCCGCCCCCGGCCAGCGCATCGAATTGGCCAATGGGAAAACCCTGTTTGTCCTGCCCGGGCCACCGAACGAATTCAATGCCATTTTAAGCGAGAAAATCATCCCCTGGCTCAAGGAAACCTATGCCGATGCCCGCCCCAACCTCGTATCCACCGTCCGCACCAAAGGCATCGGCGAATCGGATATCGTCACCATTCTCGAAGAAGCCGGCTTCGCCCCGAAGAACGTAGACCTTGGCTTCTATCCCTCCATGGGCAAGGTCGAAATCCGACTAACCGCCAATCCCGACCACGAACTCCAGCTCGTGGAAGCCGAGCAAACCCTCCACAAACTCCTCACCAACCACCTCGACCTCTTCGACTAAATCCCGATTTCTGGCGGCGCAGAAAACCAAAACGACGAATTAGGCGGACCGCCCCTTTTCCTAGACCACAGCCTAGCTCTTCATAAATCATGAGCCGCTGTGTAGAGGGCGAGGTTCCATCCGAGCCGCCCGCCGCAAGGTTCTTTCGTGGAGGGGGTAAAAGGGTCAAAGTACCAGAGTTGATACATTAGATAATTTAAGAAAAGTTCGAGCAGCCGAACCTTCCCCCTGCTTCCCGGTGATGAGTGCGGGAAGAGAGTCCCCTCCCCGCTGCGGACAACGGGCATTAACCCGCCTACCCCTCTACTACGGGTCGATCCGACTACCAGAGCATCATACCGCCTCGTCACCTCTTCGGCTTCCTCGGCGGCTTCTGCGGAATGCTCCGGTTCTCCCAAGTTCCGCCTTAAACAATTCATTCACCCGCCACGGCCTGAGACCCCGGCACGCCGTGCAACCCTCGCCTCTATCGGGAGGCACGATACTGGCTTCCGGGATATGAAACCCTTGGCCCTGTGCAACAATGGAAAATTTCGGGGCTTACTGCCTTCACTTCCGTTGTGGCTGACGAACTGCTATTCCTGCAGCTTCAACCGATTCGTTAACTCCTCAACCGTGCAGGTCTATTCCATGCCGGCGGCTAACCTTTGCATGGGCTGGATTGGCCAGCTTGTCTAAAACAGCTTTGCTTGGCGCACTCATATTACTCCTTTATTCCCAGTATTCCGATGCTACGGAAACAAAAGATAGCAGGATGTGGATAAGAGTGAAAAAAACTTTTCGGCGCTGCGGTTAATGGGATGATGTTCGAAGAGGGAATGGAGCGGCGGTTCCCGGAATCGATGAAACCTTGGCGGTGGACGTGTAGGACGTGGCTCTCCAACGGAGGGCGCGTGATCCTCGGGTTCAACGCGGCCTTTGCTGCGCAAAGAACCGCGTCCTGCAAGGGGCATTCCTTTTCCGTACTATTCCTTAAAACAGCCGCGCTCGCAGTTGCTGCATTCGATCAGGTTGACGACCTGGTCGTCGGGGCCGAATTCGGCGCCGGTGAGGCAGCACCAAAAGTGGCCTTCCCAGCCGGTGTCGGGCTTTTCGGTGAACGCATGCTCGCGGAGTGCGGGGACATGCAGTTTCTTGGTTTCAAGATAGAAGCACTGCTGGCTCATGACTGACCTCCCAACGCGATGATTGCCCGCTTGGCCATGGTTTTTGCAAGGGGCACCTTGTATCGGTTGTGTTCCGAGGTTTGCGCCCCTTCGAGCAGGGCGGCGGCGACTTCCTCCACGCCCGATTGGGTCAGGCGCATCCCTTCGAGTTGCTTAACCGCCCGTGCATGGGTGTAGGGCACCGGCGAGACGACGCCGAAATAGAGCCGCACATGGCTCAACACGTTGTTTTCCAGGTTCGCCGCCACGGCGCAGCTGACCAGCGCCCAGTCGAAGGTTTCCTTTTCCGAGATCTGGACATAGGAACTGCATGTGCGTTGCTTGGGCACCGTAACGGATACCACCAGTTCATCGGGCTTGAGCGAGTTGTGCGCCCGCGGGTTGAGGTCGGCATCTTCGTAGAATGCTTCCATCGTCAATTCGCGAACCTGCCCCTTGCGCATCACCTGCACCGTGGCATCGAGGGCGGAGAGCGCAACGCCCAAATTGGAAACCACCGGGCTGATGCAGGCACCCTCGGCAAAGATGGAATGGAACTTGTTGATGCCGCTGCGGGCGTAGCATTGCGATCCGCCGTTCTTCAGGCATTTGACATCGGGGTGGCGGTAATACCAGCAGCGGCTGTGCTGGGCCAGGTTTCCACCGATCGTTGCCAGGTTGCGGATCTGCGGCGAGCCGACATGTTCCGCCGCCTGCACGAGTCCGGGAATCGATTGCTTCAGCCCCGCATGGTTTTCAATATCGACCAACCGCACCGCGCCACCCAGTTTCCAATGGGCACCTTCATCGCTGATGGAGCGGTCGAGGCCGGAGACATCGATGACGCGTTTCGGCGAGTCGATGTAGTCCTTCATTTCGCCGAGCAGGTCGATGCCGCCCCCATGGAAGCGCGTGTCCCGATCGGCGGCGGCGCAGGCGCTCTCGGCGGTCTGGGCCTTTATGTATTCAAAGTTATTCATGCCGGAAGCTCCTGTTGGTCGAGGTTGATGAAGTCGCCGGTTTTGGAGATGGAGGCGACGCGATCCCACGCAATGTTTTGTTCCGCCCCGGGCGTTCCATTCAGCGCATCGAGCACCTTGGCCGGCGTGATGGGCAGGCTGGTCATGCGTATGCCGATGGCATTGCTGACCGCATTGGCGATCGCCGCCGCCGTGGGCACCGTTACCGGTTCGCCGATGCCGATCACACCACGCTCGGGCATGTTCTGGAACGTGACGTCAATCTCGGGCATATCGGCCAGCGTGGGGAGTTTGTAGGTCTCGAAATTCGGATTGAGCGGAACACCGGTGGCATCATCCATCACGCGCTCTTCATAGAGCGCATAGCTGATGCCCATGATGATGCCGCCGTTGGCCTGGCTTTCCGCCGTTTGGAGGTTCACCAGCAGGCCGCAGTCCTGGACACAGGTGATTTTCTTGACCTTGATGAATCCGGTCTCGGTATCCACCTCGACCTCGGCCATTTGCACGCCGGCGGTTCCGTTGCCGGAAAGGCCCTCGCGCCATTTTCCCTGCACCACCAATGGATCGGGGCCGATTTTTGAACAGGCTTTCTTCCAGTTCTTTCCGGTGACGTCGGACATGCCGGAAGCCAGCCGGAGTTCTTCGATGGTGTTGTCGCACGCCACCTTGACGGCCGGCATGACCGACGGCGAAGTGGTGCTGCCCCCGCTGCCGCCGGACGGTGGAAAGTTGGTGTCGCCGCAACGGGAAACGATATCGGTTGGATCAAGCCCGAGCGTCTCGGCCGCCACGACGGCCATGGAGGTTTTGGTGGCGGTGCCCAGATCCTGCGTGCCGCAACGGACTTCAACACTGCCGTCTTCGCCGACGATCACTTCGGCGGTGGAGTTCTTGCCCCCGCCGCCCCATTCGCCGGTGGCCACACCGACGCCGGATTTAACCGCGCCTTTCGAGCTGCCCGGTTTTTTGAATTTCTTTTTCCATTCAAACCGTTCCGCCGCAAGGTCGAACTGGCTCAGCCGCACCTCATGCGCAGTATTCATTTTGCGGAACTCCACCGGATCCATGCCGAGCTTATCGCAAAGCTCCTGCATCGCGGTCTCCATGCCGAAACAACCCTGGGGGTGCTGCGGCGCGCGGAAGGCGCGTGCCGAGCCGGCATGGATGGCCACGCCGAACTGCGAGGTTTTCACCGGGCGAACGTCGTAGACATACGGCGTCTTGAACCCGGCTCCTCCGCCGCCCCCGGCGGTGGCTCCGCCGCTGGCATATCCCGCCGAGCCAAAGCCAATGTTTTCATAGGCGACCAGCTTGCCGCTTTTGTCGGCCGCGATTTTTATCTTTTGGTAGGAACCCGGCCGGTTGCCTACCGAGTGGTGGTTGTCGAACCGCGAGAGCATGAGCTTGACCGGTTTCTTCGTTGCCTTGGAAAGCCGCGCGCAGGCCAGCCCCTCGACCCCGGAGCCAAACTTGGCGCCGAAACCCCCGCCCATGAATTCGGAGATTACGCGCACCTGGCTGGAAGGAACATCAAGCGCCTTGGCAATGGCGTTCTTTACGCTGCTGATGGCCTGGGTCGATGCCCAGACCGTAACGTTGCCGTCCGCACCCCAGTCAATCACATGGCCATGGGTTTCAAGGGGGTGGTGGATTTCGGCCTGGGTCATGACGGTGACTTCGGCCACCACGTCCGCCTTTGCAAAGGCTTCATCGGGGTTGGCCCGTTCGCGGGTTTTCGGGGTGGAGAGATTGGTTCGCCCTTTGAAAACCTCGGGCGCACCCTCCTCGATCGACTTCATGGGATCGACCACATGCGGGCGGACGGTGGCTTTGAGCTTGATGGCGCGGATGGCTTCTTCCGCAATCTCCGGGGTGGCGGCCGCAACCGCGGCAATTTCCTGCCCATAAAAACGGATGTCGCGCGGGACATCCTGCACCAGCACGGCGGCCTCGACCCCGGGCATGTCCAACGCCGGTTGAAGATCGATTTCCTCCAGCCGTGCCGCCGGCCATTTGGAGCGCAGCATCATGCCGTACAGCATGCCTTTCGGATGTTGGTCGTAGGTATATTTTGCGCGGCCGGTGACCTTCTCTTTGGCATCGACGCGGACGGTACGTTTGCTCAGGTGCTTTGTCTCTTTGGGCCAACCACTCATGACTCCACCTCCTTGCGTCCGGCGGCGGCGCGGGCGGCCTTGAGGACGTGCGGATAGGTGCCGCAGCGGCAAAGGTGGCCGGAGCAGGCTTTGCCGATTTGCTCGTCGGTGGCTTTCGGCGCCACCTCAAGCAACCGGGTGAGGGACGTCACGAATCCCGGTGTGCAGAAGCCGCACTGCATGGCATCGTGTTGCACGAATTCTTCCTGGAGCTTGTTCATCTTGCCGTTGGGCGAGATGCCCTCGATTGTCCGGATCTTGCGGCCTTGGACGGCGACGGCCAGCATCATGCAGGCGTTGATGGGGTCGCCATCGAGCAGCACCGTGCAGGCGCCGCATTGGGCGCGGTCGCACACTTCCTTTGCGCCGGTGAGGTCGAGTTCGTTGCGCAATACATCCAGCAGGGTAACGCGCGGCTCCACCGTCACCCTATGCACCTTGCCATTCACGTTCAGCTCGATGGCAACGGGATGGGGCCCGAGTGGTTTTTCCTTCCGGTCTTGCTCCATTTGGGCCGCGGCTTCGTTCATGCCGCCGGCCAGGGCGGCCGTGGCGGTTGGCACGGCGGTTTTGATCAGCCCGCGCCGCGAAAAGCGGAACGGTCCATCGTCTTTGTTCGGTTCCTTCATGGGCATCTCCAGTTAGAGGCGTGAAAGCTGCTCCCGATAGGCGGCCGGGGTGTCCATATCCGTGACCACGCCACGGTCGTCGACTTTGAGCAGTGAGCGTTGATTGTTGTGTTCTTCCAGAAAATGTTTGAGCGTCGGGCCCTGGAATCCGGCGAGCTGTTCGGCAACGCTGCGGGGAAGCAGGACGGGATGGCCGCGCCGACCATTGAATGAGGGCTGCAGAATGGATTGGGGATTGCGTTCCGCCTCGTTGGCCAATGCCTCAAACGTTGGTGGCTGGATAAGCACTTGGTCGATGAGTGCGATGCCGACGGTGGAATAGGGATGCTTCAGGATGCCGGCAACGCCGCACTGGATCGAGAGGAGCATTTCACAGTCGGGGGCGCTTGGATTGATGATCCGTTGGTGGCCGGGCCATCCGATGGATTCCAGCTCGGTGGTTAGTGCCACATCGATGGGGCGGGTGACGATCCAGGGATCGATGCCCTCGACCTGTTCCAGCAACGAGTAATGGTGGGCAACAACCGTTTTTCCCTGCCACGGCAACAAGGCTTTGTCGCGCCCCATGCGGCGGGAGGCGCCGGCGGCGAGGAAGAGCAGGGCCATCGGGCTGGAGATCGTTGCATTCATTTCAACCGCATGTGCCCTCCGCGCGCGCCCCGGGTGACCTGCAGGATTTCCGCCATGATCGACACCGCGATTTCCGCCGGCGATTCCGAGCCAATATCGAGCCCGATGGGGGCGTAGACCTTTTCCAGCTCGCTTTTGGAAAAGCCCTCCTCTTCCAGGCTGCTAAGCACCATCGAAACCTTGCGTTCGCTGCCAATCATGCCGAGATACGCGAGCCTCGGAGCCGGATTGCGGTTGAGAATGGAACGCAGTGCGGCCCGGTCTTCGGGATGCCCTTTGCTGACCAGCACCATGCAATCCCCACGTTGAAACGCGAACCGGTCCAGGGCGTTGGCTTCCGTGCAAAGGTGGAGACGTTCGTCCCGATAGAAGGACGTATCGAAGAGTTCCTCCCGGTCGTCAAAAACGGTGACGGGCCAGCCGCAGTTCAAGGCCAGTTCCGCCAGCGCCTGGCCGCAGTGGCCTGCCCCGGAAATCAAGAGTCGCTGTTTCATGGCATGGGGCTCCAGTAAGACGGTGACCTCTCCTCCGCAGATTGCTCCAAAGGACTCGTTGTCGTGTTCGTGCAAAGGAAAGGTTCTGGTTTCCAACTCCCCGGTGGCGAGCGTTTGAGCTGCGGCTTCCACCACCAACGATTCAAATTTTCCGCCGCCGATGGTGCCGCTGATCGAGCCGTCGGACCGAACCAGCATCTTCGCCCCTTTTTCGCGGGGGGTGGAGCCCTTCGTTCCAATGACGGTCGCCACCACAAACGGAGTCCCGTTGCGAAGCTCTTGCAGCAATGCTGGATAGATGTCACTCATAAAAACGTTTAACCAGCCAGTATACTAAACAGCCAAAATCGGATCATCAATACCTATGTTTGATTTTTCCGGTAGCGCTCAACGTCGTCGTGGGTGTTGAGGTTATGGTACCAGTTGCCTTTGCTTTCGAGGTAGAGGACGTCGATGCGGTCGGCTAGGGCAAAGACCGCGCGCTTGCCTTGCCGCTGAGCTCCTCGATCTGGGGCACGAGCGACTTGCGGTAGACCGCGAACAGCGGTTGCTTTTTCCCGTCCTGCATCAGCACGACGGCATCGTGGTTGCGGGCTTCGCCCAGCATGAGGCGCACAAACGGGAGGTGGACATCGGGTACATCGCAGGTGGTGGCAAAGTTGAGTTCGGCTAAGGGGTCGGGCTAAGGGGTCCTTTGATCTTTGTGTTTGATGAACTAAGGGTCACCCAAGAGGCTCCGAATGGCGTTGGAAAAAGGGAGAGAATCCCAGGGTTTGATGCAAAAGATCACGAACGGTTTTGGGGGCGCGCGGTGGTTGCCCGTTCGGCGGGGCAGGCGGGACGCCTTCGGTACAGCAAGTGGTGCGTCAGCGGGCGTTGCCATTTCCTTGCGGAGAATGGTTGGTGCGGGAGCGGGAAGATTCCTGTCCCCGCTCCGTTGGAACCGCCCATCGATCCTGTCCATCTGGTTATCCGGTCAAAAATTAAAAGGGTCGTTAAAAGGGTCGGTCTGCCTAAATCATTATTGTGTTTTTCAGCTCCTGCAGAAGGCTGAATTTTATTCCTCTACTTCTCGATCGTTGCAGGAAAAGTTCGAGCAGCCGTCCCGGCAGCCCCGCGTGCCAGCAAGGTCGGCAAGATGCCGGCGATACGAAACCGCCCCCGACACAACACCTGGCCGCTGTTTCTCGAATGGGTAAACAAACCTGCGCGCAGCATAGCAAGCGCCTTGGACTGCGGCATCGGCGATGCCGCTCTGCCTGTACGCCGCAACCATAGGCGGGAAAACGGAGACGCCGTCTCCGTACTCCAGGGCGGCTCCGCCGCTAGCTATTGCTCCGTCGATTAAATATTGTGAATTCTCAGCAGGAAAGGTTTGGCCACGAGAGAGCGCATAGAACTCAGAACCATTGAGAATTCCTTGTTATCTTTGCGCTCTCTTGTGGCAAATAAATCCCGACATTTAGCCGCCGCATCTATAATTGGCATTTCGTGGTTGCTACTTTTTCCGCAGCAGCGCCGCGAAGGCGCCGTCGGTGCCGGAGTCGGGCGGGAAGGCCTTGCCGGTTTTGACGAGGCGGAAGTCGGGGTGGTCGCGCACCCAGCGGGCCACGAGGTTTTCGTTTTCCTCGGCTTCGAGGCTGCAGGTGCTGTAGACGATTCGCCCCTTTTCTTTCAACATTCGCGCGCAGGCGTCGAGGATTTCGTGTTGGAGTTTGGTGATGGTGCCGATGCGCTCTTCGTCGATGCGCCAGCGGGCGTCGGCGCGGCGCTTGAGGACTCCGGTGTTGGTGCAGGGCACATCGAGCAGGATGGCGTCGAACTGTCTTTCACCCAGCGTGGTTTCCGGATGCCGCGCATCGCCCTTGACGATTTCGATCCAGTCGAGGTTGAGGCGCTTTTGGTTTTCCTTGAGCACGTCGATTCGGTCGTCGTGCATATCCATGGCAACCAGCTCGCCCTTCCCTTTCATGCGGCCGGCCATCATGGCGGTCTTGCCGCCGGGGGCGGCGCAGGCGTCGAGCACGGCTTCGCCGGGGCGCGGCGCGAGCAGATCGACGGAGACGGAGGTGGCGGGATCCTGGACGGTGAACCAGCCTTCATCGTAACCGGGCACCTTGCGGACGGCGACGCCGCGCGGCAGGATGAGGAAGATCTCCTTATCGGAATAGGGATGCATCAGCGGCTCAATGTCGGCCTCGCGCAACTTGTCGATGAATTCGGCGGCATCGACGGCGGCCTGCTCGATGCGCAGGATGGTGGCCGGGGGCTCGTTGTTCCATTTGGCCAGCTCGAGGGTATCGGCCTCGCCGTATTGCTGCGTCCACCGCTCCATCAGGAATTCGGGGTGGGAGAGGCGGATGTGGGCAGGCTGCTTTTCGAGTTCGGCCAGCACCTGTTCCTTTTCGCGCTGGGCGCGGCGCAGGACGGCGTTGATCATTTTCGAGGCGCCGGTTCCGCCGGGATGGTCCTTGGCGGCGTTGACGGTTTCCGAGATGGCGGCGTATTGCTCGACATTGTCCATGAAGAGGAGCTGGTATAGCCCGACCTGCAGGACGGCCTTGAAGAATAGGCGGGGCGGGCGGTCGACCCACTTCCGCTCGATCCAGCGCAGGATGTTTTGGTTCCGGACGACGCCATTGACGACCTCGAGAACGAAGGCGTGGTCGTGTTGAAGGGTGGCCAGCTTCCGGTCGGGGAAGCTTTGGTCCTCCATCCATTGGCAGATGATTTCGGCGGCGACGAGCCGGCTGTTTCTTTTAGCGGACATTATGTTGTTGTTCCTCTTCCAGTTGCCCGGCCTCTTCCTGTTCCAGGAGCTTCTTTTTGATCAGTTGGATGTTTTCTTCAAGGACGGGTGCCAGGCGGGGCTGGATCCGGGGCACCAGGGTTTGGCAAACAAACTGGCCAATGAACGACTTTACACCAATCCGTCCGGAAACCCTTCCGGTGGTATCGACCATCACCAGCAGGATCAGGACGACCAGTGCCGTGAGCAGGCCGCGCACGAGGCCGAGGAAAAAACCATAGACGCCGTCGGCGATTTCGGAACTCTGCGCCTTGAGCATCTTGGCCAACACCCTGCTGAACACGACGAACGCAAAAATGGCCAGGACCGCCATGCCGGCGAGGATCAGCCACATGAGATAGGTTTCCTCAACGCTCCGGAACAGCCGCCGGTAGTAGCTGAAAATCGTCGGATACGCAAAAAACAGGAATCCGCCCATGATCAGGAAGCTCAGGATATGGGCCACCTGTGCCGCAAAACCCTTCTGGAAACCGCTCCATGCAAAAAACACGGCGACCGCCACAAAGGCCACATCAATCAAACTCAACCATTCAGGCATTGTCCATCCTCCTCGGTATTTCCAAACGCGGGAACTATGCTTTCTAAGTGAGCATTTTCAAAGCCACATCCTCCCCGATTTTCAAGAGCCGGTCCATCATCCGCTAATTTCCTAATAAAAATACGCCTTTCTAACAAAAACCACAAGATGTTGTGCCCAACCCTTGACACTAGCACATTACATTGGATAGCTTAATAATCCGCAAAACGGGGAGGATGCCGTTTTAAGACCATAAACCATTAATTATCAGGGGGTAGAAATGTCGGGAGAAAGACCCAACGCTGCATTCGATGGCTTCCAGAAGCGTTCTGGACTCGTTGTACCATTCAGCTGGCAGAAAATTGAGCTGGCTATCGACCGCGCGGTCGAAGATGTCGCACGCAAACACCAACTTGCGAAGAACGAAGGCCTGGCCTCGAAAATCACCGACCAAGTGCTGCAGCAGCTCAACAACCCGATGAGCGAGTTCTATGTCCACACCGAGGACAACGGCAAACGCATCCCCAAAATCGAAGACGTCCAGGACCTGGTCGAAATCGCCCTCGCCGAACAGGGCGAAACCCTCGTGGTGGCCACCTACAAGCGCTACCGCAAGCAACGCGAAATCGCCCGCCGCAACATCCGCGTCCGCGGCGACGCCGATTCCGACGTGGACGTCACCGACGCCTCCCTGCTCCTCGTCGAATCCTCCTCCAGCAACGTCAACCTCCCGTGGGACCGCAAGCGCATCGTCAAGCAGATCCTCGACAAGACCGACCTTTCCGTCGAGCTGGCCATCAATGTGGCCAAGTCCGTTGAAAACCGAATTATCGGCGGCGACATGACCATCATCGGAACCACCCTCATCCGCGAACTGGTCAACAACGAGCTGATCGAACGCGGCCACTCGCAGCAGCTGCGCGACCTCTCCCTCTACCGCGTTTCCAAGGATTACCTTGAAAACCTGATGTTCACCAAATCGACCGAAAACTCGAACATCGTGAACAACAACCCCGAGGCCGTGAACCTCGGCATCGCCGAGCTCGTGCTCAAGCAATGGGCGCTCGACACCATCTTCAGCCCCGAAGTCAAACGTGCGCACGACACCGGCGCCGTGCACGTGCACGACCTCGGCTACCCCACCCGCGTCTACTGCTCGTCGCACTCGATCGAATATGTCAAGAAATACGGTCTCAACGGGCTGATCAACCTCAACACCTCGTCGAGTCCGGCCCGTTCCGCCTCCGTGCTGACCGGCCACCTCAACACCTTCCTGGCCTCGATGCAGGCCAACTATGCCGGCGCGCTCGGCATTGCCTACATCAACATCCTCTACGCCCCGTTCCTTGTTGGAATGGATGCCAAGGAACTCAAGCAGGTTGCGCAGGAGCTCATCTTCAACGGCTCGCAAAACGCCTTCTCGCGCGGCGGCCAAACCCTGTTCCTCGACTTCAACATCCACTCGGGGGTTCCGTCCTACCTCAAAACCGTTCCGGCCATCGGCCCCGGCGGCCACTACCAAATGCGCCTGAAAGACGGCTCCATCGTGGAACTGGTCGAGGAATTGCGCAACGAAACCGATGCCAACGGCAACAAGCTGATGGATCTGTGCTACACCGATCCGGAGCTCGGCCAACGCCTCGTCCTGCGCGAACTCGCCGACGACAAGGAAGGCATCATCTACGATCCCGACGTTAGCGCCATGCTCTCGGAAAACGGGGAAGCCATCGTGACCTACGGCGACTACACCGAGGAAGCCCAAAACTTCTGCAGCGCCCTGCTCAAGGTCTTCGGCGAGGGCGATGCCCACGGCCGCATCTTCGAATTCCCGAAGTGCGATTTCCACGTCTCCGACGAAACCTACGAAGATCCCGCCCAGTTCAAGATCTTCCAGGAAGCCTGCGAGCTCGCATCGAAGAACGGTTCCACCTACTTCATCTTCGACCGCGACGAAGTCACCCTCTCCGCCTGCTGCCGCCTGCGCACCACCATCGACGACAACCGCATGCTGAAACACCCCGAAAGCATGCGCTTCTGCGGATTCCAGAACGTGACGATCAACATTCCGCAGGCCTCCTACCGCGCCGCGCGCAAGGGAGGCGACATCGTGAAGAACTTCTACGAAGAGATCGACCGCACCATGGAGCTCGCGGTCGATGCCCACCTGCAGAAGAAAGCCAAGGCCGCCGAGATGCTCAGCGGCCCCGGGCACCCGCTCTGGCAGATCGGCAAGGTGGCCAACGACGGCAAGCCGTATGTCGACCTTGAAAACTGCACCTACATCCTCGGCCTGATCGGCGTGAACGATGCCGTCAAGTTCCTCATCGGCCAGGAGCTGCACGACAGCAAGGAAGCCCAGCGCTTCGGCCTCCGGATCGTGGCGCACATGTACCGGAAAGCCAAGAAGATGGCCGCCAAGTACAACCTCAAGATCACCCTCGAGGAATCCCCCGCCGAATCCGCCGCCCGCCGCCTCGCCAAGTCCGACATGATCTACTTCCCGGACGAATCCCGCGAAGTCGTCAAGGGCCCGGCCGACGCCGAATACTACACCAACTCGATCCACCTCGCCGCCGAAGCCGATGTTTCGCTGGTCGACCGCATCATCGAGCAATCCAAGTACCATTCGATGATTGAATCCGGCGCCATCACCCACTGCTTCATTGGCGAAGAGCGTCCGGATGCCGATTCCATCGCGCACCTCATGACCGAGGTGTTCTACCGCACCCAGTCCGCGCAGGTTTGCGTCTCGCCGGAGTTCACCTTCTGCGACAACTGCCAGCACCAGACGCGCGGCCTGCTGGAAGCCTGCCCCGAATGCGGATCAACCGACGTCGTCGGCGAAACCCGCGTGGTCGGCTATTTCAGCAAGGTGCAGAACTGGAACAAGTCCAAACGCTACGGCGAGCTGCTCGCCCGCCACGCCGGCCGCTACAACATTGTTGAGGCCAACGAAACAGATCAGCAACTCGTAACCGCCAAATAAATTAAGAATGTAGATTTAAGAATTAAGAATGAATGGTCTGCGACAGCTCGATATAGAAAAAGGCCAACGCCGCTTGAGTTCCGCAATTTTCCATTCTGAAATCTTAATTCTTCATTAGGAGATTAATCATGGGAGCCAAATATCAAATCCGAGTATTCGGCAAAGAGGGTTGCGACAAATGCCACACCCTCAACCAGCGCCTCGACAAACTGCTGGCCAAGGAAGACTACGCCGCCTTCGAGAAGCTCTACTGCGATGTGGAAACCCTCGACGGCCTCTTGGCCTTCTCAGAAGCCGAGTGCATCAATCCGTCGCGCATCCCCGCAATGCTCGTTACCGAGTGGGACGCGGAGGCCGGCGAGTTTGTCCCGCTCGCCACCCAGCAACCCGGCGCAAAGGATTCCGTCTGCAAGAAAGCAAAACTGTACCAGTATGTTGGATTGCAGACCGACTATTCCGACGTCGGCAAGGGGATCATCTCGCCTAAGATGATCCAGACCATCCTGGCCGAAGCCCAGGGCTAGTGCTTTTCATCACCCGGCCCGCCGGGCGCGCGTACCTCCTCCCTCCGCGCCCGGCGGGCCACTTTTTGAAGAGCAATTCCTAAATCCCGAACACGAAACCCGAAACAGATTCAAATAGGGGAAGTTTCGAAATTTCAAATTGGGGATCGGGATTTGTTTCGTATTTAAAAATTAGGATTTCGAATTGATCATGAGCGCCAGCTCATCCATATACGCTCACCTCGAAAAACCCTCGATGGTGGACTACCCGAAGCATTTTGCGGCCGTGTTCTTCACCAGCGGCTGCAACTTCACGTGCGGCTTCTGCCACAACGCCGCCCTGATGGGCAAGAAACAGGCCGGGTTATCGTGGGAACGCCTGGAGTCCGCCTGCGCCAAGTTCAAGAAGGACTGGGTTAACGGAGTCGTCATCACCGGAGGCGAACCCACCATGGCCCCCGACCTCGCCGAACTCATCCGTTTCTTCAAAAACAAATTTGGATTCGCCGTCAAGCTCGACACCAACGGCTCCAACCCGGAACGCCTCGCCGAATGCCTGCCGCTCGTCGATTATGTCGCCATGGACGTCAAGACCGGCTTTTCAGGCTACCCCGACCTCGTCGGCCATTCCAACACCTCCGTCATCCAACAGTCCATTGACCTCATCAAAGCCCAAGCCAACGACTACGAGTTCCGCACCACCGTCATCGACTCCCACCACACCGACGAACTGATGGACGAAGTAGCCAGCATCATCGACGGAGCCAAGCGCTTCGCCCTCCAGGCCTTCATCCCGCGCGACGAGCTGCCCGGCAAGCAATTCCGCGCCCTCCCCCGCACCACCGCCGCCCGCCTCCACGAATTGAAGAACCGCATGGCCGGCCGCGCCGAAGAGATTTTGTTGAGAGGGGCCTAACCCAATTCTGGAGGGCGAGCCTGCGTGCGAACCGCCCCGCCCTCTGGAGGGCGAGGTTCCATCCGAGCCGCCCGCCGCAAAGCCAACGTGCCCTGCGCACGGGGGTTCGGACAGCGCCTCACCCTCCAATTCAGCGCCTACGGATAATCCTGGCGGGTGGGGCGGATGACGAGGTCGCTGATGTTGACGTGCGGCGGCAGCGCGACCACATGATAAATCGCATCGGCCATGTCGTCGCAGCTGGGCAACGGGCCAAATTTTTCGTGGAAGCTATCGACCAGAACGTCGCTGTAGTTGGCGCCCGCCTGGAAGCCGCTGATGACAATGCCCGGCTGCACCAGCGAGACGCGCACGCCCTGCGGTCCGATATCGCGGCGAAGGCCTTCCGCCAGCGCATGGACGGCAAACTTCGATGCGCCGTATACCGCACTGAACGGTGAGATGTGCCGACCGACGACCGAGCCGATAATCACAATGTCGGCGGCGGTGTCAGGAAATCCTGTTTTCTGCATTTCCACCATCCGCTTTGCCGCCATCTGAATCAGCAACGCCGTTCCGGTCACATTAATGTCGATCAACTCGCGGAATTGTTCAAGGTCGGCGTCCTTGACCGAACCGCCCAATCCACGGCCGGCATTGGCCACCACGATATCGGCCTCGTGGCCGAACCGTTCCACGGCGGTTTCGAACAGCCGATCCAGCACCTCGCCGTCCGAGGCATCTCCGGCCACGCCGTAGAACCCATCTCCGAGTTCCTGCTCCAGCGCAACCAGCTTTTCTGCGGTACGCCCGCACCCGACGACCTGCATGCCGTCGGCCACGAACTTGCGCGCCGTGGCTTCCCCAATACCGGATGTGGCTCCGGTTACTATCGCAATACGTTCCATTTTTCCATCCATCCTTATTCTTATCATGCAATAGGGTCGGCGCAGTAGTCGCGGCGCTGGCAGGTGTCGCATTGGGCGCCCATCCAGATTTCGTCGAACTGCTCCATGGTGCCGGAGACGATGGAGGGTTCGTCGGAAACAATGCCGGACTCGAAGTTGCGGCGGTCCTTGCCCTTGGCACCCATGCCGGCGCCGGTGAGGTTGGCGCTGCCGAGATAGGCGATCCGGCCATCGACGACGATGGACTTCAAGTGGACGCGCGGGCAAATATTGCGTTCGAGGCCGGCGAGCAGGGCGGGATAGCGGTCGAAATCCCGCCGGAAGTTTTCGCCGGGTTCCTTGGCGTGCAACAGGCGGATGGAAACCCCCTCCTCCACCAATTCCGACAAGACCGCCAGGAACGGGCGGAAGCTGGCGCGGCTCCCGACGTGCATGTCCTTGATGTCGGCCGTGGCGATCCAGACAAACTCCGTGGCCGAGGGCACCATCTCCATGATGACCTGTTCGTAGATCCCGCGGTTTTTGACAAACTCGACCATTATTGCGCGTGGACGTAGAACTTGAGGGTTTTGGATTCCTGGCCGTCCAGCTTTTCGGTCTCGATGCGGACGACGGCGCGGGCATTCCTGGCCGTGGGGGCGCGGGTGACCACCACCTCGTATTCGAAGCCTTCGCGGATGGTTTTCAGCACGACGGGGAGATCCTTGTGCGACGAGTTTGCGGAAACGAGTTTGATCGGGATTTTGTTGGGATTGACGAGCTTGGCCGTCTTGCTCTCCGCGGTATTGCCATCGACCCACTTCATCATGATGGGCGCGATGTCGTAGGCCTTGGGGATATCGGCCAGGGTCGTCAGCTTGGTTTCGGCCCCATCGCTGGTTTTCACGACAACCTGTTTTTTTTGCTGGCCGGTACGGTTGCGGAGGTCGAACCGGATGACGAGCTCGCCGTCTTCGCCGACGGCGTAGGTGCGCTTAGCCAACCTGGGGGCAAGGCAGCCGCACCCGACGCGCACATCGCCAATGGTGATCGGTTGCGGCCCGGCATTCGTGAAACGGAACACGGCTTCGGTGAAGACCTGCGTGGGCAGCACCTCCATCGCAACCTCTTTTTCCTTCCATTCGAGACCGGCGCGGGAGGCGCAGCAAGCCAATAGGCAAAGTGTGGTTATCAGTTTCATGAAGGCACCCTACTGCATCCTGTTTTAAAATTCACGCCTTAACCAGGGGCTGAAACGGCGGCGGAATGGTTATGCTTGCCCGTGTGCTAGCCGCCCATGGGTTTCCGGTAGTGGAAGCCCACCAGGCAGACGTCGTCGGAAAAGCAGCCGTTCCTGGAGAAGGCGAGGGCATCGCCCTCCAGGCCATCGAAGATGTCCGCCAAGGGTTCGCCCACCAAACTATGGGCGGCATCGAGCAGGCGCTTTTTACCCAGGGGATCGTCCACGTTGTTGCACACCGAGTATAAGCCGTCGGTGAAGAGCACCACGGAATCGCCGGGAGCGAGCTGGCGCTCGACGGTGGCGTAGGCGGCTTCGGGTTTCAGGGCCAGCGGGTCGCCTACGCATTGGGAGCACCCTTCGGTGAGCCATTGGGCGGCCGTTCCGTCCTGGAAATGGATCGGCATGGAATGGCCGGCATTCGCAAACCGGGTCATGCCGGTCCGGACATCGAACACCAGGTAGCAGGCGGTGGCATCGAGCGCCAGGCCTTCCTGGTGGAGCAGCGGCAGCAGCAGGCCGTTCATCCGCGCAAGATAGGCACCCGGATCGTTCCCCAGCGAAGAGATCTCCTGCATGATGCCGCGGATCAGCGCCGTGCCCAGCGCGGCTCGCACACCCACCCCGCAGATATCGCACAGGAAGATGCCGGCCTCGTGGTCGGACACGCGCATGATGGCGCAATAGTCGCCGGTTACCTGCCGGTTGAGGTTGAAGCGGTGCAGGAATTCCACACAGCTCGCCTCCTGGCCGGCCCCTTCCGGATAGTCTGGATAGGTGCGCGGGAAAAAGTTTTTCTGCAGCTGGCCGGCCATGCGGACATCGTTTTCCATCTCGTCTTTGATGTTGTTGATTTCATCGGCATAGCGCCGGGCTCGCAGTTCGGCCTCCTTATGCTCGGTGATATCGCGCGACATCCCGAAGGTTCCGATGATCTCGCCGGCCTCGTTGCGTAGCGGCAGCTTGGTGGTGGACACCCAGGTGACCGAACCATCCGGCCAGGTTTCCTTTTCCTCGACCGCGTCGAGCGGCTCCCCGGTTTTGATGATGCGCTGTTCATCGGCGAAGGCCTGTTCGGCATGTTCCTGCGTGAAGGTATCGAAATCGCTCTTTCCCTTGACCGATTCCGGGGACTCCCACCCGTGCTTGTCGGCGCAGGCTTGGTTCACCTTGATGAAGCGGGATTGGAGATCCTTGAAATAGATCGAATCCGACGAGTTGTTCATGAGGTTTTCCAGCAGGAAACCATGGTTGGCTTGATGCTCCATTCGCTAATCCTTTTCTTCCTGTAGCGCCCGGCACTCGAGGCCGACCAGGCAAATATCGTCGTCGAAGGCGTTGGCGCCGGCAAACCGCCGGGCATCGCCGATCAAGGCCGGGAACAATTCCCGAAGGGGGAGCCGGGCATGCCGCCGCGCGGAGTCGGCCAGCCGTTGTTCCCCGAATTCCTCGCCGTTGGCCCCTTCGACTTCGTAGAGTCCATCGGTATACATGACCACCGAATCGCCGGGGGCAAGCTGTTTTTCCAGGGTCAGGAACTCCGTCCCTTCGCAGACGGCCAGGGCCGGTCCGCGCAGCGCCGCATCCTCCATCAGCCATTCGGCGGCCGCCCCCTGGAAAAGAAGCGGAACGGGATGCCCGGCGTTGGCATGGCGCAGCAGGCCGGTGGCGGTATCGAAGACCAGATAGCAGGCGGTGGCGTAGAGGAACGAGTCGTCCCGCCGCAGGGTGGGCAGCAGCAGCTCGTTCATTCGGGCGAGATAGGCGCCGGGGTCGTGCTCCTGCTGCGACAATTCCTCGACGATCGCGCAGATCAGGGCCGTAACCAGGGCGGCGCGGACGCCATGGCCCATCACATCGCATTGCAGGACGCCGCATTTGGTTTCGGACAGGCGGCGGATGGAGCAGAAATCGCCGCTGACCATGCCGCTGGGGTGGTAGCGGTGGAGAAAGCCCACGCGGCTATCGGCGGGGGCGCATCCTGCGGGGAAGGATGGGTAGGTGTTCGGGAAAAAGGTTTTCTGGAGTTCGGCGGCCATGCGGACATCGTCCTCCATCTCCTCCTTGATGAGGCGGACCTGCTCGGCATAGCGGGCGGCGCTCAGCTCGGCCTGCTTGTGTTCGGTGATGTCGCGCGAGATGCCGAAGGTGCCCACGATCCGCCCGTCGTCGTCGCGCAGCGGCATCTTGGTGGTGGAAACCCAGGCCACCTGCCCGTTCTTGGAGGTTTCCTCCTCCTCGAGCCCCACCAAGGGGATGCCGGTCTCGATGATGCGCTGCTCGTCCGCGAACATCCGGCGGGCATCCTCTTCCTGGTAGGTGTCGAAATCGGAGGTGCCGATGGCGTCGTCGGGTTGCTCGAAGCCTTGCCACCGGGCCGAGGCGCGGTTGACCATGACGAAACGGGATTCAAGATCCTTGAAGTAGATGCTGTCCGTCATGTTGTCCATGAGGTTCTTGAGCAATAGGTAGTCTTTGTCCCTCAGGTCCATCGGGTTCCCTATTGCATCGGCTTCCGGTAATGCAGGCCAACCAGGCAGACGTCGTCGTCGAGCTTTCCGCCCGCATAGGCGCTGGCCTCGGCCACGAGCGCCGGGAAGAGGGCCTCCAGGGATTGGCCGGCCAGCCGTTGCGCCGCCGCCAGCAGACGCTGTTCGCCAAACTCCTCGCCGGAGGCATCCTCCACTTCGTAGAGCCCGTCGGTATACATGACCACCGAATCGCCAACCCCCAATTGAATATCGAAGGTTTCGTATTCCGCCCCCTCGGCGATGGCCAGGGCGGGGCCCCGCACGGATTCATCGCCGAAGAGCCAGCCCACGCCGCCTTCGCCGCCCCGGGAATGCAGCGGGATGGGATGGCCGGCGTTGGCGATCCGCAACAAGCCGCTGCGGGCATCGAACACCGCGTAGCAGGCGGTGGCGTAGAGGAACATATCCTCCTGCCGCATGATGGGCAGCAGGAGCTCGTTCATGCGGGCGAGGAAATCGCCGGGGTTTTGGGCCTCCCCGGAAATCTCTTCGACCATCGCGCAGATCAGCGCCGTGCCGAGGGCCGCGCGCACCCCGTGCCCCATCACATCGCACAGGAAGATGCCCGATTCGCTTTCGGAAAGACGGCGAACGGTGCAGAAGTCGCCACTGACCAACCCGCTGGCGTGGTAGTGGTGGAAGAAGCCGACGCCGCTTTGGCCGGGCGCAACGCCTTCGGGGAAACAGGGGTAGTGGCGGGGGAAGAAGGTTTTCTGCAGCTCGCCCGCCATGCGCACATCCTCCTCCATCTCCTCCTTAATGCGGCGGATTTGCTCGGAATAATAGTTGGCCTTGAGCTCGGCCTCCTTATGGTCGGTGATATTGCGCGAAACCCCGAACGTGCCGATCGTCTCCCCATCGGAATTCTTCAGCGGCATCTTGGTGGTGGAGACCCAAGTGATGTGCCCGTCTTCCCAGGTCTCCTTTTCCTCGATGCCGATCAGTGGTTGGCCGGTTTCGATGATGCGCTGTTCGTCCGCGTAGGCCTGTTGCGCATGCTCCGAGGCAAAGAGGTCGAAATCGGTTTTCCCGACCACCGCCCCGCAGTCCAACCCCGTCCATTCGCAGAAGGCCCGGTTGACCATGATGAAGCGCGACTGGCGGTCCTTGAAGTAGATGTTGTCGGTCATATGCTCCATCAGGTTCTGAAGCAAGAAACCGGTATCATGCAAATTGTCAGGCATCGCGTCTCCCTAGGTTTGCCCTATTCTTATCAAAGCGCCCCCCTTCATCAACGCAAAAGGCGATTAAACGCCTCCCCTTCGAAACGGAATCTGCTATGTTCCACGGCATGGAAGAGCGGATCATCCAACTTGAAACCCTTTCGGCCCTGCAGGACGAAACCATTGCGCAGCTCAACAACGAGGTTTTCCGGCAACAGCAGGATCTCGCGCGGCTCAACAAACGGCTGGAAAAACTCGAAAACAAACTCGAAGAACTTCAGCATCCCCAGGAAATTGCAAGAAACGAACGTCCGCCGCACTATTGATTTTTTCAATTATGGGCTAGTACGCACCCGGCAATCTGCTAAAAACCTGCGCCGGCAACCCCGAAGAGGACTTATGTACAAGAAACAGACCAAAATCATCTGTACCATCGCCCACAACCGCTGCGAGCGCGACTTTATCCAGAAACTCTACGATGCCGGCATGAACGTCGCCCGCCTCAACACGGCCCACATCTCCCTGGAAGAGGCCGACATGATGCTCGAAAACATCCGCGCGGTATCCGCAAGCATCGGCGTGCTGATCGATACCAAGGGCCCCGAAGTGCGCACCTGCGAAATGCAAGACGCCATCGAGCTGGTCACCGGCGATCTTGTGCGCATCGGCGACAAGTCGGTTCCGGAGGCTGGGTTCAAGGTCAACTACGAAGATTTCTGCGAGGAAGTCCCCGTTGGCAGCGACATCCTCATCGACGACGGCGAGACGCACCTGACCGTGGTTGAAAAACAGGCGGGCCTGCTCGTCTGCCGGGCCGAAAACAATGGCGCAATCAAAAACAGGAAGAGCGTCAACGTGCCCAACGTCGAGCTCGACCTGCCCGCACTCACCGAAAAGGACGCCAACTTCATCGACTGGGCCACCCGCTCCGATGTCGAGTTCATCGCCCACTCCTTCGTGCGCAACCGCGACGACGTAATGGCAATCCAAAGCATCCTCAACATGCGCAAGAGTCCCGTCAAGATCATCGCCAAAATCGAAAACCGCGAAGGGGTCGACAACCTCGAGGAGATCCTCGACGTCGCCCATGGCGTAATGGTTGCCCGCGGCGACCTGGGCATCGAGATTCCCGCCGAAGAGGTTCCGATCATCCAGAAACGGATGATCAAAACCTGCATCCGCCGCGTGAAGCCCGTCATCACCGCCACCCAGATGCTGCATACGATGATCGACAACCCGCGCGCCACCCGCGCCGAGGTTTCGGATGTTGCCAACGCCATCTACGACGGCACCGACGCCGTCATGCTCTCCGGCGAAACCGCCTATGGCAAATACCCGGTCGAGGCCGTCACCACCATGGCCGATATCGCCCGCAACGTCGAAGCCCAGGAGACGACGATGACCCACGATCTCCCGGTCGTCCAGCAATCGGCCGAGCTGATGCCGCGCAACCACCTGGCCAAATCGGCCGTGGCCATGGCGGCCGCCATTCCGGCCAAGGCCATCATCACCAGCACCAAGTCCGGCGACACCGCCCAGATCTGCGCCTCCTACCGGGGCAAGACCCCGATCTTCGCGCTTTCCGCCAGCGCGCGCACCGTGCGCGAACTTTCGCTCAACTATGGCGTCTATGCCGAAAAGATCGATATTCCGCCAACCACCGACGCATTGGTGAAGGCAGCCCTCAAACAACTGGTCGACGAGGGGCTGATTGAGATGGACGACCTGATCGTCTTCATCGGCGGAGGACACATCTATTCCGCCCACACCAACTTCCTCCAGGTCGATACCCCCGCCACCCTGTTGAAATGATCAAGCGCTTTGTTGCATTCTACCGGCCGCACCGGCCCCTGTTTGCACTCGACCTCTCCATGGCGTTTGTCCGTTCGCTGTGCGCCATCCTGATTCCGCTCGTCACGCGCCACCTCTTCAAACTGGGCGAAGCCCCGGCGGCGGAGGTCGCCGGAACCGTCGCCCTGCTTGCCATGCTCGTGGTGGTGCTCTCCTTCTCCGCCTTCAGCAACATCAAGTGGGGGCACGTGCTCGGAACGCGTATCGAGACCGACATGCGCGGCGTGCTCTTCCGCCATTTGCAAAAGCTCTCGTTCAGCTATTTCGACAAAACGAAGACCGGACACATCATGTCGCGCCTGAGCAACGACCTCTTCACCATCTCCGAAGTGGCGCACCATGTCCCGGAAGATCTCTTCCTGGCCACCTTCACCATCAGCGGCGCCTTCGCCTGCATGTTCTGGATGAACCCCACCCTCGCGTGGATCGCCCTGATCCCCCTGCCGGTCATGGTGCTCTGCGGCATCCTCTTCCAAAAGCGCTTCCGCAAGAACGTGCGCGTCATGCGCCGCCGCGTGGCCGACATCAACGCCAACATCGAAAACTCGATCCAGGGCATCCGCGAGGTTAAATCCTTCGCCAGCGAACACCACGCCGTGGCCCAGTTCGACGAGGTTAACCACGACTTCCGCGAGTCGAAGGAAACGATGTACCACACCATGGCCGCCTTCCACTCCACCATGATGGGGCTCATCCACAGCCACGAAATCCTCATCACCGTCGCCGGCGCGATCATGGTGTTCAACGGAAAGGCCGACATTGCCGACATTCTCGTTTTCCTCATGTTCGCGCGCTTCATGACCAAGCCGATCGACCGCATGGTCAATTTTGTCGAACAGTTTGGCCAGGGCGCCGCCTCGTTCGAGCGCTTCACCGAAATCATGGATATCGAGCCCGACATCCAGGACCGCCCCAACCCGGTCGAACCCGAACACGTGACCGGCGCGATCGAAGTGGCCAACCTCTCCTTCGCCTACGAAGGCAACGACGCCAAGGTGTTGAACCAGGTATCCGTCTCCATCAAGGCCGGCCAGACCGTGGCGCTCGTCGGTGAATCCGGCGCGGGCAAGTCCACCCTCGCCGCGCTGATTCCCCGCTTCTACGAAGCCCGGGAAGGCCGCATCGCCATCGACGGCGTCAACGTCCTCGACCTGCGCCAGCACTTCCTGCGCGAACAAATCGGCATTGTTCAGCAGTCGCCCTTCCTGTTCGACACCACCATCCGCGACAACATTCTTTTTGGCAACCGCGAAGCGAACGAAGAAGAGCTGGTCGCCGCCGCCCGGCAGGCCAACATTCTCGACTTCATCGAATCGCTGCCCGAAGGCTTCGACTCGCCCGTCGGCGAGCACGGCGTCAAACTTTCCGGCGGGCAAAAACAGCGCGTCTCCATCGCCCGGGTCTTCCTGAAGAATCCGCCCATCCTCATTTTCGACGAGGCCACCTCCGCGCTCGACACCGAGTCCGAACAGCTGATCCAGGATGCCATGGAGCGCCTGTGCAAAGACCGCACAACGATCATCATCGCCCACCGCCTCTCCACCGTGAAACACGCCGACACCATCTTTGTCCTGCGCGACGGCCAAGTCGTTGAGAACGGTACGCACCAGGCATTGACGGCTCTCGGGGGCTACTACCACACCCTCTACACCAAAAGCCTTTTCTAACGAAAGTATATCATCCAACCACCACGATCGTGGTGGTTGGATGATATACCTTTTCCATCGCATTGTTCCGGAAACCCCTTGCGCATTTTTGCCTCCACCCTTAGCCTTTCCCCGTTAATCTGTTCATCAAACCCGCGAAAGGAGCAACACCATGAAAGCAATCGCCGCCATAACCGCACTGACCCTAACTGCACTCGTCCCGTCCTCCGCGCTTGCCGAGATGCGAACCTGGACAGATTCCTTCGGCCGAAAGATCCAGGCCGAGATGATCGAAAACATGAATGGCAACATCACCCTGCTGATGGATGGCGGAAAAGAGGTGCAGGTTTCGATCAGCAGCCTCTCTGCGGACGACCAAAAATTTGTGCTCGTGAACAGCCCGCCGAAAATCGACATCCAGGTGGCGCAGGCCACCGACCGGAAAAACCAAGGGTTCTCCTTCGCGGATGCCAACAACTCCGCCAACGACCGCGACGTGCAGGTTCAGACCTCCTCCACGGAATACAAGATTACGCTGAAGAGAAGCGGTACCATTCCATACCACAAACCGATCCACGCCGAATTCTATCTCATTGGCTTCGACAAGGAGGAACAGGCGTTCGTGCTTCTCGACAAGACCGTAACCCGTGTCGACTTCAACCAGGAGGCTTCCAAGGGAACATTTGTGTTCAACTCGGACAATGTAACTGTTCGGAACCTCCAAGGCGGACGGGAAAAAGGGACCGAGCTCTATGGAAACCTCGTGGTGCTGGTGGACGACCAAAACCGCGTCTTCAACATCAAGGGAAGCCGCTCCAAAATCGAGGAGCACACCGCGCGCATCCGCAAGCGCAAGGAGGGCGACTCCGTGAAAAAAGCCGATCTGGAATCCGCCGACAACCGCCTGAACTAACGAGTTGGCGCAGCGCCCCCTGCCGCAACAAGGCGCCTCTTCGCATCCCTGGGGTGACATCCAAATGCACGATCGCGCATTTGGATGTCACCCCAGGGATGGCCAATGGAGGACGTTGGGGATCGGCTTCTTGAGTTTCCGGGGCAGGATGATGGTTCCGAGACCATCGCCACCCCCGACCTCCATGCCGCGGCCTTCGACGTATTCGCGGACGGTGGCGGCGGCCATCCAGGCATCGAGCATGTCGGTCTTGCCGAGACGCATGTTGGAAAAGTTGATGGTTAGCTGGAGCGATGGGTCGCTTTCTAGCATCTTGTAGGAGGCCGAGGGGAAGGCTTCGTAGGTTGTTCCGAGCGGATCGAGTTCCTTGAACAAACCGAAGCCCAGTTGCATCCATCCGGGCGCATCCTTCTTCATCGGAGTCCATTGCGGATTGGCGAGATTGTGCGCCTTGATGGCCACCTCGCAGTGGCGCCCCAATCCTTTTTCGGAGGCCTTGCGCGTGCGCCACTCCTGCTTCGATCCGTTCCAATACCATTCCCGAGGCTTGGCGAGCGGAACGCGCGATTCATCGATGCCGATGTGCAAGCGATGCCCCTTTGCCAGCGGCTCCAGGCTCCGCCGCCCTTCCCGGGCCGTCGGAAACCATCCGGACTGCATCAGCGTGCCCGATTCATCCAAGGCCGCAAACGCGCATGGGCGCCGCACCTGGACATCGATGCCTATGTATAGTTTGTTCATCGTTGTTACTGGGTTAACGTTTTCTGGAACTGGCTGGCATATTCCATACCCACCTCGGAACCCAGTGCACTGAAAAGATCAAGAATCGGATTCTCTTCGCTCCGTCGGCTAATCAATGCCAACTCGACCCGCACACGGCTACCACGAAGCGACTGGTACACGATGGAGTGTTGGTGAAAACCGGACAGGGACTGCGGAACCAGCGACACTCCCATTCCGGCGGCGACATAGGCTAGAATGGTCTGCATCTCGTTGGGCGAATAGGATACGCTCGGTGTGAAACCGGCTTCATGGCAGGCTTTCATGACGACGTCGAAAATGCCGGGGCCGTGGTGGCGGGGAAAAAGGATGAAGGCGTCGCCGGCCAAGGTCTTCAGGTTGATGGATTTTTGGTCGGCTTTTCGGTGATCGACCGGCAGTGCGGCAACCATCGGTTCCTCCAACATCGTTTTTACCCTGAGGCAGCTAGGCCCTACAGGCGGGCGGAGGATCCCGGCATCAATGCTCCCCTCCTCCATGGCCGCAATCTGCCTGGAAGGAGTCATTTCCATCAACTCCAGATCAATCAGCGGGTTTTCCTTTCGGAAGCGGCGGATGAGTCCCGGAAGAATGCTGTAGCAGGCGGAGGTAACAAATCCGATACGCAAATGGCCGCGCACGCCGTGGTCGGCCTCGACCGCAATCCGTTGTGCCCGCTCTGCCTGAATCAATGTCAGGCGGGCCTCATCCAGAAAAAGCCGGCCCGCCGGAGTGAGTTCAACCTTGCGCTTGGTGCGCGCAAGGAGCAACACGCCAAGTTCGTCTTCCAGGTTTTTAATCTGCTGGCTCAACGGGGGCTGCGCCATGTGCAGACGCTCGGCGGCCCGACCGAAATGCAACTCCTCGGCCACCGCAATGAAATATTTCAGATGCCTCAGCTCCATGCGTCGATTAATATTTTTTTAATATTAGTTGTCAACGTTTCTTATATTTTACATATCGATAATCTGTCCTAGGATTCTTTACATGAAAACGAATGAAACCCGAAGGGCCTTCCTACCAGCGACCGTGGCGACCGCCGTCGGCGTTGCGGCCAAGGAGCATGACATGAAGACGAATCAAATCGTAATCCGGAAAGCAGATGAGCGTGGCGTGGCGGAACATGGCTGGCTGCATAGCCGTTTTTCGTTCTCGTTCGCTGAATACTACGATCCACGCCACATGGGATTCCAATCCCTACGCGTCATCAACGACGACATCATCGAACCCGGCGAAGGATTCGGTACGCATCCGCACGAAAACATGGAAATCATTTCCTACGTGGTCGAAGGCGCGCTCGAACACCGCGACAGCATGGGCAACGGGTCGGTCGTCCGACCGAACGATGTGCAGCGAATGAGCGCCGGTTCAGGCATTACGCACAGCGAATTCAACCCGCTGGACGACCAACCGATGCGCTTGCTGCAAATCTGGATCAAACCCAATGAGCTCAATGTGGAACCGAGCTATGAGCAGAAACACTATCCGCCAGAAGAAAAGACCAATACGCTCAAGCTGGTCGCCTCGCCGGACGGAGCGGAAGGGTCCGTATCCATGCATCAGGACGCCCGGTTGTATGCATCGATAATCGAACCAGGCGCAACGGTCGTAAAACAAACCGAATCAAGCCGAAACGTTTGGGTCCAGGTGGTGAGCGGCAAGCTGACCCTTAATGGTGAGTTGCTCGTGGCCGGGGATGGAGCCGCCATCGAAAAAGCAGGCCCGTTGGCCTTCACGGGGGTCGAGCCCTCCGAAATACTCGTGTTCGACCTCGCTTAGGAAAAGATAAAGGACAATTCCATGAAAAACATATTGGCTTTCGCCGGCAGTAATTCCAGCCGTTCGGTTAACAAACAACTATTGGAGCATGCGGAACAGCGATTCAAGGATCAAAAGATAACCCTGATCAACCTGCCGGACTTCGATGCCCCGATCTTTTCGGAGGATCTTGAGAAGGAATTCGGAATCCCGGAGAGCATCCAAAAGCTGCGCGAACAGTTCGATTCACACGATGCCTACCTGATTGCCTCGCCGGAACACAACGGCATGATGCCCGCTTTTTTCAAGAACGTCATGGATTGGCTATCAAGGATGGACGGCTCGGTCTTCCAGAAAAAGCCCGTCATGCTTATGAGCGCATCCCCCGGGCCGCGAGGCGGACAAACCAACCTGGCCAACATGAAAGCCGTATTCCCCCATTGGGGAGCCTCCGCAGTGTTTGCCGACTTCTTTGTGGGTAGTTTCCACCAAACCTACGATGCTGGCGAAAAGGCCTTCACCAATCCGGACGACGAGCAACGACTGCTATCCGCCATTCTAGACTACGAAGCACATCTTGCAAACGAGTAAGGAGCATAGCAAATGAACGCATTGATCAGCACCCTGCTAAACATCGTTGGCCGGCTACTGTTCATCGGCATCTTCCTGATGAGCGCACTCGGGAACAAGATTCCCAAGTTCAACGATGTTTCGGCCTATATGGCATCGGAAGGCGTCCCTGCGCTGAAACTGCTCTTGGCCGGAGCCATTGTCTTCCTCGTTGCGGGGAGCCTTTCGGTTCTGATGGGCTACAAGGCAAGAATCGGAGCGGCATTGCTCATGGTATTCCTGCTGCTGGCGACCTATTGGTTCCACGACTTCTGGACATTCGACGATCCTGCACAGGTGCAACAGCAGACCATCTCATTCATGAAAAACTTGGCCCTCATCGGCGCGACGCTCATGATCATTGCACACGGAGCCGGAACGCCGGTCCTTGATTCCCGCAAATAGATGACAACTACTTTGCAGGAGGGTCGACGACCCCGGCGACCAGGTAGCGAGGCCGCTCCTCTCGGCAAAGCTCCGGCTGACTTTATGCCTCAATATAGCTACAGCAATAGTCGGCGTATTCCTTGACCACCAGATCAAACTTGGAGTTGGCGGGAACATCGAACGACTCGCCGGCCTTGACGGTCTTCCAATGCGTGGACCCCGGCAGCAACACATCCATTTCGCCCCCGATGATTTCCATGATCTCCGCGACACCGGTATCGAACGAATAATCGCCGGCCAGCATGAAGCCCAGCGTCTTCTTCGTTCCATCCCCGAACACCACCGTCCGGCTCGTCACCTTGCCGTCGAAATAGACATTCGCCTCGCGAACCACCGTTACATCGTTGAATTCTGACATTCCAATCTCCTTGTTTAAAAAGAACAAGCTAGCAAAAGGAATCCGCATCCTCCAGCATCGTTTGACGCCCGGTACGATTCTGCATAGTCTACGTCCATGTTTTCATCCCAATTCATTCGTGAAGTCCTCTTGCGCAGGGAATTGGTCGAGTCGTTCGACCGCTATCCCTTCAGCCTGCCGGCGGTGCGCTCGTTGAAGAGCATCGAGCTGCATCCGCAGGTCACGTTCATCATCGGGGAAAACGGAACGGGTAAATCCACCCTGCTGGAGGCCATCGCCGTGGCCATGGGGTTCAATCCGGAAGGGGGTACCGCCAACTTTTCGTTCAGCACCCGCGCCTCCCATTCGGAGCTGCACGACCATCTGCGCATCAGCCGGGGCATCGAAAAACCGAGCGATGGGTTTTTCCTGCGCGCCGAAAGCTTCTTCAACGTCGCCACCGAAATCGAACGCATGGATGCGGAGCCGGCCTTCGGGCCGCCGGTCATCGATTCCTATGGCGGGGTATCGCTTCATGAGCAATCGCACGGCGAATCGTTTCTTGCGTTGGTGATGAATCGCTTTGGCGGAAACGGGATCTATATTCTCGACGAACCCGAGGCCGCCCTTTCCCCCCAGCGGCAGCTCACCGTGCTCGCACGCATGCACGACCTGGTTGCCGAGCGCTCGCAGTTCCTTATTGCAACGCACTCGCCGATCATGATGGCCTATCCGGGTGCCTGGATCTACCAGTGCACCCCCAACGGCCTGGAGCGGATCGAATACCGGGAAACCGAACACTACCAGGTCACCCACGATTTCCTCGCGAATCCCGAGCGGGTGTTCCGCCAGCTGTTTGGGGAGTAGCCGAACCTAGGCGAACATGCCGCCCATAAGGTCGGCGCCCATTTCATCGACCGACTTCATCTGCTTGGTGGACTCGAGCAGGTCGGTGAGCGAGAGCAGCTCTTCGAGCAGGATCATGCGGGCGACATGCTGGTTGGCATGCGGCACATTGATGACCAGCTTGTTGTCTTCCTCGATCAGCGTGAAGGCGATGTCGTCCTTGAGTACGCGATAGGTCGGTTGGTCGGTGTGCAGGTGGTGCACGAAGAATTCCTCGGCCTGCAACGCCCGCACGAAACGATTGAGCAGGAACTCGGTGATATCGCTCGAAGGAAACTCGATTTCGATGGTCTCGATGTCCTCTTCGCCGCCTTCCATCTCCTTGCGCAGGCCGCTTCCGCCCTCGAACGATTTAACCAGCAATGGCGGCGCAAGCATGGTGGTGACCACGGTCATCATGATGGCGACGCCGAAGATGCCCTGGTCGATGATGCCGCCGGCGAGGCCGATGCCGGCCACGATCAGCGCCACTTCGCCGCGCGGTAGCATGCCCAGGCCGATACGCAGCGAACCGCGCATGTTGAACTTCATCAGGAAAGCCGGGACTCCACAGCCGATCACCTTGGAGAAAACGGCCAAAACGGAATAAACCGAGCCAAAGATGAGAACGGGTTTCATGGCGGTAAAGTCGACCATCATGCCCATCACGCAGAAAAAGATGGGAACGAGGATGTTGTAGACGCCTTCGAGATGGTGCTCGATCTCGTGGGCTAGGTCGGTGCGGGAAAGCGCCAGGCCCATGATGTAGGCGCCGATGATCATTGCCAGGCCGGCCATCTCCGCCAGGCTGGCCAGCAGGAGGGCGAGGCCGAAGCAGATGGCCACAATGATCTCCTTCGACTTGAAGCGCTTGATCATCGCCGTGATCTTGCGGGAGAAGATCAGCCCCAGCGCCGTAACAATCACGAAAAAGCCGATGGCTTTCAGGGCGATCATGCAGATCGGCCCCCAGGCGACGCCTTCGCCCATGCTGACCTTGGCCATGCCCATGACGATGGCGAGGGTAATGATGCCGAACACGTCGTCGAAGACCGCGCCGGCCAGGATGGTTACGCCCTCGGGCGAGGCCATCTTTTTCTTTTCCGCCAGGATTCGGGCGGTAATCCCCACCGAAGTAGCCACCGAGATCACCCCGAGGAACAGCGCCGCCGGCTCCATGAAGCTGTCGATGCCATTGCCCGGCCACATAACGGCACAGAGGTCGCCAATCACGAATGCGGCCACCAGTCCGCCTAGTCCGACGAACGAACCCACTACGGAATAGCGGATGAACGCGGCGAGGTCGGTTTCGAGCCCCGCCAGGAACAGCAGGATGATGGAGGCCAGCGTGGCGATGCCGTACAGCTCGGCCGAGGTGGCGAAGCCGTGGTTTTCCGCAAACAGGATACCGAGATTGGGCACGGTGATCATGCCGCCAAGGGCGTAAGGGCCAATCACCATGCCCGAAGCGAGCTCGCCGAGCACGGAAGGCATCTTGAGGAAGCGGTGGAACAGGTAGCCGCCGACCTTGGCGCAAACAATGATGATGGCCAGCTGCAGGATCAGGTGCATCATCATGTGGGTGATGCTGTGCCCCTCCTCGGCTATGGCATGTTCATCGTGTGCGGCCCCGGCGGCATGCGCCTCCATGGCCGGAGCGTGTTCGGCATGGGCGCCGGAAACATGCTCGATGGCATGATCCGCGGATTCGGCATGGGAGGGTTCTGCGAGAGCCGCCCCCAAGGGCGCGACCATTAGGAGGATTGCTGCGAGAGCGGTTCGGAACATGGGATCTATTTTCCTGTCAAGATTTCGTAGATATCGCCGTGGGTCTTGGCGGCCAGCAACTTTTCGCGCTCGGCGGGTTGGCTGATCAGGCGGCTGACTTCGGCCAGAAACTGAATGTGTGGCCCGGTGCGCTTGGTGGGGGAAACCGTCATGATGAAGATCGTGCAAGGCGCCCCATCCATTGAATCAAAATCGACGCCATCCTTATTAAGCCCAACGGCGGCCACCAGCGATTTTACCGCATCGGTCTTGCCGTGCGGAATCGCCACCCCGTTCTGCATGCCGGTCGACATTTTGGACTCGCGCTCCTTAACCGCTTCCAGTGCGGCATCGCGATCCTTGATTTTTCCCGCCGCAACAAGGCGATCGATCATCTCTTCGATGATTCCATCCTTGGTGTCGGCCTTGAGATCGACCCAAACCGTTTCTGGTGATAGCACTTTTTTCAGATTCATTTTCGCCTGCCCCTAAATGGCAAATTAAGCGGGGCATTGTGGGAACTTTCGTCGCAACGTCAACAGTTTTCTGCAATTAGAAAAACCGGAGTGAAACACCCCGGTTTTCCGCAGTTCACGAAATGGGGATCAATCGTCTTGTTCCATTTCGCCATGGGTTTTCCACTCGTCGATGCGGGTGAGGATCCAGAGGGCGACGCCGGAGCGGTAGGCGGCACGGCCGATCATGTGCGCGGCGACGGGGGCGGTGAGCAGGAAAAATGCGATCACGAGCACGCCGCGCGAGGTGACGGTGATGTTGCCGAAATGGATCATCATGCCGATGACGATGGCGCTGACGCCGACCGTCCCGGTCTTGGTGGCGGCGTGCATGCGGCAGAAGAGGTCGGGCAGGCGGATCACGCCGACGGCGGCGACGATGGAGAGGACGCCGCCGGCGAGCAGGAAGATGGAGACGAGGATTTCGCGGATCATTCGGCACCTCCCCGGCTGATGTAGATGGCCAGCACGACGGTGCCGATGAAGGAGAGCAGCGCAATACTGATGGCGGCGGGGATGTAGTAGAACGAGCCCGACTGTACGCAGTGCGTGAGAATCAGGGCCACCACGATGGTGGCGGCCATGTCGAGCGCGATGACGCGGTCGGACAGCGTGGGGCCAATGACCACGCGGACAAACGCCGCCGCAAAAGCAACGGTGAGCATCAGCATCACAAGCGGGCAAACAAGCTCAACCATTGAACCACTCCAAATAGGGATAAGCCTTGGCCACAAAAGAGCGCAGAGAACACAAAGGAAAAACCGAGCCATGGCTTTGCTTTCCTTGCGTTCTTTCGTGGCTAATCATTTTTCCAGTTTTGCTCATCGCAGCAGCTCCAGCAGGCGGCGCTCGAGGCCTTCCTTGATTTCCTTGCGCAGGTCGTCGGGATTGATCACGTACATCGCATGGATGTAGAGCGTCTTCCGATCCGGCGAAACATCGAGACTCAACGTCCCGGGGGTCAGCGAGATCACGTTGGCCAGCAAGGTAATCTCCAAGTCGGTCTCGGCATCGATTGGAATACCGACCACGCCGGGGCGCATTTCGGGCAGCGGCTTGATGACATCCCGGGCAACGCGCCAAGACGAGACAACCAGCTCCTTGGTAAAGAAGAGCGCGAAGCGGACAATCTGCAGCGATTTCCGGAAATAGGAATTCTTCCGTTCCTCCTTCTCCGAATGGAGCAGCGTCAGCGCAACATAGCCCAGCACAAAGCCGACCGCCAGGTTGCCGACCGACACCTTCCCGGTGAGCAGCGCCCAGAGCAGCGATATCAGGACGTTGGTGACGAAGAGTTGCATTACCCGGCCCTCGCAAATGATCTGACCGCAAAGACGCGAAGGCGCACAACGCCGGAACCGGGTTTTATCTGATGTGCCGAAGGCACTACACAATTTAGCCTTGGGCGCAGCCCAAGGTTTGATGCCGCGATGGAAATTTTGTCCTGAATGGACAACACAAAGGCTGCCGGAAAGTGTGTTGCCCCTACAGGGCAAATCCGATTATGGATGCATCTGAACATGGGGCGTTGCCCCATGCTAAATTGTGTTGTGCCCTTGGCACATTGCTTGACCGCAAAGACGAGAAGGCGCAAAGCGACGGGAATATTATTCACCAAGGAAAACCATCGCGTCTTCGCGTCTTTGCGGTCATTCAACCTATTGCAAAGCGGCATCATTTCGCACCTCCGAGGACGGCGTCGATATAGCCCTGTGGATTCATGAGCTGCCCGGCGGCGGCATCGGCATAGTCGAAGATCGGGCCGGCGAAAACGCCGATGGCGATGGTGAGGATGGTGTAGCCGATCATCGGAAGCAGGAAGACGAACCACTTGCCCTTGGACATGGGATCGAGGTCGGGCAGCGGTTCGGGCGCGGGTTTCCAGAAGACATACGTCCAGATCTTGGTCATGGAATAGAGCGTGAGCAGGCTGACGCCGAGCGCAACCACAACAATCAACCACGATTCCGCCCGCAACCCCGCGATGATGAGCGTGAGCTTGGCAAAGAAACCGGAAAGCGGCGGCACGCCGGCCAGCGACATGGCGGAAATGATGAAGAGGATCGAGAGGCCGGGCTTCTCCTTATAGAGTCCGCCGAGTTTGTGCAGGTCGTAGGTTCCCTTGATGCGGTTGATGGCACCGGCGACGAGGAAAAGGTTGGTTTTCACGATGATGACGTGGATGAGATAGACGATGGTGCCCGTGAGCGCCAGTTTAGTGAAGAGGCCCAGGCCCATCACGATGTAGCCGATCTGGCTGACGATGTGCACGGCGAGAATCTTGCGCATCTCGTATTGCGCGGCGGCGGCCAAAACGCCGGAGAGCATCGTCAGCCCGGCCCCGGCGAGAATCATGCCGTGCAGGAAATCGGGGTCGGTGTCGAAGATCAGCGTGAAGACGCGGATGAGCGAGTAGACGCCGACCTTGGTGAGCAGGCCGGAAAAGAGCGCGGTGACGGCGGCGGGCGGGGTTGGGTAGGATGCCGGCAACCAGAAATAAAGCGGGAACATGCCGCACTTGATGCCGAAGGCCATCATGAACATCACCGCCACCATCGTGACGAGCCCGCCGCGCCCGCCCTCCTGGACCAGGTGCGCGAGCTCGGCCATGTTGAGCGTGCCGGCCATGCCGTAGAGAATACCGATGCCCGCCAAGAACAGCGCCGACGAGAGCAGGTTGAGCGCAACATACTTGATCGACCCCTCCAGCTGCTGCCGCTCGCCGCCGAGCGCCAAAAGAATGAAGGAGGCGGTCAGCAGCACCTCGAACCAGACGTAGAGGTTGAACAGGTCGCCGGTCACGAACGCACCGTTGACGCCCATCAGCAAAATGAGCATGAGCGGGAAGAAACCGAGCTGCATGCGCGGCCGGTCGAGATCGAAGCAGGCATAGGCCGAAACCCCGACCGCCAGCAGGCCAACCAGCACCAGCATGACGCTCGAAAGCATGTCGATCGCCAACGTGATGCCGAACGGGGCCTGCCAACTGCCGACATTCATTACGGCAATGGTGCCATTTTTGGTGTGGGCCATGATGCAGAGGGACGTCAGCAAAATGATGGCCGAGGTGCAGAAGGCGATCGCCTTCTGCACGGCAATGCTCCTGCGGAAGAGCATGCAAAGCACCGCGCCGGCGAGCGGAATCGTGATGGGGAGCGATGGTAGAAGGGTCATGTGTCGGTCTCCTTCATCCGGTCCACATCGTCGGTGCCGACGGTCTGGTAGGTGCGCAGGAACAGCACCAGCGCAAAGGCGGTAACGGCGAAGCTGATCACGATGGCCGTTAGGATCAGCGCCTGCGGCAGCGGGTCGGCGGGCATGGCGGCGAAATGCTTTTCGCCCTCGGCCAAGATCGGCGCACCGGTTTCGCGCAGGCCGCCGGCCGTGAAGATCAGCAGGTTGGCGCCGTGGCTGAGCAGGCCCAGGCCGATGATCAGCTGCACCAGGTTGCGGCGCATCATGAGGTAGAGCCCGGCTCCGTAGAGCACGCCAATCACAAGGGCGAGGACGACTTCCATGCTATTCCTCCTCCCCTAGCGCAAAGACGAGCGTCAGCAAAACGCCAAGCACCACCAAATAGACGCCGACGTCGAAAACGAGCGGCGTGCCCAGATCCATGAAAGGCAGCTCCCACCACGTCCCCGTCAGGAACGCGTTGCCGGAAAAGAGCGGCGGGATGCCGCTGAGCAGCGCGACGGCAAGGCCGGCCGCGGTGATGTCGCGCGGATCGAACCGCAGGATGGAACGGGCTTCGGCCACGGTGAACGCCAGCGCATACAGCGAAAAGGCCGATCCCGCGAAGAGCCCGCCAACAAAGCCGCCGCCCGGATAATGGTGGCCGCGCAGCAGCACGTAGACCGAGAAAACCAGCAGTGGCGGAAACATATAGCGCGTGGCGGTGCGGAAGATGATGGAGGTCATGGCTGCCCCTCCTTCGTAGAAGCGGTGCCCTCACCGCTGTCGCGCGGCAACGCGACGAGGGCGTCGCGTCTACGACCCGGGCGCAGCTTCAGCAGGGCATAGGCCCCGAGCGCGGCGATGGTGAGCACGGTGATTTCGCCCAGGGTGTCGAGCGCGCGGAAGTCGACGAGGATGACGTTGACGACGTTGCGGCCGTGCGCGTCTTTGTAGCTATGGTCGAGGTAGTAGTCCGAAACGGGCGTGGGCGTCTGCACATGCAACGCCGCGAGCACCAGCAGCGTGACCATGACCCCGGCGCCGGAGGCGATGGCGACATCGATCGCGCGCGTCCGTTTGGTCGAGCCATGACTGAAGGGCGGCAGGTGGTAGAACGCGAGCGCGAGCAGGATGACGGTCAACGTTTCGATCACCAGCTGCGTCATGGCCAGGTCGGGCGCGCCGAAAAAGGTGAAGAGCATCGCCATGCTGTAGCCGACGACGCCCATCGACAGGATCGACCGCAGGCGCGATTTGGAATAGGTGGTGGCAAATGCGGCCGCGATCATCAGCATGGCAACCAGCGCAATGCGTGGTGAAATGGGCGACAGGTTTTCCCACCGCTGGAAGCCGCCGGCGCGGTAGAAGGCCGCCCCCACCAGGGCGACCACCGAAAGGACGGTCACGCGGATATAGTCGCGCAAGATGCCGGTCTGCATAACGCGCGTCTGCCACGCGGCAAACCTGAGGACGGAATTAAGCTTCAGTTGATAGACCGCATCCGGCCCGAAGCGGGTGATGGGGCGGAGCCGCTCGGCAACCTTCACGAAGAACGGGCGGGCGAGATAGCAGCCGGTTCCGATGGCGAGGGTAACGAGGCTGATCACAAGATATTTATTGAAGCCGGCCCACAGGTGCAGATGCACTTCGAGGGGTTTGGCATAGATCGCGGTGGCGGCCGGTTCGACCAGCGCATGGCCGATGGTTCCGCAGAAGAAGGCCAGCACGAGACCGCCGAGTCCGAGCACCATGGGCCCGATGCGCATGGATAGCGGCACCTCGTGGGCATGCAATCCTTCGGGCATTTTTCCAATGAACGGTTTTAGACCGGTTGATAAACCAACCAGCACATAGGCCGCGCCGCCAACCACGGTGGCGGCAATCAGCAAGGGATGGTCGCCGAGCGCATGCAGCCAGGTTTCCTTGGCCACGAATCCGAAGAAGGGAGGGAAGCCGCCCATGGAGAGGCCGGCCAACAGGGCGCAGGCGAACGAGAACGGCATGGCCTTGCGCAGGCCGCCGAGCTTGTCGATGGAGGTTTCGCCGCCGGTTTCGTGGGTGATGCCGCCGGCGACCATGAAGAGCGTTGCTTTATAGAAGGCATGGGCGAGCACGAAGGCGGCCATGGCCTTGATGGTGTATTTGGTTCCAACGCCGAGCAACATGACCATGGCGCCCAGGGCGGAGACGGTGGTGTAGGCGAGCAGGCGCTTGAGCACGTGCTGCCCCAGCGCCATGATGGCCCCGAGCAGGAAGGTCGTGGTGCCGATGGTCGTGAGGATCAGCATCCACTCGTCCGTATGCCCCAGGGCCGGATGCAGGCGGGCAAGCAGGTAGACCCCCGCCTTGACCATGGTGGAGGAGTGCAGGTAGGCACTGGCGGGCGTCGGCGCCTGCATGGCGTTGGGCAGCCAGAAATGGAACGGGAACTGGGCCGACTTGGTGAAGGCGCCGATGCAAACCAGGATCAGGATCGGCAAATAATGTTGATGCTCAACAATTGCATGGCCCCGTTGGATGATTTCGGAAAGGCGCCACGTGCCGGCGGCATCGGCCAGCAGAATCATGCCGGCCAGCAGGAAGAGGCCTCCCAGCACGGTCACCAGCATGGCCTGCAGCGCGGCGTTGCGGGCATCGGCGCTCTCGTGGTTGAAGCCGATCAGCAGGTAGGAGGTGAAACTGGTCAATTCCCAGAAGATAAAAACGAGCAAAAGGTGGTCGGCCAGCACAACGCCGAGCATGGAAGCCATGAAAGCGATGATATACATCAGGAAGCGGCCCTGTTGCGGATGCCCCTTGAAATAGCCCTGCGCATAGAGAATAACCAGCGTTCCGATGCCGCTGATGATCAGCGCAAACAGCATGGAGAGCCCATCCAGGCGGAAGGCCAGCTCCAAACCCAGCTTTTCAATCCAAACCAAGCCTTGCTCGACCGGATGCCCGTGCATTACACCCGCCAACTGCGTCAAAAGCCAAACAAACATGGCCAACGGCGCAACGGAAAGCACTGCCCCCGTGTGCCTTGGAAAATACCGATGCACTATCGGAGCAACCAGCGCCGCAACAAAACAAATGGTCAAAAATGCAAACATTCCCTGAGGAGATCCCTTGATTTTAGAATAGGCCAAGCCTATATCCGCCCTTCGGTTGAAATAGAACCAGAATGGTTTGCTTTGGGCAAGCCACAAGGTGACTCATTTGCACGTAATATGATCGTATTTATCAATGTCTCGTCATGAAAACACAAAACATCGATTCCACCCCCGTAAATATTGGTTTTTATACATTTTCCTATTGCTAAGGAATGCGTAATAGCCTAGAAACTTTCTATCGCTGAGCCGATATGGAGTCGGACAGTTTGTTGTTGGAATTAACCAGGAAAGTATCGAGGAGATCATATTATGGGAAAACCTATGACCAAATCGCAGATCATCGCAGCAGTAGCTGAAAAAGCAGACATTTCTAAAGTTCAGGCCAAGGACGCCCTCGACGGCCTCGCTGAGCTCGCATATGAAGGCGCAGCAGACGGATTCACCATTCCTGGTATCGGTAAGCTCGTTAAGGTTGACCGCGCAGCCCGTTCCGGCCGCAACCCAGCCACCGGCGAAACCATTCAGATTCCGGCCAAGACCGTTCTGAAGTTCCGCATCGCGAAAGCAGCCAAGGACGCTGTACTCTAATCTGGATTTGGATTGGAAAAGCCGTCCCGTACTGCGGGGCGGTTCTTTTTTTGACCTATGAAACAAACAGCATTCATTCTTTTGGCCGCAACCGTCTCGATTCTGATTGCGGGATGCGCCACGACGGACGACGGATACGTGGACGACCAGGAATATTCCAACATGCCCTGGAACACGCCCCAGCAATGGGAAGGCTCGCGCAGCGTGCCCGGCCTCTCTGGCCAGAACTACTAGAGCATCAACCGCCTTTTCTCGAAAGCCCGCCAATGAGCGGGCTTTTTCGTGCCTACGGCTGGCGGTCTCCGGCGAGCAAAAGCTCTGGAAGGCCATCCACCGATTTTTCGGAAATCCAGTCGTCGATGAAGTGCGGGTTTTCGGCGCGGCGGGCGATCTCGGCGAGGAAGCGCAGGTGGCGGGTTGGATTGCTTCGGGCGCCCAAGAGGAGGAAAACGGCATGGATGCCTTGCGCCGCGCCGGGAAAATCGAGCCCGTGGATGCAGCGGGCGGCCACCATGTGGAAGCCCTCGACATCGTTCAGGAGCAGATGCGGCAGCGCCACACCTGCGCCGGCCGGGGTTTCGCCGAGCCGGTTGCGCTCGAGCAGGGCGCCGAGAATGAGGTCGCGCGAAATCCCGCTTTGCCCGGCCAGCAGGGCTGCGCCGCGGCGGATCACCTCTTCGCAATCGATGCCGGGTTCGATTTCGATGAAATGGGCACTCTGCACCACTTCGACGAAGGGGTCTTTCTCACGCAGGCCGCGCTCCTTCATGATCTGCCGCAGCTCGGTGCGCAGCCCCATCGCATCGGCATCGCGTTCGAGCAGGCGTTCGCCCAACCGCTCGGCCATTTTGGCGACCGCGCCGGCGCGCGGCGCGATATGTTTGCTGGCGTAGAGGTTATGCCAGACCACGCCGATGGCCACCAGCCCCATGGCAAAGATGCTCGGCATCAGGCCCATTTCGGGGATCAACACCACGGAAACAAGGATGCCGACCACCTGGACCCATGGATAGAACGGGCTCTTGAAGCCGGGGTCGTAGCTCTCGATGCCGCTCTCGCGCATCACAATCACGGCAATGTTGACGAAGGCGAACACCAGCAACTGGAACGCACTGGCCAGTTTCGCGATCCGCTCGAGCCCGGTGAAGGCGACGACCAGGATAATGATGGCGGAAGTCAGTGCGATGGCGCGGCACGGCGTCTTGAAGCGGGAAAAGCGCGACAGCCCGTGGGGGATGACGCGGTCGCGGCTCATCGCCAGCAGATAGCGGCTGGCCGACATGATGCCGGCGTTGGCCGTGGTGGCAAACGCCAGCGCGGCGCCTAGGCTGACGAGGGTTTTTCCGGTCGGGCCGATGGCGATGTCCGCCGCGTCCGAAAGCGGCGTCAGGGTTGCATAGAGCTGTTCCGCCGGAACGATGCCGACCACGACCGCCACGACCGCGCCATAGAGCACCAGGATGGAAACCAGGGAAATAAACATGCCCAACGGCAGGTTGCGCGATGGGTTCTTCACCTCTTCCGCCATGCTGGCGACTTTGGTTACGCCGATGTAGCTGATGAAGACCAGCGCAGCGGTCGGCAACAGTTTTTCCCAACCCTCCGGCGCCATCGGCGTGTAGAATTCACGCTCGATGGCGGGCGCGCCCCGGACAACCAGGAAAGCCAGGATCGCCAGCAGGCCGATCACCATAACGACCTGCAACCGGGTGGTTTCCTTGGCGCCGACCATGTTGAACCCCATGAACAGAAGTCCCGCCACGATGGCGACGAGCTGCATCGGCAGGTGGACATATGCCGCCAAATAGGCCCCGAGGCCCAGCAGCGCGATCGATGTTTTCAGAATCAGCGCCAGCCAGACCCCCACGCCGTCGATCGTCCCGAACATGCCGCCGAGGCTGCGGCTAACGAAAAAGTAGGATCCGCCCGCCCGCGGCAGCGCGGTCGACATTTCCGCCATCGAAAGCATCGAGGGGATCAGCAGCAGGCCCGAGAGCAAATAGGCATAGATGACGGCCGGCCCGATCTTCGAGGCCGCGATGCCAGGTAGGACAAACAGCCCGGAGCTGATCATGGCCCCGCTGCAGATGGCATAGACATCGAGCAGACCAAGTTGCTTCTTTAGCGATTTATCCATCAACGCCTCCACTCATCGCCCCGCCCGACGCACGCGAGCATAGCAACAAGCAAAGGACAGCACAACCCTTTGAATCGGGAGCGAATTATCGATTGGAAACCGGCAAGGCCGTCTAAACCGACGGATCGGGCGTTTCTTCGGTGGCCTGCGGCACCGGGGGCCGGGCAATGACGTCGGAAAGGGTCGGCAAGGCTTCGGTTTCGGGTTCGGCGTCCTGCTTCTGGCGTTTGATGAATTCCTTGGCCAGGTTGCGGTAGGCGGCCGACCCGACGCAATGCGGATCGTATTCAATGACCGGCTGGCCGAAGCTCGGCGCCTCGCTCAAGCGCACGTTGCGCGGGATCAGCGTTTCGAACACGCGGTCGCCGAAGTGTTTCACGACTTCCTGCACGACCTGTTGCGAAAGGTTGGTGCTCACGTTGTACATCGTCATCAGAATGCCGCTGATATGCAGATCCGGGTTTCCGGCCTCGCTGATCTGGTTGACGATGTCGACCATCACGCCAAGCCCTTCGAGGGCGAGGTATTCGCATTGGATCGGGATGATCACCTCGTGCGCAATGTTCAGCGCGTTCATGAACAGGATGCCCAACGACGGCGGGCAGTCGAGGATGATGTAGTCGTAGGTTCCGCTCTCGATGATCGGGTCCATTGCCTCCCGCAGGCGATGCAGATAGTCGTCGCGCCGGGCAATGGCGATCTCCGCGCCGGCCAGATCCAGCTCGGAAGGAATGATGTCGAGATTCTTGATGCCGGTTTCCTTGATCAGGCTGGCGCCATCGGTCTCGCCCAGCAGTGCCGGGAAGATGCTCTGGCCAAAGCCTTTTTCCAGGCCGAGGCCGCTCGTGGCGTTCGCCTGCGGATCGAGATCCACCAGCAAGACCTTCTTGCGCTTTTCCGCAAGGCAGGCCGACAAATTGATTACGGTGGTGGTCTTCCCCACCCCGCCCTTCTGGTTCGCCAAGGCAACAACGGTAGTCTTCATAAAGTGCATCTGCTCCGGTTAAAAAAACAAGGCGGTTAAAGTAGCTCATAGGCCAGCACGCTTAAACCAAAAATTGCGGCGGTTTCGGTGCGGAGGATGCGGTCGCCGAAACTAACGGGGATGGCCCCGGCTTCAACCAGGGCTTCCACTTCCTTTTCGGAAAAGTCGCCTTCGGGGCCGATCAGCAGTGCAATCTTTGCTTTGCCATGCATGGCCACGTTGCGGAAGGGCTTTGCGCCTTCGTAGAGCGACCCCACCAGAACCAGGTCGTAGCCCGCGAGGGCGGGAAGGATTGCATCCAGCCTTTCTAGCCCGTGGAGTTTGGGCAACCAGCGGACTTCGCATTGCTGCGCGGCGTTGAGCACAATCTTGCCCCAGCGTTCCTGTTTCTTCGGGTTGGATTTGTACTCGGTGTGCTGCGTCAGGATGGGCCGGATGGCGGTGGCCCCCAGCTCGACGGCCTTCTGCAGCACCAGCTCCCAGCGGTCGGGCTTGGGCACGGCCAGGATCAGGTCGATCTCCACTGCGGGCCGAGGAACGTTCCACTGGCGGGAAACGTTCACTTCAACCGCCGTTTTCGAAACCGCGCAGATCAGGCCCTCGGCCACGCCGCCCTGCCCATCGAACAGGATGATTTCCTGCCCCTCCTGAACCCGCAGCACCCGCGCCAGATGATGCGATTCCTCCGGAGAAAGAACGGCAACGTCCTTCTCCAGCTCACAGGAATCGACTAGTGAATTGATTCTCATGGATGAATTGCCACAAAGTGGTTCAAGAGACACGAAGACCGTATTCTTCGTCTTTGTGCTTCTTGTGCCTCTTCGTGACCATAAACGATCTCGCTTGCTACTCCGCTTCGAGCTTCTTCTTGCGTTCGTAGAATTTTTCCGCCTGTTTTTTCATGCGGAGGGTTTCCTCAAAATGGTTTTCGTGCAGCTTTTCAACCAGCTCCTGCATGGCCTTCTTTTCCTTGCCGGAGAGGCGGACGGGAACCTCGATCTTCACCTGGATGTGCTGGTCGCCCTTGCCATGGCCGTGGGCGGCATCGACCACGCCCTGCCCGCGCAGGCGGAAAATCTTTCCGCTTTCGGTGCCGGCCGGAATCTTGAGCTTGGCGCCGCCGTGGATGGTGGGCACCTCGATCTCGCCGCCGAGCATGGCGACTTGGAACGGAACGGGCACCTCGCAATAGATATCGAGGTCGTTGCGCTTGAAAAGCTCGTGGTCGCGGACGTGGAAGACAATGAACAGGTCGCCGGCCGGGCCGCCGCGGGCACCGGCCTCCCCCTTGCCGGGCAGGCGCTGGCGCGAACCGGACTCGACGCCGGCCGGAATGCGCAGCTTGATGGTCTTGCGTTGCTTGATGCTACCCGCGCCGTTGCAGTCGCGGCACGGATTGGAAATGGTTTCGCCGGCACCGCCGCAAGCGGGACAGGTTTGGGAAAACTGGATGAATCCACCCCCGGCGGAAACCTGCCCGCGCCCACCGCAGGTCGGGCAGGTGCTTTTGGAGGTGCCGGGTTCGGCGCCGCTACCGGAACAACGGCCGCAGGTTTCGGCCACCGGCAGGGTGAGCGTGCGCCGCGATCCCAGCGCCGCTTCCTCGAAATCCACATCCAAATCGTAGCGCAGGTCGGATCCCCGGGCCGGGCCGGTGCTGCGGCGGCGCCCGCCGCCCCCGCCGAAGAGGTCGTTGATGTTGAAGCCGCCGCCGAACACCTGTTCGAAGATATCGGACGCATCGTGGAAGCCGCCGCCGAAGCCGCCGCCGAACCCACCGCCCCCGGGGGCGAAGGCCTGATGGCCAAACTGGTCGTAGCGCGCCTTCTTGTTGCCATCGGACAACACTTCGTAGGCTTCGGAGGCCTCCTTGAAGCTTTCCTCGGCCGCCGCGTCGCCCGGATTGCGGTCGGGGTGGTATTTCATGGCCACCTTGCGGTAGGCCTTTTTGATTTGGTCGTCCGATGCGTTTCGGTCAACGCCAAGCACTTCGTAGTAGTCGCGTTTTTCAGCCATTGTGGTAAATCCTAATCTCTAATATCTAAATCCGAAACAAATTCAAAACCGTTAAAAATAGAAGCACTAAACACCATGTATTCAACCTTTGGACTTGTTGATTTGCATTTTGTTTAGAATTTCGGATTCAGGATTTCGTACTTTCGTCCTCTTCGGTGGCCGCTGGCCCCGAAGAGACGACGACCTGCGCGGCGCGCAGGAGCTTGTCGCCGAACAGGTAGCCGCGGCGCACCTGGTTCGAGCAGGTCTCGGCGGCATATTCGTCCGACGGCATATGTGTGAGCGCCTCGTGCTTGTGGGGGTCGAACACTTCACCCACGGCCTCGATCGCCTTGAGGTTGAATTTGTCGAGCACGTTCTGGAACTGGTCGTAGACCAGCTTGAAGCCATCGACGACGGCTTTGTCGGCATCGTGCTGTTCGGCGGTTTTAAGCCCCATTTCGTAGTGGTCGAGCACGGGGAGCAGTTCGAGCAGCAGGTCTTCGTTGGCGCGTTGGTAGAGCTCCAGCCGTTCGCGCTGGGTGCGGTTGCGGAAGTTGGCGAAGTCGGCCTGAAGGCGCACGAACTGGTCGCGCAGCGACTCCTCTTCCTCTTCAACCACAGGTGCCGGCGCATCCTCTTCGATGATCTCCGTATCGGGAAGCTCCTCAACCTCCGCCGCTTCCTTATCGGCCAGTTCTTCTTCGGCCGCAATGGCTTCTTCGTTCAGTTCCTGTTCTTCTGCTTTGTTTTTCTTGCCCATAGTCAAAATCCTTCTGTGGTTCCAGAGCTTGGAAAAATACGCGAAACAGCCACGGTGTCAATCAGCCATTGCAAGGCTTTCAGACCCATTCACGCCACGCATCTCACGACGGCCGTGGCGAGATGCGTGGCATGGGCTATCGCATTTCGAGGGTATGCTGGCCAATCTTGGTGGTGGTGCCGCTCTGCTCCAGGCCGCCCTGCCCCGAATCCAGCGATTGCGGATTGTTGAGCGTTACGGGAATCGGCCTTAGCAAATCGATCCCCCAGCGCTGCGGTTCGGAGGCATCGTCTTCGAACTGGGCGGTGTCCACAACCTGCACGATGCTCAAGACCGGCTGAATGGCACCGGCGATTCCAAGACCCTCGGTGCTTTTCGAGATCGCGGACGACAACAAAATCCCCTCGCGGCTGAACCGTAGAACCGCCGTATGCCTAAACAGCTTTGAATTGGCAAAGGACAATTTGATCAGCTGCCACCAGCCTGACCGCCCCGACAACCCGGTCTGCAACTCCCGGATGAGCAGGTCTTCGTAAAGAAAGGCAAACCCCTCATCCGCAGCCGTCAACCGACTGGGGGGACCGACTTTGTCGAGCACCTCATGGAAATGCGTCTCGTTGATCTTGAACGACACCTCCTGGTCGGAAATGCCCGGATCCACCCGTTTATAGATGGTCGAACAGCCGGAGGCCGCCAACGCCGCCATCAGAATGGCCGGCCATCTAGTCCGCCTCGTCATAAGGCAGGGCCTCGGGGCTGTAGGAATATTTGGTCAACGTGCCCTGCGCATCAAAGAAAAAGACGGCACGGTCGTAGGTCAGTTTTTGATAGCCCCAGTTATAGAGCAGCAGCACCAGCGCCTTTCCGGCGCGGTGCTCCCGGAGATAATAATAGGCCGTTTGATCCTGGAGGTTGATCAGCTGGGAAGGGGGGCCGAGCACATCCACCACCTCCTGTTCACTCGTTTTTCCAACCTCCCAAACCGGAGCGTCGACCGAGCGCCAACGGTTTTCAACGCCGTTGTCGCCGCTATAGTTGGCGCATCCGGCCAGGGCGAAAAACGCGAGAAGGACTAACCATTTGATCTTCTTCATACAAGCTCCGCAGGTTGTGAGCGGACAATGTTTAGAAACGGATCCTTTCCACAATGCCGCGGTTGCAGAGGCCCGTCCCCTCCAGGCGGACGGGACACGGACCTAGAATATAATTCCGACCCCCAGCGTATAGCCCTGCTGGTAGAAATCCGTGCTGTCGGCATCCTCGCTGAAATCATACCCGGTGATCCGGTACCCAGCGCGAACATCGATTTTGCCGTTTACCTGATAGAGCAGCTGGACTCCGGCGTCATACACAAATTCGGAATCGCTTAAGTAGGTTCCCCCGATGGCCAAGGGCACATTCAGATAAAAATTGCTGAACAGCTCCTGCTTGATCCGCAGCATCCACATGACATCATAAACGGTCGGGCCGTCGCTATAGGCATCACCGCCAGCCAGCTTCAGGTCGTTGTCCAGGCGAAGGGTTTGAAGGCCGATAAGAAAGTCCACGGTCGATTTACCCGATCCCAGGGGATAGCCGAGGGCAATGCAGCCAACAATCTCGGAGGAGTCGAGCGTTCCCTTTTCGTTGCCCACCTTTACCTCCGAGGAGATGGTTTCGATGTAATCCACCAAACCGAGCAGCACCATCTGCTGGTTCCGAAGCACGAGCTCGGCCGAAAACCCGTAGTCCAGATCGCCGAAATAGTCGTCGGATGCGCGGACCACCTTCGCCTCCTGCCCCTGGACATTCATATTCCCGCGCATCCACCCCACCCATACGGAGGGAACCAGTTCCATTTTCTCACCCGTTGCGGCCACGGCGGAAAACGCATTCAGGCACAGCATTGCCGCCAATGCGAATTTCGCGTTCAAATTCTCTTTGATTCCCATTTCAGTTGTTCCTCGTTGAAGGTTAAAAGCTCTATCCGGTTGATGTAGATTAATGGATACGGCGGTTCATCACAACCAGCATGATCGTCCAAACGGCGATGGCGCAGAGGGCGATGCCGAGGATGCGCCAGCCGCCCCAATAGGCCAGCAACGGAATGGCGGCGCCCGTCCAGAGCCCGCCGCCCATGAAGGGCTCGTGCAGCAGCTGCTTGGCGGCGAAGGCCTCGGCGGCCTCGGTTTCATAGTTGGGATCGACCACGCGCAGGAGCAGCAGCCCGGTGGCGGTCACCCCCATCGACTGCCCCATTTCCGCAATGCCGCGCTCGAACCAGGCATCCTTGAAGGCGCGGCGGGCGAAGACGGTCAGGCAGAGCACGTTCCAGCCGATACCGGCGGCAATCAATACCACAATCGGGATCCACTGCTGGGCAACGACATCGATCCGGATGGTGGCGATGGCGGCGACGACCAGGAAATCGAGCGCGCAGTTCTGGATGCGCAGCATCAGGCCATGGTCCATGTGTTCGTGCCGATCGAAGCGGTCGGCCAGCCATTGGACGACGACCCCCCCGAGCATGCAGAGCGGAAAGAGCGGGAAGCTGGCAAAAATGTCGCTGCCGGAACCGGGGAGCCGGGCGGCGGCGAGCAGCAACCCCTGCTTCATCAGCCAGCCGAGCAGGATGGCGGAGCCGACAAACACCAGATGCAGCGTGAGCGATTCGATGACGTCGGACGAAACAGTGAGCTTTCCGGCCGAAGGGCGATGGGCCTCGGGAATGATGCCGGTGAGATCCTCGGCATCGAAACGGGGCGCGGTCTTTTTCTCCACATGGCCTTTGCGCACGGCCCAGTTGACCAGGCCCATGCCGACCAGGATGGCCCCCATGATGCCGCCGGTGGCGCTGGCGAGGGCGTAGTCCTTCATTTCCGGGAAGCCGAGTTCGTCGAACACCGGCCCCATGCCGCCGGCGGTGCCGTGCCCCCCCTCGAAGCCGACCGGCATGATGCCGGCGAAGAGGTCCGGCAGGCCGAAGATGGGCTTGAGCATCAACAGCACAACGAGGCAACCGACGGCATATTGCCCCCAGGCGACGATCTGGCCATAGGCCAGCTGGCGGCTGGAGCTTTTCCAAACCTTGGAAACCGTGGGCAGCGCCGTGCCGAGGAACAGGCAGGCAAAAACAATATTGATCAGCAGGCCGGGCAGCTTGCTCCAACCGGCGGAAACCTCGGCGGGCACCTCCACCGACTGGAAGAGGACCAGCCCGAGCAGGCCGGCGATCACGCTGGCGGGAAGGTAGAGCCGTTGCAGGAACACCAGCTTGCGGCGCAGCCAATAGCCCAGCCCCAGCAACACGCACAAACATCCAAACGAAAGCATTACACTCCTCCTTGCGTAGTACGTATTGCGTACTGCCTATCCCGGTCTTCGTGCATCTTGAGCCTTTTCGTGGCAATCCTAGAACATGATATCGAGCATGAGCGAGCCGGTGTGTTCCTTGTAGAGGCCGCTATAGCGCCCGTTGTAGCCGACGCCGATTTCCATGTAGTCGGTGCAGATCCAGCTGACGCCGACGCCGGCGTTGAACATGTCCGAATCCGGCGAGATGCGGGCCATGTCGACCGGGGGCAGCCGGTCCGCCGAAAGGGTGGAGTAGACATCCTCGTTAAGGAAGTCGTGCGTCCATTCGGCATAGCCGGTGGTCTGGAAGCGCCCGTAGCGCGTATCGAAACGGTAGCGGCCTTTGAGGCCCACGGCGGACTCGAGCCAGTTGCGCTCGGATTCGTGCACCGTCAGTTCGCTGCTCTCCGCTTCGGTTTCGGTGTGCTCTTTCGCCACCACCCGCAGGAAGTGCAGGCCGACATAGGGAGAGAGGGCCAGGTTTTTATAGTAGTAGTATTGCCCCACGTCGGCATAGGCTCCAATGTTGTTGCCCTTATAGGAGGCCGTGCCCTCGTAGTTATCCTCGCGACGGATGGAGTCGTAGTTCGAGAAGCCCATGGCTGCCAGCGAGTCCACATAGAGTCCGTTCTCCCCAACCCATTCGCCATAGGCGCCGAGCCAATAGGTTTCCGTATTGACGGAGTCGAGGTTGGTGGTCTGCGCATCGGAGCGGGCATAGGTGTAGTTGAAGCCCACGGTCAGGTCATCGCCGAACAGGCGGTCGGCCCCGATGACGGTTCCGCCATTGTTGAGGTCGAAGCCGTAGGAATTGCCCTGGGCATCGTAGACGCCCTGGCCGTTGAAGTATTGCATCCAGACATGCATGTCGAAGACCGTGTTTTGGTCGCCGGGGCCCTCCGCACCGGTCGGGGCGGCATTGGTCTGGGTCATGAGATAGACCTCGTGCGGAAGCGAATGGGCGGTCGAAACCAGGTTGCGGCGGAGCTGCTTGGTGCGCGCGAACACCGCGTTTTTCATGGCGCCGTAGCCCGCGCGGATGCCTTCCGATCCCGCAAAGTCGAGCGCCGAACTAAACTTGGTGCCGTTGGCTTCCGTGCGGATGCTTGCGGTGCCGGCATCGTCGAGCACCAATGCGGCATCGAACAGCAACATGCGGTCGACAATGTTGGTTGAACCAAACTCGGAACCGCCGAACCCGCCATCGGCCGCCAGGATGACAATGTTGGTATCGGGTAACGAGTTGGGCACATAGACCTCCAGGTCGATCCCGGAAAGATCCACGCTGTTGGAACCGCTGAGCACCAACTGGTCGTGTCGGACATCCTCCTGCACAATGGCGATCTCGGCATAATACTCCGTATCGTCAAACTGGACATCGCCGCCGATTTCGAGCGTTCCGAATGACAAGGAGAAATATTCTTCCTCGCCGGAGGGATTGATCACTCCACCGGACATACCAACGGTATCGAACGACGACGCATCCAGGGAGCCGTTGCCATATAGTTCGCTATTGGTCAGCGTTAGCGCATCGAAACCAAGGTACTGGTCGGAGACCGTATCGGAAATCCCGAACGCTCCCTCGTTCACGGCAACCTTGTTGCCGGTGCCCTCCGCCTTAAAAATAACCGCACCGTCAACATCAATGCCGGTGCCATTGAACGAGAGCGTCGTGTTGTTGCCCAAGAACAGGTTGGTGCCGGAGCCAAGGATAAAGCTGTTGGAATGGACAACCATGTTGTTCATGAGCTCGATCGTGCCTTCGTTGTAGAGCTCGATGTTGTTGGAGGTGTAAAGCGTAAGATCACCGCCAACCCGTACCGTGCCGAGATCGTCCACCAGCAGTGCGTTTCCGCCGACCTCCGAGGTGTTGCCGACAAAGACGTCGCCTAGGACATCGAGCACAGCGTTCGAACCGTTAGCGGAGGCCATGTTCCCGGAGGTACCGTCGCCGCCGATATGGAGGTTGTTGCCGATCGTGGCGGTGCCGCCGGCCAGAACGGCCAGGGTATTGTCGTCGCCGAGATAGCCGATGGTCACATCGCCGATGTTGTTCCAGCTGCCGCCATCCGTCACGACCACCATGCCATCGTCGGCTCCCCAGCCAATGACGGTATCGGTGCTATCCAGCACCGCTCCGTCCTGCACCGTGAGCGCGCTGCCATCGGCACCAAGGCCGACCACCAGGTTGCCCGCGTCCAGGTAGCCGGTGCCGCTGTCCAGGATCAGGTCGCGCGATCCGCCGAGATAGGTGTAGAGGTTCGTGGCCCCGCCCATGGCAAGATTGGTGGTGGCCAAACCGGTGAGGGTTCCGCCCACCGAAAGGGCCGCGCCCTCGCCCCAAACAAATTCGTTGGTGGTATAGTCGCCCAAATTAAAATCCGCTCCAATGGCGAAGGTCCCGCCTTTCAGCAGATCAAGGAAGCTGCCATCGGCCATCTCGAGAGCGCCCACCGAGAGCGTGCCGCCGCTTTGGATCGTGGCGGTGCCGGTGGTGTTGGTGTCCAGCCCCAGGTAAAGCGTTTCCTCGACCGTGGCCGAACCATCGGCGACGATGAAACTGGCCCCGTTCGTGGAAGCCACCAGCATGCCGCCGCCGGGTGCGTTGGTGGAGGCTTCGCCGACGAAGACCCAGGCATTGTTGCTGACCACCAGGGAGCTGTCGCTGGAGCTATTCGCACCGATTTTCAGCGTGCCGCCGTTGTTCTTCCATGCCGACCCGCCGCCGGCCACCAGCACCGAGTTCGCCGAGCTGGCGCTGCCCCAGCCAATATAGCCGTTGGCATTCTCGACCACCGCGCCGTTGGTGATGGCCAGGTCGCTGTTGGAGCTGCCGTAGCCCACGATCAAGTGATCCGTCCCGTTGGTCCATTGGCCGCCGTCGAGCGTCAGGTCGCGCCCGCCGTTCAGATAGGTCGTGTAGCCAACCGTGGTGTTTGAGACCGAAGTCATGCCGGTCAGGTCGCCGGCCACGGAAAGGTTGCCGCCCGAATTCCAGTTCAGGTTCGAATGGACGGAAACGTCGAAGTCGCCGGTCATCGCCAGCGTGCCGCCGCTGCTGAGGTTGAAATCGTTGTCGTCCTGGATATCGAGCCCCTCCGTTTCAACCCGCCCGCCACTCTGAACCGTGACGCTGTTATTCGACCCACCCACCGTAAGCGCGCCTTCGTTGCTCCACAGCGCTCCTGCACCCTGGACGAGCACCGCATTGCCCAACCCCGAAACCGTACCGTTGGTGGAAGCAAACGCGCTGCCCTCCGCAACATTGAACTGGTTGTTGGTTCCGGAAACGACCGATTGTCCGCCCAGCGTCCAGTCGCCACCCTGCAGGGTGAGCGTCCGTTCCGTTCCCTCAAGCCCGTTGCTCTTGGTGAGTGTTCCGCCCACGGTCAGCTGACCGCCCGCACTCCAATTGAGGTTGGTCTGGGGATCGAAATCGAAGCCATCGGCCATGAAGAGCGTGCCATCCCGATCGATGCTGAACGCACTGCCGTCCTCGATTTCCAGCTCGCCGATCTTCACAACCCCGCCGTTGGTGACGGAGGCCATGCCCGTGGCATCGCCCTGGCCGAGAATAAGAGTATCGCTTTCAACCAGGGAACCGTTGTCAACCACCAGTTCCGCGCCGTTCGTCGAAGCCACAATAATGCCGCCTGCGGCACCATTGGTCTGCGCCTCGCCCACCAAAACCCAGCCGCCGTTGGTGGTGGAGAGGTTTGCGGCAGAACCGGGTCCGACCACCAGCTGGTTCGTGTCCGTGGCCCAGGTGCCGCCATCGAGCGTCAGGCTTTTTCCGCCATCAAGATAGTTGAAGTTGTTCGAAACCACCATGCCGGTCAACTCGTTCGTAATCACCAGTGAACCCGTCCCAAACCAGTTGAATCCGTCCATCCCGGCATCCAGATCGCCCACGCGGAACGTACCACCGGAATAGAGACTGAAGCCACCGCTGCCGCTGCCGACTTGCAGTCCCTCCGCAACAACCAACCCTCCGGAGGTAACGCCAACCAAATTACTGGTTCCCGAGCCGATGGAGAGGATTCCGGCATTGTGCCACTCCGATCCCGAACCACTGACGGCAACTTCGTTGTATGCCGTTGAGCCGCCCCCGCCAACATGGGCATTGGCGTTCGAAACCACGCCCCCACTGCTTATTTCCAGATAGTTGGACGATCCCGAATCCCCGACGAACAGATCCCCGGCCATCGTCCACGAGGCATCGGAGCCTTCGACATACACATAGTTCACCCAGGCCGAGGAATCCCGCCCGAGAATACCCCTAGCGCTGGTCACGTGCCCGCCATCCACGATTTCCATCAGGTTGCTGCTCGTTGAGGAACCCACAACCAGGTCTTCCCCCGGGATGCTCCAGACGTTGGTCACCGACTGGTAGGCCCCGTTATCCAGCACGTTGGTGTAGGCCAAGGCCGTTGCGGCGCCAACCAGCAAGGCGGCACTCAATAAGAAAATGCGTGTCATTCCATAAACTCCCGTTTCCAATGGTGGAAAAATCAGCCGCAAACCATACAGGAAGCGCGGAACGGCGAACAAGGAATATCGAAGCCCGAACACCCCCCGGCCCGCCTCCGGATTCCAGGTATATCATCCAGCACCCACGATCGTGGGTGCTGGATGATATACCTGCTATTCGACCGGGGCGTAGAGCAGCTCCTGGAACAGGGCCTTCTTGTCGGCGGCCTTGACCCATTCGTCGAAGTCGGGGATGGATTCGATCTGGTCGTTCTTGCGCAGGGACTCGTAGGCCGAAAGCATGGCGATAAAGCCCTCGCATTCGCCGCCGGCTTCGAGCTTTTGCGGAACCACCACCTGGATCATGCCGGCAAAATAGGCGGCAATGAGCAGATTGGCGTTCTTGGGCTTGCGGTAGCCGTCCGGCCAGGCGAAGAGGTGGGGATAGATGTTGAGGTTGTCCATGGTCTGCGATTGGGCCAGCACAAGCTGGGCGGCGGCGCGGCCGCCATAGTCGGCGGGGTTGCGGATGAGGGCCGTGCAGGCGGCCAGCAGCAGCTCCTCTTCCGAAAGGCCGCCCTTGATCGTGGTGGAAAGCTCCTGGACCATGCGGTCGGCCATCAGCCGGGCATCCTTGCTCCCGGCAACATCGAAGCTGAACTGGATCTTGAAGAAGTGGTTGTGGGCCGCCGTGGCGTAGACCGACAGGATGCGCGGGACATTGTTGGTGCGGCCGTCGATGCCCCGGGGCTGCAGATACTGGAAGACCGTGTTGGAAAACTGGATCTCGCCCTTCTTGGGCACCACCATCGTGCCGCGCTTGCGGACGTTGGAAACCGCCGCGCCTTCCTCCCGGCGCTTGTAGTCGTCTTCCACGCTCCGGATCACGATGTCGATTCCATCCACATCATGCCCGGTTTCGATGGATGGACGGCCCAGGTTATAGACCGAAACCTCGGCATCGAACTGGTCGCCGCGTTGGTAGAACAGGGAGAAGCCCAGGTCTTCGTTGTTGTATTTCTCGACCTTTTCGCAGTCCATCCCCCCCAGCTTCGCCGGGAAAACGAGCTTCAGCTCATAATCGACATAGGCGGCATCGCCGAACGCCGCGTGCAAGCCCGTCATGCAAAGCAATAGTGCAACCCATCTCATGGCAACCCCCTGGTTAAAGGAGCCAGAATAGCGATTTTCGCATGGAATTCAATGGAAAGGGGCCGTAGATTCCCGCCATGGAATCTTTCGATGTGATTGTGGTGGGCGGCGGGCCCGCCGGTATGATGGCCGCCGGGCATGCGGCGGAATATGGGCGGCGGGTGCTGCTGCTCGAAAAGAACCGGCGGCTGGGCCAGAAGCTCGAGCTCACGGGGGGCGGGCGCTGCAACATTACCAATGCCGAGTTCGACACCCGGCGGTTCCTTTCCCATTTCGGCGAGGCCACCCAGTTTCTCTTTTCCCCTTTTTCCCGCTTCGCCGTGCAGGATACGTTCGATTTTTTCGCCGGCCGCGGCCTGCCACTGATGGTGGAGGAGGAGCGCAAGCGCGCCTTCCCGCAAACGGAAAAATCGACGGATGTCATCGATTCCCTGGAAGCCTACCTGCGCGAAGGCGATGTGGACATCCAGTTCGGGACGATGGTGAAACGGTTGCTGATCGAGGACGGGGCGATTGCGGGGGTGGAAACCAACCGGGGGCCATTCCGGGCGGAAAGCGTGGTGCTGGCAACCGGCGGAGCGGCGTACAAGGAGACCGGCTCCACCGGAGAGGCGTTCGACTGGTTGCGCGCGGCCGGGCATGCGGTGGCCGAGGCCTCGCCCGACATTGTCCCGCTGCGCGTGAGGGAGCCGTGGGTGAAGGAGTTGTCCGGCACGTCGCTCGAACCGATGGAAATCGTCTTCACCGCCGCCAACGGGGAACGCGTGGCCAAGAAGGGCAAACTGCTCTTCACCCATTTCGGCATTTCCGGCCCGCTGATCCTCAACAGCGCCCACGAAGTGAAGCGGCTGCTCCAGCAGGGGCCGGTGCCGGCAACCATCGACCTCTTCCCCGGGCTGCAGGTGAACGAAACCGACCGCCGCGTGCTGGAGGTGTTCGATGCCAACAAAAACAAGCTGGTGCGCAATGTGGTGAAGCTCCTCGCCCCCGCCGGCATGGGCAGTGCGCTGGCGGCCTTGCTGCCGGAAGAGCTCCAGGAAAAGCAGGTGAACCGTGCCACCCAGGACGACCGGAAAACCATTGTCCAAACCATGAAGGCCCTGCCCCTGACGGTGACCGGAACCATGGGCTACGACTGGGCCGTCGTTTGCGACGGCGGAGTTCCGCTGACCGAAATCGACACCCGCACCATGGCCTCGCGGATCCACCCCAACCTGTTCATTGTTGGCGACCTGCTGCACATCAGCCGCCCCTCCGGCGGCTATTCGCTCCAACTCTGCTGGACGACCGGCTGGGTCGCCGGGGAAAGCGCCTAGCGCAGCTCCGCGGCGGGGGAGTCAAGAACTCGGCTTGAATGCAAAACGAGGCTTCCAATTGCCGGAACACGCAGTAAGGTTACACGGAAAACCGGAGGGAACGGCATGCCATTCAATATTGAATACGACGCGGACCAGGACTGCATCTTCGCCACGTTCATCGGCAAGGTTACGATGGGGCTCACGAAGGAATACATTGCGGCGCTGCTTCCCGTGCTGGAAAAAACCGGTTGCCGGCGTGTCCTGAGCGATTCCCGCAGCGCGGAGCTGGAGCTTTCGGCGATGGATATCATGCAATTCCCGAAAATGGCACAGGCCTCGCCGCTGACGGCCAACCTGCGGCGTGCCGTACTTGCCTCGCCGGGCACCAGCGGCTACGAGCTTTATGAAACACTTTGCAACCTGCAGGGCCAGAACGTGCGCATTTTCCCGACCCGCCGGGAAGCGCTCGAATGGCTGCTCGCTGAAGAAAGCTAGGCTTTCGGCGCGGGAACCGGCACCCCGGCCTCGTCTTCGATCTTGGTGGTGAACGCAGGGAGCGCAATCCGGATGCCGGCTTTTTCAAAGGCATCGAGCAGACCGCGGTTCACCGTGTCGGCATGGGCGGTGTAGTCCCAATAGTTCGGCGGGTGGTACCAATAGATCATTTTGAGATCGAGGTGGTCGCTTTCGAATTCGCTGAGCCAGGCGCGCGGCGGGAAGTCCGGATCGAACCCCTCGTGGTTTTGCAGCACCCCCTGCACGATTTCGACGGCCTTCCGGGCCTTCGCCGAACCAATATCGACCGGCAACCGGATGGTTGAAACCCGCCGGATGAAGGGGCGGCGGCCGATGTTTTCGATATCGGAGCGCGCCATGTCCTCGTTGGGGATGATGGCCTGGTGGCCGTTGAGCAGGCGGATGCGGGTGGAGCGCAGGCCGATCTCCTCCACCACTCCGTCGTAGCCCTTGATCTTGATGCGTTCACCCACGGTATAGGGCTTGTCGAGGATGATCATGATGCTGCCAAAAATATTCTTGAGCACATCCTGGGCGGAGAGCGCCAGCGCCGCACCCACCACCCCGGCACCGGCCAGCAGCGACGACAGCGGAATGCCAAGATGCTGGCCGCCCTGCAACAGAAGCACGATGGCGCACAGCATGCCCATGATCCGGCTCATCAGGCGCGCCAGCTGCGCATCGATGTTGCTGGCTTTGATGTGCGGGACGCAGGCAATCAATTCGCCCACGCGCCTTCCGATGCCCAGCACCACGATCATGGAGGCGAACAGAGCGATCAGCGAAAGGTTGAACTTGACCACATAGAGCGCGGTGCCGGAGATGGCCAGCAGGCGCGATATGATGCCCGCTGCCTTGATCGGCACGAAAACGGCGGCAATCGGAAAGGCCAGCCCCAGAATGTAGCGCACCATGCCCCCGTCCGCCCCCCGCTTGGAGATCCGCCGCCCGGAGGCATAGAGCACGGCCATCAGAAGCACCGTTCCGAAAAGAACAATGCCCAATCCGGTCCATTGCCATACCGCTTGGCCGCTCTTCCGCTCCCGCAGCGTTGAGGGCATGCGTTTGACCACCTCGGCCAGCCATTTGCTGCCGGGCGCGGAGAGGTAGATCTCCGCAAACCCTTCGGTCGCGCCTTCCTTATAGGGCAGGTTCTTGACGCGCAGATAGAACTCGTCCGCGCGCGCAACGGTGTCCGGACTAAAGCGGTAGTGGCCCGCCATCGGCCCCTCTTTGGTGAGTCTGAGCGTGATTTCCGTGCTCGGGATCGTCCAGCTTTCGATCAGGGATCCGTCGGGACGGGTCATCATCTTGCGATCCGGAATTTCCTTTTCGTCCGGCAGCTCAATGCGGTCCAGCACCTCCTTAAGCGCAACGGCGGCTTCCTTGATGATGTTCTCGTGGCGGAACTGGGCGACATCGCCCGGATCCATGCAGCGCTCCACGGAACGGATCGCATCGCGCCCTTTGCGCCAGGATGCCTCGTCGCCAGTAGTACGGCCCTGGCTGGCGAGCATGCCATAGGCCGTTTCGCAGCTTTCCATGAAACTGTTCAGGGTGGCGCGGGGGCTTGAGGTGTCGGCCGGCAACAGCGGATGGCCCTCTTCCCCGGACACCGGGAACGCCAGCAGGGTTGAACACAGCAAAAGCAAATATTTCATCGGCATCTCTCCAAAACCAACATCATTGAGGGCCAAGGCTCCCCTTGCACCCGTTAGGTATAACTATGCGATTTCCTGCAAAAGCTCCAGGGCCCTCGGTTCCTGATCCACAGGAACCTGAAGCGGCCTCTCCAACGGATCAAAGCCCGCCTCCCCAGCGGTATTGCCAGGCTGCGCCATAAGTGTTGAAATCGCTTCCCGTCCGGGTTTCGACGCCGCTACTGCCATAGAGCTTGATGGAATTCCTGCGGCTCACCGGAATGCCCAGGGTTGCACCCAGCCTGGTATTCTGCTGCATGTCGCCTTTCTCCACGCCGCCCACGGTCGACCGGCCGCCACTATAGCGCGTGGCACCCAGCGCAACCCACATTTTTTTGCGGAAGACATACACGAGGTGCCCCTGCAGCGAATACATCGGGGCTTGCTCTTTCGTCTGCCCGGCAAAAGCGTCGTTGTCGGTATAGAGCGTTACCGCTCCGGACACTTCGAGCAACACCCGCCCGATGCACTTCGACATGCCTAGCTCGGGTGTGAACGACCAGCGGTGCGTTCCAATGTTCACCAGCTTGGAGGAATCATACTGGCCGAACGGCGCAGTCACCTTCATGCTCGCGCCCATCACGAAGTTTTGCCGATAGTCCTTGAACTCCGCCAGCGTCAGCGCCGGCGCCCCGATGAAGTTATAGGAAAACCGGAACGAGGGGTCGGCGAAGCCATCCACCGTCCGTGTCACCATCTCCCCGTTTGCATCCCTGGCCGAACCATCGAGAAAGGTATAGGGAACCGCCACATCGAACTTGGCCGAGCGCCCGAACAAACCCAGCGAACGCGCATAGGCAACAAAAGGGGCGTGGATATCAATGCTGGCGTCGTCCAGCTGGACTGCCGGATCGACCGCCACATCGCCCGAAGAAAGCACATAGCCGCCCAGCGCAAAGTTCAACCCCACCGGCGCATTCGAATAAAACCTCGGTTCCAGCGCCTGCCCCCGGGACACGATCGCCGCACCACACGCCACCACCAAAATGACCCCGCGCCCTAACATGCGATTAGAATACGAGGATTCTCCGGCAATTCAAACTTTCGGCTCGCGTTTTTTCCACGGTCTGGAAACATGCACCGAACGAAACGAGGATGCCATGAAAACATTGAAACCACTCTTCGACAGCAACCGGAAATGGGCAGAACGAATCGAACGCGAACAGCCCGGATTTTTCGAAAAATTGTCGAAACAGCAGAACCCGGAATATCTCTGGATCGGCTGCGCCGACAGCCGCGTGCCGGCCAACGAGATCATCAACCTCCCGCCCGGCGATGTGTTTGTCCACCGCAACATTGCCAACGTGGTAGTGCACACCGACCTCAACTGCCTTTCCGTCATCCAATACGCCATCGACGTGTTGAAAGTGAAGCACATCATCGTCTGCGGCCACTATGGCTGCGGCGGTGTTGCGGCCGCGCTCGACAACAAGGAGCACGGGCTGATCGACAACTGGTTGCGGCACATCGGCGATGTCTACCGCCTCTATGCCGACGAGCTCAACGCCCTCGAGGACGAAAAGGAAAAACGGGATCGCCTTTGCGAGCTCAATGTGATCGAGCAAGTGGCCAACGTTTGCAACACCACCATGGCGCGCAAGGCCTGGCGCAGGGGGCAGGAGCTGCACGTGCATGGCTGGATCTACCATCTTGAAGACGGCCTGCTGCACGATCTCGACGTAACCACCACCGGCAATTGAGCATGATCTCCAACCTGTTCGACGACATCGCCCCGGCGCAGGCGCTCGGGATCGGGATCGCCAGCTGGAACGATGGGCGCGTTGAACTGGTTGCACCCTTGGAGCCCAACCGCAACGACAAAGGCACCGCGTTCGCCGGCAGCATCGCCTCCATGCTCGCACTCGCCGGCTGGGCCGCCATCACCCTTTCGCTTCGCGAGGCCGGCATCGAAGCCGAAGTGATGATCGTTAAAAGCGAAATGGAATATGTAGCCGCCGCCAACACCGCCCTCTTCGCCGAAGCCGCCGTTCCGGAAGAAGAAACCGCCCGGATCGTCCAAGAGCTCAACGGGCGCGGACGTAGCCGCATCGCCCTTCAAGCCCATCTCCACTCCGGCGCCACCGGCTGCGCCTCCATGTCCGCCTCCTACGCCGTCATCCGCACCGCCAAATAGCAGCCCGGGAGCGGCATTCGCACCAAACCGCCCCGCCCCTCCCTACAAATCCCGACCAAACAACAGCACGTCCGTGCTCACGATCGTGAGTACGGACGTGACATGCACTACTGGATCACATGGCGGGTTTGGCGGACGAGGGCGTTCCACAGCTCCTCTTCGCCCTCGGCGGCCAGCAACGCCTCGCGGGCCTCCTTGTTGCGGAAGGTTTGCGACAGGCCGGCGATGAGCTTGAGATAGAACGCGCTGGTGGCCGTCGGGATGACCATGAAGAAAAAGAGGCGGCTCAGCGTCCGGCCGGGGCCGCCGAAATGGATCCCCTTTTTATGGACGCCAAGCGCCATGGCCAGGCCGCCGCCCTCCACGCCGCGGACGTGCGGGAAAGCCATTCCGCTATCGACCGCGGTGCTGATGATGGCCTCGCGCTGCAGGGCCAGATCGAGCAGTTGTCCGGCATTTTCCACGAATCCCTGCTGCTGCATGCGGGAGCAGATTTGGCCAAGCACCTCCTCGGGCGTGTGGCCTTCCAAGGAGCTGATCATCAGCGGCTGGGTTGAAAAGCGTGCAATGCCGATCTGCTGTTTTTCGCCGTATTTGCGCGATGCGTGCTCGCGGGCGACGATCTCGGAAGGAATATAGAGATAGCGCGTGCAGTGGAGGCAGCGGTAGATCTCCTCCGCATGCTGGATCTCGTTGATCAGGCTTTTACTCAACCCCATGCCGCAGCCCATGCAATGACCGTCCACGATCGGGACGACGGCCTCGGGATGTTTCTGGAGCAGCTGGTTGAGATGGGTCTTGATGCGCGGCGGCAAGTCGGCGCCGAGCAAGGCGATATTCTGCTCGAGGGCATCGAGCGGCGCATTGGGCATGGCGACCTTTTTCTGGATGCGGGCCACGGCCAGTTCCTGCAACTGGATGAGTTGGTTGATGAGTTTGCGGTTGGGCATGGTTTATTCCTGGGTTATGCGCCGTGCCCGTTCCAGGGCATCGTCGATGGTGGGGCAAAAGTTTTCCGCACCGACTTCGTCGAGAAAGCCGGACCGGGTGAATGCGGCCTTGGGTTGCAATGCGACCCCGGAGAAGACGAGCCGGGTGCCGTCTTTTAGACATTTCCTGTGCAGCTCCCGCAGGTTGTGCAGGCCGGTGGCATCGATGGCCGGGACATTGCGGATGCGCAGGATCAGAACGGGAATGTTGCTCCGGCGGTTGCCAAGCGCATTCCAGAAGGTGTCGGCCATGCCGAAAAAGAAGGGGCCTTCGATTTCGTAGACCTCCACGCCGGGCGGAACCTCGCGCAGGGCGAAGGCCTTGGGATCCTCGGCGGCATCCACGTCGCCGCAAACGGCATCGGTGATGACGCTGACGTTGGCGTTCTCGGCCATCCGGCGGATGAAGAGCAGCGCGGAAAGCACGATCCCGACCTGCACCGCCACGGTGAGGTCGACCAGCACCGTCAGCACGAAGGTGAGCACCAGCACCAACCGGTCGCTTCTCGGCCCCTTGAGGATGGCCATGAAATGGTGGCGCTCGCCCATGTTCCAAGCCACCACCACGAGGATGCCGGCGAGCGTGGCGAGCGGGACCCTCTTGGCGAGTGGCGCGAAGAGCAGCAACACCAGAGCCAGCACGATGGCGTGGATGATTCCCGCCACCGGCGAACGGGCGCCGCTCTTGACGTTGGCCGCCGTACGCGCGATTGCGCCGGTGGCCGGGATGCCGCCGAAGAAGGCGCTGCCGATATTGGCGATGCCCTGGGCGATCAGCTCGGTGTTGGGGCGGTGCTTCCCGCCGATCATGCCATCGGCCACCGTGGCCGAAAGCAACGACTCGATGGCGGCCAGCAGTGCAACGGTGAAGGCGGCCGGGATCAAACGGCCGAGCTCGGAAACCCCCACCGCCGGAAGCCCGGGGGCCGGCAGCATCCGCGGCAAGTCGCCGAAGCGGCTGCCGATGGTTTCGACATCGAGATGAAGGAGTGCTGCGGCGGCGGTGGTTGCCAGCATGGAAACCAGCATGGCGGGGGTTCGGGGGTTCCACCGCCGCAGCACGGAGATTAAAAGTATGGAACCGATGCCCAGCGCCGCCGTGGCGGGCGATACGGTTCCGGATGATTGGAAATAGGCGGCCCACTTGGGGAGGAATTCCGCAGGCACGGTTGCCATCTCCAGGCCGAGCAAATCCTTGATCTGGGTAGAGAAGATCACCACCGCAATGCCGCTGGTGAAACCGGTCGTGACCGGAAACGGGATGAAGCGGATCAATCCGCCCAGCCGGCACAAACCGAAGAGGATCAGCAGGCCGCCCGCCATCAGCATGCACCAAACCAGGCCATCATAGCCAAACTCCGCCACGATGCCGGAAACAATGACCACGAACGCGCCCGTCGGCCCGCCGATCTGCACGCGGCTCCCGCCGAGCAGCGAGATCAGGAAACCGGCCACGATGGCGGTGAACAGGCCGCGCTCGGGCGGCAGCCCGCTGGCGATGGCGAAGGCCATCGCCAGCGGCAGCGCAATGATCCCCACCGTCAAACCCGCCACCGCATCGGCGGTGAGCGTTGAACGGTTGTAGGTTTTCAGCAATGTAAAAAGCTTAGGGCGGAACATCACGTTCTCCTAAATGAAATACCGTAGATAGATGTAGGCGCTGCCGACCACCAGGCTGATGAGCATGAAGGGGAAGCCATAGCGGGTGAATGAGCCGAAGGAGATCTTGCAGTTGTTGCGGTTGGCCACCTGGGCGATCACCACGTTGGCCGATGCGCCGACGAGCGTACCGTTGCCGCCGAAGCAGGCCCCGAGCGCGAGCGACCAGAGCAGCGGCTCGGCAATCTGCGAGTGAACCAGCGCCGGATCGTCGATGCCCATCTGCTGGGCAAAGACGGGAATGATGCCCTTCACCAGCGGGATCATCGCCATCACCAGCGGAATGTTGTCGACGATGGCGGAGGCGATGGCGCTGAACCATAGGATGGTGAGCGCGGTGGCCATCAGGTTGCCCTTGCAGACATGCAGGATTAATTCTCCCATGGACTCGAACACGTGGGCGTGCTCCAGCGCGGCAATCATCATGAACAGGCCGGAGAAAAACAGAATCGTGTTCCACTCCACATGCACCAGCGAATGGTGGATATCCTTTTTGCAGACGAGCACCATCAGCATGGCCCCGGCGAGGGCGATGATCCCCGGCTCGATCCCCAGTATGCGACCGCCGAAGAACCCGGCGAGGATCAGGCCGAAGACCGCCAGCGACTTTTTGAGCACCACCGGCTGGAGGATCGCCTTTTCGGGGCGCGACTGCTCGATGCGCTTGCGGGTCTGTTCGGTCGTCCGCGTGGTTTTGCGGAACATCAGCGCCATCAGGCCGAGCAGCAGCACCATGCTCACGATCACCGGGGGGCTGAGGTTGACGATAAAGTCGTTGAACGACAGATGCGTCTGCGAACCGATCAGGATGTTGGGCGGATCGCCCACGAGTGTGGCCGTACCGCCGATGTTCGAGAAGATCGCCTCCATGATCAGGATCGGCGCGGCCGGCATTTCGAGCAGCTGGCAGAGCAGGATCGTGATCGGCGCCATCAGGATGACGGTCGTCACGTTGTCGAGGAAGGCCGAAAGCACGGCGGTGAGGATCATGAAGAAGACCACGATCAACAAGCCGTTGCCCTTGGCGGCGCGGGCGAGCTTGATGGCGAGCCATTCGAACACGCCGGTATCGGTGAGGGTGTTGACGACGACCATCATGCCGATGAGCAGGAACAGCACATTCATGTCGATGGCGTGCAGCGCCTCTTCGTAGCCGACCAGATGGAGGCCGACCATCAGGCCGGCGCCGATCAGGGCGGCAATGGTTTTATCGATGAGTTCGGTGGCAATGAAAAAGTAGACCACCAGGAATACTAGAATCGGGAATAACATGGATCTCTCCTTAGTGGTTGATGACGTTGTCGAGTACGAGGCCCTTGTCGATCGTCCCAACCCAACGGTTGTCTTCGTCGACGACGTAGAGCTTGGGATAGGACTTGATGGCCAGGTCGAACACGGCTTCCATGATGGTGTGCTCCATCGGCACAATGCGGGCGCTAGGTTCCATCATGTCGGCGGCCAGAATGCGGCTTTCGTTGTCGAAATATTTTTCGAACGGGTCGAATTCGGCAATGAAGGAGACGCTCTTGAGCTGGCCGAAGAATTCGGGCAGCCCGTATTTGAACAGCCCCTCGACCGTGATTTCGCCGAGCACCCTTCGCTCTTCATCAATGACCGGGATTGCCTGCAGGTTGTTGACGCTCATAAGATGCGAGCACGTCGATACCGGGTCGGAACCCAGCACACTGAAACGCGGCGGCCGCATGATGTCGCGGGCGAGGATCGGCTTGTCGATGCGCGGGTTGTGCGCGCTGAAAATATTGCGCAGCTCGGCGGGATTCTGCGCATCGAGCACCTGCCGCCGCACGTTGGCATCGGACAACAGGCGAGAGAGCTGCGCCATGATCTTGAGCGAGACGGGCGGGTCGGAGACCGGCACGAGGATCAGGCAGACGATCCGCACCGGGTTGCCGTCGAACAGGACGGGTTCATCGAAGGTTCCGATGGCAAACAGCGCCTTCTTCAAATGCTCCAGCCGGGCATGCGGGAAGGCAATGCCCTCCCCCATGGCCGTGGTTTGCCGCTCTTCGCGTTTGATGAGCGCCTGGAGAATCGACTCGTGCGACAGCTCGTGGTTGACGGTATAGAACCCGTTGTGGCAGAGCCGCGCGAGCATCGTCTCGAGGGCGGCATCGCGCGGTGCGGACGCAAGGGCGGGCTGCCACGATTCCTCGCGGCGGGTGTAGTTCATGATTTTCATTGCGCAACTCCCGGCTACAGCTCGGTTTCGGTTTTAACCTTGAGATAGTGCGCAAGGACGCTCTTGGCTTCGATCGTACCGATCAGGCATAGCTCGTCGTCCACCACCGGAATTTCGCGGATGCTGTTGAGTTGCATCAGTTCAATCACTTGCTTGAGCGATGTGCCACCGCGGACATAGACGGGTGGCTCGGCGAGGTCGTGCCCGTGGAAAAAGTTGAGCACATAGGCGATGGCCGGCAGCATTTCCTCCTCGTCGGATTTCTGGCGGGAGAGTTCCAGGATCTTGGTGGCGATCTGCTTGGCCTGGACGACGCCGACCAACTGGCCGTCGGAGTTTTCGAGGTAGACCTTGTAGCGGTCGGAGCTGCAGAGCATGGTGGCCAGTTTTTCGAGCGAGATGCCGCTGTTGGCCCGCAGGCAGGAGGCGTTGATGAGATACGAGATATCCCTGACGGTGGTTTGTTCCAGATTGGCTTTCATTTTTAGTCCTTGAAATTTGATGGTTGAAACAATGAGGGGAAACGCAATCCGGGGGATTGCGGAAGGATTGATGGATGGTGGGATGGCCGGATGACTGATCGTTTCAACCAGTTATCCAACACCCCGCGCATCCAACCATGGGAAACCGGCAGGTTTCCAATGGCCTCTCATTGCCGACCATCAAATCAGCAAGGGCATGCGCCACCCGCACGACAACGAGGCCGATGTTGCGGAGGGGCAAAAGAACATGCGCCGGGAAAAACCGAAGGAGGCGATGCAGCAGGGCTGCTGGCTGGGCGGCAAGACGCCGCAGAGGAATTCAACTTCCTCCTCGACGCGCTCCTCGGCTTTGAAAAAGCCTTCGCAGACCTCTTCGGTTTCCTGCTCGATGCAGGTTTGGAAACGTTGGCCGGAGGCCGGCAGGACGGTAAAGAAAACCAGCAGATCCAGCAGGAGCGGGATCAGCAGCGCAATCAGGAATGGCCGGTTTCTTTTCATGGGTGTCGCTATGCAGCCGTTCGGCGGCGGACGAGCTCCGCACCGACGCTGCGGCGGGCGGCGCGTTGGTCGAGCACGCCGAGCAGTTTGGGGTTCTGTTCGCTGTCCACAACGGGCAGCGCCTCGATCTGGTTGTTGCCCATTTCCTTCAACGCCTCGCCGAGGTTCATGGCGGAAAAGAGGCGGTGGCGCAGCGGCTGCATCACATCGCCGACGAGCAGCCAGTGCCAGGTGTCGCGCTCGTTCAGCAGCTCCTTGAGCATTTCGAAGGTGAGCACGCCGATGATTTTGCCCTCGTTGGAAACGACGGGATAGACGAAGGTTTCCTGCTCGGCGAAATGCTGCACGACGGTTTCGAGCGGCGTGCCTTCGAGCAGCGGCACGATGCCGGTATCGACGACATCGGCCACCTTGAGTTCGGCCATCACATCCTCTTCGGTGACGTTGCGGCCAATCTCGCCGGCCTTCTTGATGGAAAGCTTGGCGAATGCGGGGCCAATGAGCTGTACGCAGAGCGTGGTGGCGGTGACGGTGAAGATGATCATGTCGCCGAGGCTCATGCCCTCGACCACCTGGATATGCTGGAGGTTGTGGCTGGCCACGATGGACAGGCCGACGGCCACGCCGCCCTGCGCGAAGAGCGCCATGCCCATGTATTTCTGCACCGGTTTTTCAGCCTTGGAGACCTTGCCGCCCCAGTAGGCGCCGATCCATTTTCCGAGGCTGCGCATCAGCACATAGGTGGCCACCAGCGCCCAGATCCAGGCGGGCATGTTGCCGAGCGAAAGGCGCGCGCCGACGAGCACGAAGAAGATGATGTAGATGGGCGTGGAGAACGAGCGAACGGTTTCGAACAGCTTTTTGGAGCGGTTCGGCGCCCGGTTGATCAGCACGATGCCCACCGCCATGGTGGCGAGAATGACGTCCATCTTCATGGCCACGGCCAGTCCGATGCAAACCATCAGGATGCCGATGGACATGCCGAGGCGCTTTTCGGTCTGCGGCAGGTATTTCATCATGGCATCGAGCGTGAAGCCGCAGGCGATGCCGAGCACGATGGCGCCGACCAGCTCCTTCAACGTATGGAACAGGGTCAGGCCGATCGAATGCCCCTCGCCCTGGGTGAGGATGGTGGCCACGCTGGTGCCGAGGCCGTAGAGCGTCATGGCCAGCGCGTCGTCGAGCGCCACGATGGCCACGATGGCGGTCGTGAGCACCCCGGCGGAACGGTATTCCCACAAGACGTCGATGGTGGAGGCCGGATCGGTGGCCGAGGCGATGGCGCCGAACACCACGCCAGCCGCGATGGCGGTGATCCAATCGTGGCAAACCAGGTAGACGATCAGGGTTGAGAAGATGCCCACCAGCAGGAAGGCCGCCAGGCCTTCCCCCAGCAGGATGAAGGTGAACTGCTTTCCATATTTCTTGAAAATCTTTCCGCTCAGTTCCCCGCCCACCAGAAAGCCGATCAGCCCTAGCGCAAAATTGTTGAAGGGCTGCAGCGCCTGGATGTCGGCCGGATGCAGCAGGCCGAATCCCGTGTCGCCGATCAGCACGCCGACGACAATGTAGCCGACGACCTGCGGCATTTTCAGCTTCTGGAAGATCCACGCGCCGATCACGCCGCCGGCAACGCAAATCCCCAGGATGGCAAGCACCCCTAACTCAATTCCATGCATCGGGCTACTCCGAAATCAGCTGGGAATGGATGAAGGCGGGATCGTCGGATGCAATGATCCGCTCCCGCGTTGCGGCATCCTTCAGGCGGCTGCTGACGGCGGAAAGGGTCCGGATGTATTTCGCGTGCTGGTCGGAACGGGCGGCGAGCATGCAGACAATATGAACCGGTTCGTTGTCGAGCGAGGAATAGCCTGAGATCGGCCGCTTGCACACGGCCACGGCCATCACGAGGTCGGAGACCGAATCGATGCGCACGTGGGGGACACCGATGCCAAAACCGATCCCGGTGCTCATCAGCTCCTCCCGGGCGAAGATGCCTTTGAGCAGCTCGGCGCGGTTATGGACAAAAGGCGATTCCGCCAACAGGTCGACCAATTGGCGCAGGACGGTGTCCTTGTCGGTTTCTTCAATAATCACGACGCGCTCGGCCGTTAGCGTGGCACTGCTGGTGACACCGCCAATGATGGAGGAGGCCGGTTTCGTGGAAATCCGGGAATTGACCCAGTTTTCGACATCTTCGCGCTTGAACCGCCACGTGGTTCCAAGCTTGCCACCGGGCAGGTCGCCCTTTTGCGCCCAGTCGTAGACCGTACGCTCGGAAACGCGCAGATATGCGGCCACTTCTTCGATTGTCATAATTTCGTGCATTTTAGCACCTCCCGTGCTCATTTGCGATAAACTACAACAAACCGCACTGCCTGCAAGAAAAATATTACAAATAGCAAAGGAGCGCAGTTTTTTGCGTCCATATAGAGGGGATGTGTGGAGGGCAAGCGCGTTGGGTTGCTAGGCAACGGCGACTTTTTCGTTCGCGAGCATCTTGCGAATGATTTCGACAAATCCGGAGGGGGTGAGCGGCCCGGAAATATGGATGGTTTCGTTCCCCGTCCGTGTTGCAACCTGAAACGCCGAGGCATCAAGCTCGTTGGCGACCACAATATGCGCTTCGGGATTCCGCGTGCAGGTGTCGGCAATGAGCTTTGGCAAATCCGGGAAGCGCCCATGGAACAGAACCACATCGCCGGCACGGGCATCGAACCGCTGCAACTCGATGGCCAGCGGACTGAACGAGCTGATTTGAAAACCACCCCGCTCAAGCTCCCGCACCCATGCGCTCCATTGCGTGGAGGGTTGCCCCAATTGCGCTATATTTATCCTGGCCATTTAGAAAGGAAACCACAGATCAGGGTTCCGGGAAATCATGTGGGGCATGAAAGCCTCTCATAAAAAGTATGACCTGCCGCAGGGCTTCGCTACGGCGCGGCGGGATATGCGGATACGCATCCTTGAATTCACCCCCTGGCGGAAGCTTCTTCCGCCAGGGGGCTTTCGGTTCCTCCCTCCCACCCAGTCCATTTGACTGGGCCGGCGAACATTTGCCTCGGAAAAAACGGGTGATGTCACACGGCATCGGAGAAGCATTCGCGCTGAATCATCGAACGGACGCGCTCGACGAACCGATCCGGGCTCGTGGGCCCGGAGACATAGATGGCCCCATTCAAATGCATGACTTCATACCGGATGGCAAAGGAATCCACCTCGGTGGCCACAATAATATTAACCTCCGGACACCGCGCGCAGGTGTGCCGGATATGCCTGGACAGGTTCGGCAACAGGCCGTCGAACAACACGGTATCGCCCGGACGGGTGCAACCGGTCAGCCGTTCCATCGCGAGCGGGTCCACGGAACGAACATCGAATTCCGCCTCCGAAAGCGCATCCTCCCAGGCCTTCCATTGCCGGCCCGGCGTCCCTAATTGAGCAACATGTATCGTTTTCATCGTACGAGGTAAGCACCTGCAAGGGGCAATGCATATCGCACCGGCTATGAAAGCGGGTCATAAAAAATATGATGCGGTGGGCAATACGCTAGCAATCCGCCGAGATGATGCCCTCGCGGATGGCGTAGCGGACGAGGTCGGCAATGCTGCGGGCGCCGAGCTTTTCCATGACGTGCTGGCGGTGGGTATGGATGGTGGGGACGCTGAGGCAAAGCTTCTCGGCCGCCTCCTTGGTGGAGTTGCCCTCGGCGAGGAGCTGGAGCACCTCGCGCTCGCGTCCGGTCAGCTTTTCGAAGGCACTTTTGCCGGGGGCGGCGCGGGAACGCAATTCCACGAAGTCGCCGAGTACCTCGGGGCTGACATACATGTTGCCGGCCATGACCGAACGGATGGCGTTGATCAGATCCTGCGCCGCGCTGCTCTTGGGCACATAGCCCATGGCGCCGGCATCGAGCATTTCCGAAACCATGCGGCCCTTCGTGTGAACCGACAGGCCAATGACCTTCATGTGCGGGAAGCGGGCACAGAGCTGCCGCGTGGCATCGATGCCGTTGAGCTCGGGTATGTTGATATCCATCACCACCACATCCGGCGCGGCCTTTGCGGCCACGGCGAGCGCCTCGCGCCCGTTGTCGGCCTCGCCCACCACCGAGAACTCCGCGCGGGCATCCAGCAGGCTGCACAAGGCGGCCCGCATCACGGCATGGTCGTCCACCAACACGATTCGGATTGGCCTATCCATGTTGTTCCTCCAGCGGGAGCGAAAGGGTTACGCGGGTTCCGTTGCCGGGGCCGGAATCGATCAAGACCTCCCCGCCGGCGTGGCGGAGATATTCGCTGAGGTTGAAAAGCCCGAACCCGCCGGAAACGGAGAAGCCCATGCCGGCGGATGTGGCATCGAACCCCTTGCCGTTGTCTTCCACCCGCAGGCGCACCAGACCGCCCTCGCGTTCCAGCTCGACGCAGGCCCATTCCGCCTCGGAATGCCGGGCCACGTTGATGAGCAGTTCCCGCGCCGAGCGGTAGAGCAGGATTTTCCGCTCCATGGCCAGCGGCAGCGGCCGCTGTTCGCCCCGGAATTCGAAACGCGCGGAATATTCGTGCGCCATGCTGGAGCAAAGATCCTCCAAGGCGGCGGCGAGGCCGAGCTCGGTCAGCATCGGGCAACTGAGCTCGAAAATGAGCGACCGGGTTTGTTTCAGGGATTCCTCGATAATACCGGATACCTTGTCGATCGATTGGACGGTTGCCCGCGATAGGCCATCGGCTTCCCTCAGGGCGGCCAAGCGGATATTGGACGAGCTAAGGAGCTGGCAAATGCCATCGTGCAGCTCGGCCGCAATCCGTTGCCGCTCGCGCTGCTCGGCGAGCGAGAGTTCGGAGGCCAGATGCCTTAATTCCTTCTGGCTTCGCTGCTGCTCTTCTTCGTGCTTCACCCTGCCGGTGATGTCGCGCACCACCCCGCACACCACGGGACGGCCCTTGATCGAAAAGGAACTCCCCGCGATCTCGACCGGGAAAACCGTTCCATCCTTGCGCCGGTGGCTGCTGCGGACCGATGACGGAGGCCGGCCGGCCAGGTTTTCGCGGATGACCTGGTTGGCGACCTCGGGCTCGGCGGTGATGTCGAAGTGCGTGAGCTTCAGGAATTCCTCGCGGGTATAGCCATACGACTGCACCGCCGCATCGTTAACGTCGATGAACTGCCGGGTTTCGCCATCGAACAGCATGACGGCATCGGTTTCCGATTCGAACAGCAAGCGGTATTTTTCCTCGCTCTCCTGAAGCGCCTGCTCGGTCTTCTTGCGGGCCGAGAGATCGCGGGCCGTACTCAGCAGCACGGTCTTGCCTTGCAGCAGTATGGGCATGGAGGTGACCTCCACCTGGATCTCCGAGCCATCCTTGCGCTGCAGAACATACTCGATTGGCGTCACCTTTTCATTGCGGCCCAGTTTCCCAATCCGTTCCGCCGCCATCTGCTTCGCAATGGGCGGGAAGATGGCCGACTCGAAGACGCTTTGGCCGCGCAGCTCCTCGCGGGAATAGCCAATCTGCCGTTCCACCGCCTTGTTGCCATCCACAAACCGGCCATCGAGATCGATCAGGAAACAGGCATCCGGCGCCTCCTCGAACAAGAGGCGGAAACGGGCCTCGCTTTCGGCCAGCTTCCGCTCGGTCTCCTTGTGGCCGGTCAGGTCGTGTGCGCTGAAGAACACCACCCGTTCACCCTGCAGGCGGATGGCCTGGCCCGAGACTTCGACATACACCCTGCTGCCATCCCTGCGCCTAAGCACCAGCTCGCAGGGCGCCACCTTCCTGCCCTCCGCCAAGGTCAACATGCTGCCGGCCACCATGGAAAAACAGTTGTCGTGGAAAAGACCGGACTCAAACAGGTTTTGGCCAACCAACTCTTCGCGCCGATAATCGACCATCCGCTCCATCGACTTGTTGCCATCGATGAACCGGCCATCCAAGCCAATCAGGAAACAGGCGTCCGGCGCCTCTTCGAACAGAATCCGGAAGCGGGCCTCGCTTTCGTGCAGGTCGGCAGCGCGCGCCTTCACATCGCGCTCCAAACCGAGGTTGATCATGGCGAGTTCCTGCTCGCTCTTGCGAAGCGCGTCCTCCACCCATACGCGCTGGGTAATGTCCACCAGCACCATCAGGCAGAGCCCGCTCGCCGGACGGGGCGTACACTCCGCCCGAGCAACGATCCGCTTGCCGTCGACCGGTTGCAGCACAAGATCGACCCCATGCTTTTCCCCGCGCTCAACCACATGGTTGCGATGGGCTTCCCACGCTTCGGCGGACTCGGCATGCACAAAACCGGAAAACGCCTGCCCCTTGAGCTGGGCCGCCAGCTCCATCCCCAGCAGCGTTCCCGCCGTGGCGTTGGCCTCCAGGATCCGGCCGTCGAAATCGAGAATGAGATAGCCGGCCGGAGCATACTCGTAGAATTCCGCAAGAATCCCCTGCCTTGCCCCAAGGTCCGCCGACGGAATAACCGTTGCATTTCCAGTCTTGCCGAACTTCATAATCATTTCCCCTCCCAGTTTTCGCAAACTACCTTAAAGAAGATATGAAACAAGTCAAGCCATGCGCGAAACAACAAAGTTGCGAGTCAAGAGCTTGCGCGACGCAAGGACGGCGCATGTCGCTGACCGCGTGCTCATCTGACCCATTCAATAAAAAAGCACCTACAAGGAATGGCCTTATCCGGAAGAACCCCCTGCAAAACGGGACTTTCGATGTATGAATAGCCATTGGTTTTATTTTCTCCTGTTCATTGGAACGGGTGGATTTTATCTTCCCTACAATGCGAATTCACGGCGCACTTTTGGAACCGCGAAAGAATGCAAGGAACGCAGAGAGAAACCCGGGACGACCTGCCAGCGATACATTTTGCGTTCTCTGCGTTCTTTCGCGGTTAGATTGAATCCGGCTGGGTCGCGCATTGCCTTTTTTTAGATTGATTTAGGAGTTTTTCATGAGCCAAGTACCGTTTTGCCATTTGCATTTCCACACCTGCTACAGCCTGTTGGACTCCGCCGTGAAGGTGAAGCCGGCGTTGCAAGCGGCGAAGGACATGGGCATGGACTACCTGGCGATGACCGACCACGGGGTCTTGTACGGGGCGGTGGAATTCTATAAGGCGGCCTATGCGGCGGGCATCAAGCCGATCATCGGTTGCGAGGTATATCTGGCGCGCCACGGGATCGAGGAAAAGAGCTCGCAACGCAACAACATGCATCTGGTGCTGCTGGCGGAAACCCAGGAGGGCTACGAAAACCTCGTGAGGCTGGTGTCGCTGGCCCACCTCGAGGGCCAATACTACAAACCGCGCATCGACAAGGAGATGCTCAAGAAATATTCGAAAGGACTGATCGGCCTAGCGGCCTGCCTGCGCGGCGAGGTGACCGAGGCCTGCAAGGACGGCGACCTGGATAAGGCCGAGGCGCTGGCGCGGGAATACACCGACATTCTGGGGCCGAACAACTTTTTCCTCGAGCTACAGGACCACGGGCTGGCCGACCAGAAGATCGCCAATCTAAACATGCTGGAAATTGCCAAGCGCACCGGCTTCCCGCTGGTGGCGACCAACGACGTGCACTATATCCGGCAGGAGCATGCGGAGGCCCACGATGTTTTGATTTGCCTGCAGCGCGGCGACCTGGTGGCCGACACCTCGCGCCACCGCTACGAAGGCGACCAGTTCTACATGAAGAGCGGCGAGGAGATGGCCGCCCTCTTCCCCGACCACCCGGAGGCGATTTCCAACACGGTCGAGATTGCCAAGCGCTGCAACGTGGAATTTTTCTTTCCGGAAAAGGCGGAAGACCTCCACTTCCCGTTCTTCCCGCTGCCCGATGGGTTTACATCGGACTACGACTATCTCGTGCACCTCGGCAAGGAGGGGCTCAGGAAGCTCTACGACATCCACGACCTGGACCACCCGAAGAACGACTATGAGCAGACGATCAACGAGCGCTTCTACTATGAAGTCAGTGTGATCAAGAAGACCAACTACATCAACTATTTCCTCGTGGTGGCCGACTTCATCCAGTGGGCGCGCGCGCAGGGCATCCCGGTCGGGCCGGGCCGCGGGTCGGGCGCGGGGTCGCTGCTCGCCTATTCGCTGGCGATCACGACGATCGAGCCGCTGAAGTACAACCTCATTTTCGAACGCTTCCTCAACCCCGATCGCGTATCGCCGCCCGACTTCGATATCGACTTCTGCCCGACGAAGCGCCAGCAGGTGATCCAGTATGTGCGCGACAAGTATGGCGAGGACTGCGTGGCGCAGATCATCACCTTCGGAACGCTCGGCGCCAAGACGCTGATGCGCGACCTCGGCCGCGTGCTCGAAATCCCCCTGCCCTACTGCGACCGGCTGGCCAAGATGATTCCGGACACGCCGGGGACCAACCTGGAAAAGGCCTTGGCCGAAAGCCCCGAATTCAAGCAGGCCACCGACACCGAACCGGATGCGCGGCGGATCATGAAATATGCGCGCCTGCTCGAAGGCCTGCCCCGCCACACCGGCATGCACGCCGCCGGCGTCGTGATTGGCGAAAAGCCGCTGATCGAGATCATTCCGCTCACGAGGGAACCGAAGGAAAAGCTGACGGTCGTCCAGTTCGAGAAAGGGCCAACCGAAGAGATCGGCCTGCTGAAGATGGACTTCCTGGGGCTGAAAAACCTGACGATCATCTACGAAGCCTGCGCACTGATCAAACGTAACCACGGGATCGACGTCGACCCCGAAAAGCTCGACATCGAAGACCAGAAAACCTTCGAGCTGCTGGCCAAGGGCGACACGGTCGGCGTCTTCCAGCTGGAATCGGGCGGCATGCGCGACACCCTGCGGCAGGTGAACCCCGACTGCATCGAGGACATCATCGCCATCCTCGCGCTCTATCGCCCGGGGCCGATGCAGTTCATCCCGACCTACACCAAGCGCAAGCATGGGCAGGAAACGGTGGAATACGACCACGAACTGCTCGAACCGATCCTGAAGGAAACCAACGGCATCATCGTCTACCAGGAGCAGATCCAGCAGGCGGCGCAGAAGCTGGCCGGCTTCTCGCTCGGCCAAGGCGACATCCTCCGCCGCGCCATGGGCAAGAAAAAACCCGAGGTGATGGCCGAGCAGCGCGGCAAGTTCGTCGAGGGCTGCAAGGCCACCAACGACATCAGCGCCGAGCTGGCCAACCGCATTTTCGACAACATTACCGAATTTGCGAAATACGGCTTCAACAAGTCGCACTCGACCGCCTACGGTTTCGTGACCTACCAGACGGCCTGGCTGAAGGCGCACTATCCCGCCGAGTTCATGGCTGCCCTGCTCTCGGGGGAAATGGGCAACTCCGATAAATTGACCGGCTTCATCGCCGAATCCAAGGAGATGGGCATCGACGTGCTGCCCCCGAGCGTCAACGAGTCGATCGGCCGCTTCAACGCGGTGCAGGACGGCTCCGGCATCCGCTTCGGCATGGCGGCCATCAAGGGCGTCGGCGAAGGCGTGGTGGAGGAAATCGTGCGGGAGCGCGACGAAAACGGCCCGTTCACCGGCCTGATGGATTTTTGCTCGCGCATCACCTCCGCCAACAAGAAGGTGATCGAAAGCCTGATCCGCTCCGGGGCCTTCGATTTTTGCGGCATCCACCGCGCCCGGCTCTTCAACGGGATCGACATCTGCATCGGCCGGGCCGCCGAAGCGCTGAAGGACAAGGCCGCCGGCCAGGTCTCGATGTTCGACATGATGGGCGGCGGGGCCGAAGAGGAATCCGCGGGCAGCACCGACGAAGAGCTGCCCGACGTCAAACCCTGGAGCGAGTCCGACATGCTCGCGGCCGAGAAGGAGCTGATCGGCTTCTTCATTTCCGGGCACCCGCTGGCCCGTTTCGAGTGGGTGCTCAACAAGTTTGCGCTCAAGCGCGTGAAGGATATCCAGCAGCTCGCCGCCGGGGAGCGAACGCGCGTGGGTGGAATGATCACGGAAACGCGCAAGCTCTTCACGAAGAAAGACCAGAAGCCAATGGCCACCTTCCGGATCGAGGGGCTGGAAGGGGCGATCAGCGCCATCATTTTCCCGAACCCCTACGAGGAATACGGCTCCCACATCGTGGATGATGCCACCATGATGTTCGGCGGCATCATGATGGAGGAGGACAGCGGCGACCTGAAATTCCAGGTGCTGGAAATCTTCCCGCTCGAGCAGGCCGCCGGCATGTTCTGCGACCGCGTCAGCATCCACCTCCCGGAAATGGGGGTGAATGAGCAGGTGATGGCCACGCTGAAGGAGGCGGTGCAGGAATACCGCGGGAACACGCCCCTGAACCTGTGCATTGAATTTGTCGATGGACCCAAGGTTTTCCTGGATACCGACGGCGACTACAAGGTGCGCCCCTGCGCCGAGCTCGAGCGCAAGGTCGAGCAAACCCTCGGCGAGGGGCTGGTCTACGTCGCCGCCAAATCCGATCCGCTGCGGTTCCCGCCGAAACCGAGGAAGTGGGAGAGGAATAAGGGATAGTCGATGCACAGGCCCAAACACGTTGTTGAATATCTACTTTTCCGAAGCATTGCCGGACTGGTGCTGATCCTGCCCTTGCGCGCGGCGCTGGGGCTGGCCTGGCTGGTGGCGGCGGGGACGCATTTCCTCGGGCGGGTCAACGTGGAGCGGACGCGCAACCGCATCCGCGAGGTGTTCGGCGAACAGAAGACGGAAAAGGAGGTGCGCCGCATTGCGTGGCTGGCCTGGCGCAACCTGTGTTTTTCCGCAATCGAACAGATCCGCTTCCCCAAGCTCACGCTAGCGAAGATTCGCAAGCAGCCGATGGGGTCGCTGGAGGGCGACCTGAAAAAAATCATGGAGGGCTGCGAATCCGGATTCATCATGACCACGGCGCATTTCGGGAACTGGGAAATTGCGGCCATCGCCGGCGACCTCATCGGTCTTCCCCTCTTCACGATTGTCCGGAAACAAAAAAACCCCCTGATGAACGACTACATCAATAAAATGCGCTGCTCCTTCAACCTGGAGCTGATCTACCGCGAGTCCAACATCTGGAAAAGCGTGGTCGACCGCATCAAGCAGGGCAAGGTGCTCGCCATTCTTCCCGACGTCAATGTGCGCAAGGGTGCAACGGTTGATTATCTCAACAACAAGGCAACCGTTGCGCCGGGAGCCGCCCATTTCGCACAGCTGGCCAACTGCCCCATCTACCCGGTGATGGCGCGGCGCATCGGATGGACCCAACACGACGCCACCCTGCTCGCCCCCATCCTTCCCGATCCGGAAGCGGACAAGAAAGCCGACCAGCAGCGCATCATGCAGGAAATCATGGCGGCCTTTTCAAAAGAGGTGCTCAAGGCGCCCGAGCAATATTTTTGGTATAACAAACGCTGGGTACTTGATCCGAAGTCAGGGAATTAACCTTATAGGAGATGCACCATGTTCATTGTCCATGTATTCATTCATGTAAAACCCGAGAACACGGAAGAGTTTAAAGCCGCAACGCTTGAAAATGTGAAAAACTCGATGCTCGAACCCGGCATTGCACGGTTCGATTTCCTGCAGGACGCCGATCCCAACCGCTTCGTGCTGGTGGAGGTGTACCGCACCCCGGCAGATGCCGCCGCACACAAGGAAACACCACATTATTTGGTATGGCGCGACACCGTTGCCCCCATGATGGCCGAACCGAGATCCAGCACCAAATACACGAACATTGCCCCGGGCGAGCACGGCTGGGACACGGTTTCCGTGTTGAATGAATAACGATTCCACCCATCACCGGATCTCGGCACTGATCCTGCTTATTTAGCAGGGCATGAAGAACAAAAAATACCGTATGGTGCAGATGCCGTTCCTTTCGTTTTTCTCGAAGCGGTTCTATGCTGACGTGGGACGAAACTGGAAAGGCGTCAATCTGGCCTACCTGTTCCTGTTGCTGGCCATCTGCAGCATCCCGCCAACGCTGGACGTCCGGAAGAATATCCTTCATTCGCTCGAAACCGAACATGTTGAAATCCTGAACCAAATTCCAGCGATTCGGATTACCAACGGCACGGCCTCGATCGACCAGCGACAACCCTACTACATCAATCGCTCCAACGGAAAACCACTGGCCATCATCGATACCACGGGAAGCATGAACTATATCGACGACCCATCGGTCATGCTCTTGCTGACCGAAACCAAACTGGTCGTCCGTCGCGGAAAAAACCTCTTCAATACATTCGACCTTGCCGGCATCGCCGAGTTGCAGATCGACAAACACCTGATCAACAGCTGGCTGCAAAAGGCCCGGGAATTAATCGCCCCCCTCTCCTACGGCATTTTCCTGATGCTTTCCTACATCTTCGCGGTGCTCGTCATGCTGCTGGCAGCCATCGTGGGATTGATACTTTCCGCCGCCATGCACAACAGCCTGGGCTTTGCCGGGGCACTGCGCCTTGCGACCGTTGCCGCCACGCCATCCATCATCGCCATCACGGTTTCGGCCGCCCTCGGCCTCTCCGTTCCGGGCATCGTTTTCGTCGGCATCAGCCTGCTTTATCTCATCGCCGGGATCAAATGCTGCGCGAAAACCGCTGAAGACGAGAACGTCCGCATCGACCTCCGGGCCGCCCTCATACCGGAGTGCATGGCGGCAGAAGGGTACGATGCCTTTAAGGAAGCGGCCTAACCGCCTGCCACCCTGACAACCACCCTCCAGGATCGTCCCTTCGCGAACGCGACGGCATCTCGCGGCTACGCCTCCGGCAGGCGGCACGTTTCGCACCGCTTCGTATCGCTCCCCTGGGCTTTGCAAAAATAGCCCTCGGCGCTCTCCTGCCAACTGGCATTGAAGGCCGGGCACTTTTCGGTGTATTCCGCAAAACGGACGAACCGCTGCAGGATATGGTCGGGGATGGTGTGTTCCATCGAGCAGGCGAATTCCTCCGCCTCCGAAGCATCGACCCCGAGCACCTGGGTGAAAAAGTGCAGCAGCGCCTCGTGCTTCACGGCAATCTTTCCGGCAATCTCGCGGCCCTCTTCCGTCAGGGTTACCGAGGCATAGGGCTCATAATTGATCAGCCCCTTTTCCCCCAGCGCCCGGAGCGCGCCCGTAACCGAGGCCGCACGCACCTTCATTCGTCCGGCGATATCCTTCGGCCGCGCGACGCCATCCTCCCGGGAAAGGAAAAAGATGGTTTCCAGATAGTCCTCAAGGCTGGCGCTCAGTTCAGGTGTGCTCATGGCATGTTCATAGCAAACCGACCAATGCAATCACAAACCATGTCGGCGTCTTTTTCCACCACCGCGCTTTCATGGGCTTTGGGCCAACCTTTGAGCCTCTTGCAAAACCCTTCGAGTTTGCGAGGCGGTTTTTTGTTAAAAGTTATTGGTTATTGGGCTAACCCGCTGGTTGCGTATGACTTGTCCTGATAACCAATAACCAGTACCTGATAACTGGAACGACAAAACCAGAGGTTTTGCAAGTTCCTCCTTTATGAAACAACATCCCGAACCCTAGGCGATCCCATGGCCAGCTCGGTTTTTGAATACAATGCCAACACACAAATTTTTATCTTTCCTTTTTAATAATTAATACACACAAGTAAAGTTCATCATTTTCCTTGTCAAAACAGGTTTCGCTTGGTTATAAAAGGGAACGATTCGCGAGCGGTACACCAAATTCCGCGCGAAACGGAGATGAAACCAAGGGAGAATAAGATGAAACACGTACGCATTGCCTCAATCTTGCTGCTTGTTGCAGCTTTCATGATCCCGGCCTATGGGGAAGTTGTCCCGCCCTGGGAAAGCACAAACCCGACCGGGCTTCCGAACACAAAGTTTTGGGGATATGACTTCGATGACGGGAGCCTGCCTCCAACCATCACCCTGGAAGGGGGCAATTCAGGCCAACCCAACGATCCAATCTGGTCGATTTCGGGCTATGGCGATACCGTCTCCACCCTCGGCGGAGTGCTTGGAATCCACAACGCAACCCAACCTTCGGGGGTAACGCTCCATATCGATGTCCCCAACACCTACAATTCCGCGAACATTAAATATTTCTGGTTTGCCTTCGACTATTCCGGAACGGCACCCGTTTTGGACTTTGGCACCGATGATTCGCGGTCTGTATTGGTTCCCGGCTCACTGACCTTCACCGCCAACACCACCGGTAGCCATATCGAGGGATACGTCAACTTCGATCCGCAACCGGCCAGTGAGTGGATGGATATCTCGCTCATTGCCAACGTGGGGCAGACGACCTGGATCGACAACCTTCAGACCGGATCCACTTGCGTTCCGGAACCGGCATCGTTCTCGATGATCGCCCTCGGGGGGCTGGGCACCTGGCTGGCTCGGCGCAAGCGCCTGCGCAGACACCGCAGCAAAAAGAAAACGAGTTTCGAGCAATTGGCTGCATTTAGGCTCCCGTTCCTCTCGGAGGAAATCGCCACCGCACCGATCGGCGGAAGGCGCGAATTCGCGGCCTACAGGCTCAAATAGCCCACACCACCGAAGTGGACAGGATCAGGCGAATCCGCAAGGGTTCGCCTTTTTCGTTGACGGCCCTGCCCGTTTCTGAGATTCGGTCTAAATAACTTTCGCGGATGGAACGATTAATAGGCAATTAACTTGAAGAGTCTCACCACAGAGCGCACGGAGGCACAGAGCAACCAATATATCTGCCACCCTCTGCGTCTCTGTAAACTCTGTGGTAAAAAATTCAAATCAGTTTAATTTGGTATAAGGCATGGATTTTTCGGGGCAGATCAAAAAACTTTTCAAGCCGGTGGAGCGGACGCATTCGGCCTCGGCGGAGCTCTCAGCCAAGGCCGGCCATTGCAAGGAACCGAAAGATTTCGCCTGGATGGAAACCAACGTGCCCTGCCAAAAGGCCTGTCCTGCCGGAACCGATGTTCCGGCCTATCTCACCGCCATTGCCACAGGCGATTTTGAAGAGGCCTACCGGATCAACCTGCGCGACAATATCTTTCCGGCCGTGTTGGGGCGCGTTTGCTCGCGTCCGTGCGAAGCCGCCTGCCGCCACGGCTACGATGGCCTGGGCGATCCCGTGGCCATCTGCTTTTCAAAACGGTCCGCCGCCGACTTTCCGCAACAGGATCCCATCCTGCTGGAACCATGGTTCCCGGAATCAGGGAAGAGGGTGGCCGTGGTTGGCTCCGGGGTCGCCGGGCTTGCCGCCGCTCGCAACCTGACGCTGCTTGGGCACAAGGTTACGGTCTATGAAAAGCACCATTCCCCCGGCGGCATGCTCAACCAGGGCATTCCCGAATTCCGTTTACCCCGTGAGATCATCCACCGCGAAATCAAGCAGATCACCGCTTTAGGTATCGAGGTCGTCTGCGGCACTGCCATCGGAAAAGACCTGCCACTCACGCAGTTGTTGGATGGAAACGATGCCGTCATCATGGCCGCCGGAACCCTGAAACCCAACCTGCTCAACCTGCCCGGCAGCGACCTGCCCGGCATCCGCCACGGGCTCGACTTCCTGCTGGAGGTCAACGAAACCGGAACCGGCGGAATCGGCGAACGCGTGATTGTGATCGGCGGCGGCTTTACGGCCATGGACTGCGCGCGCACCGCGCGGCGACTGGGGGCACAGACCGCGCAGTGGGACCTGAAGGTGCTTTATCGTCGCTCGAAAGAGGTCATGCGCGTCACCCCCGGCGAGCTGGAGGAGCTCGATGCCGAGGGGATCCCGCTCGAATGCCATGCCACGCCCCTCGCCTATATTGAAAAGGAGGGCAAGCTGGCCGGCATGCGTTTTCATCGAACCGGAACCCATGAGGAGTTCGAAGTCCCCGCCGATACCGTCCTACTCGCCACCGGCCAGTTCCCCGACCTCAGCTGGATGGAGGAACCAACAGGCAATCCCAACAACGTCGAACACAACAAGCTGTTCATGGCCGGCGATTTTGCCCAGGGGGCATCGTCGCTGATCGATGCCATCGCCCATGCCAAGCAGGTGGTCGAAGAAATCGATCTTTTCCTGATGGGCGAACAGCGGCTGATCCATCATGTGCAGATCGAGGATGCCGCAACCGTTGGCCGCACCCGCGCCATGGATCGTATTCCAAGGCAGGCGATGCCTTCGCGTCCGCTCGCCGAGCGGAGCCTGCAAGGCGAAGTCGAACAGGGCTTCGATCGGCCGGACGCCATCGAAGAAGCAAAGCGCTGCTACCGGTGCCACTACAAGTTCGAGATCGACCAGGACAAGTGCATCAAGTGCGACTGGTGCCTCAAGGCCAAACCGCGCCCTGAATGCATTCTGATGCTGAAGGAAATCACGCACGACCAGGAAGGCCGGGTGGTTTCGTGGGAAGCAACCGACTATGTCCGCGAAATGAATCTGATTTGGATCAACCAGGACGAGTGCATCCGGTGCGGCGAATGCCTGAAGGCCTGCCCCGTCGATGCCATCAACCTGCAAAAGGTTTCGCTAATCCATGAACCCACCATGAACGCCGATTGACACGGATACGCAATACGCAGTACGAACTACTGCACGAAAGGATAATCCCATGAGCAAGCCACCCGTAGTTTTCATCGCAGGCGAACGCCAGCATGCCGGCAAGACCGTCACCAGCCTGGGCGTCATATCCGCCATCGCCCGAATCATTGATCCCAAGGATATCGGCTACTTCAAGCCGGTCGGCCAGGAGATGGTCACGCTGCCCAACGGCGAGCGGATCGACAAGGACGTGCGCATCGTCAAGGAGTTCACCGGGCTCGACATGCCGGACATGGGCATGCTCTCCCCCGTCCGCGTCATCTCCGGCGTCACGCGCGACTACATCACAGGGAACAACCAAAAAACCATCACGGCGGATTTTGAAAAGAACATCCACCGAACCATGGAATCGCTTTCCAACAAAAAACTGATCATTGCCGAAGGCACCGGCCATCCCGGCGTCGGCTCGGTGGTCGGGCTCTCCAACGCGCGCGTTGCCAACTTGCTCGGTGCAAAGATCCTCTATCTCGTTGGCGGCGGGATTGGGCGCACGCTCGATGAGCTCGAAGTGGACCTCTCCTATTTCTCGCATCACCATAGCCGGGTGGCGGGCGTGCTGTTCAACAAAGTGCTTCCCCCAAAAGTGGATATGATGAAAGAGGTGCTGACGGAAGAATCCCTCGACCGCATTTTCCCGGAGTGGGATCCCTCGCTGAAAGTGTTCGGCTACATGCCGCAGGTGAAATACCTCAACAATCCATCCATGCACTTGATCAGCCAGAGCTTCAAGGATCACCGTACGCTTAAATGCGGCCGGTGCGCCAGTGCCTGGCATCTGGCTTGCCGAAAGGTGAAAATTGTTTCGCAAGGCAACAATGCCTTCGACCCCTCAACCAGCCTGCGCCCGCGCGACATCGCCGTCATCGGCGGCGGCTCCCACCGCCGGTTGAAACGCATTGTCGAGTTCAACCACCAGCTGCCCGGGGAAAAGCTGGGAGGCCTGATCCTAACCTGCTCAAACACCATGCCCGATGCCGAAACCCTTAGCCTGCTGGCGCAAAGCTGCCTGCCCACCATCGCCGTTCGGCAAGACACCGCCGATACGGACATGACGCTCCACAAATGCTTCACCAACACCAAGCTCCAGCTCTACGACCGGCTCAAGCACCAGCACATCGTTGAACTCTTCGCCGAACACTTCGACGCCGAGCGCTTCATCAAATCGTATGGGCTTTAACCTCTACCTCCATATACGTCTGATACATAGGCCCCCGATAACTGTCCTGTTTAACAGAAGATCGCAAAGGTCGCGAAGAATCCTCCACACCTTGACTTTGCGCCCTTTGCGTCCTTCTGTTCGAAACCGTAGTATAGACATCCATTTTCCGACTGGGCACTAGACTTGGATACGCATATTTCATAATAATGTTATCTCCAATAACGTTACGGGGATTTCATATGAGGCTCTATGCATTGGTTTGTCTTGCACTTGTTTCCACACGGATCATTGCGGAAACGAACAGTCCGCCCAAAAACCAGCCCTACCAACTCGAAGCCATCGTGGTGCGCGCCCCGCGGGTCGATGCCATGGTCACGCCGCTGGGAAAAGAGGAACTGCTCGACGACAGCCGCAACCTCAACGCCGGCCACGTGGCCGACCGTATTCCCGGAATCTCCTCCGCCTGTGCCTCGGTCGACACCCCGGAGCCGGTGGTGCGCGGCCTCGGCTGGGAACGCGTCACCACCCAGATCGACTTTCTTCCGATCTACGGTTCCTGCCCCGCGCGCATGGATCCGCCAACCGTCTATCTTTCGCCCGAATCGATCGAAAACCTGGTCATCGTCAAAGGCCTGCCCTCGGTCACCTATGGTTCCGGCGGAACCGGCGGGCGGGTGATGGCGCAATCCGTCCCCCATGCCGCCGCCCCCGCCCAGAACGGGGCAACCGGCCACGCCGGCTTCACCTGGAACGGCGGCCGCGACGGCTACTCCACCCAGGCCGGCGGAAAAATCGGGAACGGAACGCTTGAAGCCGGGGCATCCTTCAACGCCATCGACTTCGGCGACTATGAATCCGGCGGCGGGAAAACCGTACCCGGCGAAAACCGTTCCTACGGCGGGGGTGCAAACCTGCGCTGGACGCCCACCGCGAACAGCGGCTACTGGATCAACTGGAACACGCACCGCATCGACCACCTCGACTACCCCGCCCTGCCCATGGATGCCACCGAAGTGGACGCGCACACCTTCACCTTCGGCTCCCGCCACGAATCCCTTGGCGACGCCCTCGAAGCCATCGAATGGCAGGCCGGCTATTCCACCATCGACCACGTGATGGACAACAGCCAAAAGCCCAACCGCGGCACGATGGAAGCCGAAGCCGTTACCGAATCGCGGACCCTGGGACTGCGGATGGAAACCGATTGGACGTTTAATCCGGACACCGATTGGAGCATTGGCGTCGATACCCATTATCTCACGCGCGACGCCCTGCGCACCCGGTATATGGTGACGCCGGACAAGACCTTCCAGGATCCCATCTGGCCGGATGCCTCGCAGGGGCAGGCCGGCGTCTTCGCCGAGCGCACCTCGCAGCTGGCACACGATAGCCGCCTCCGGTTGGGGCTCCGCATCGACGGCGTCTTCAGTGCCATCGGCAAAGGCGACGAGCCGCTCGATCCCCCCACCAGCTCCATCGCCCCCACCGTGCGCGATGCGTATGCCTATTATTATGGCGACGATGCGCTCGATACCGACCGCAACGAACTGACCACCGCCGGCAATGCGCTTTGGGAAATTCCGCAGGGCGACAACCTGCTGTGGTTTGCCGGGGCCGGCTGGATGCAGCGCGCTGCCAGCGTGACCGAGCGCTTCTATTCCTTCGCCCCCGCCCCCGGCGGATACTTGGTCGGCAACCCCTCGCTCGATCCCGAAACCAAGGCCGAATTCAACACCGGAGCCGAACTCCATGGCGGCTGGCTCCAGCTGGGCGCCCATCTCTACTGCGCCTACGTGTGGAACTACATCCTCGAAACCGGCATTGCAACCGACGATGTCAACGGCGATGGAACCGACGACCTCATCCGCGGGTTCGTGAATACCGATGCCCTGCTCGCCGGCGGCGAGCTGGAGGGCCGCATCAACCTTTCACAAAGCTGGAGCATCCCCTTTGCCATGGCCTACGTGCGCGGCCGCAATGTGTCCGACGACCGCGACCTACCCTTGATCCCCCCGTTCAACGGCCACGTGGGCATTCGCTGGGAGTGGGAAAAATCCGTGCGCCCCTGGGCGGAGGCCATGCTGCGCGCCGCCTCCAGGCAGGAGCGGATCGATCCCCAATTCCCCGAAACCGAAACCCCCGGCTACCAGGTCGTCGACCTGCGCGGCGGCATCCAGCTGCCCGCCGGCTTCAGCCTGGAAGCGGGAATCGGAAACCTCTTCGACCAGGACTATGCCGAACACCTCAACCGCACGGCCGCCCTCCCCGCCGGCGACCTGGCCCAAGGCGAAAAGATCCCCATGCCCGGCCGCTATTTCTACGCCGCCGTCAACTGGGCGATGTAGAACGCTTTCAATCACCCGAATCTTGCCGTAGCATGCAGGCATGAAACGAAGAGACTTGTTGCAACAGCTGGCCATTGCCGGCGCGGTGCTCGCGCCCCCCGTCGCCAAAGCGGGCGCATCGCGGTCGGATCGGCTCGGGACGGTTCTTCCACACCGGACACTCGGAAAAAGCGGGGAGAAGGTGACGTGCCTTGGATTGGGCGGATACCACATCGGCTGGCCGGAGGACGAAGCCGTGGTACAGGCCACCATTGAAAAGGCGCTCGAAGTCGGCATCCGCTTTTTCGACAATGCCGAGAGCTACGGCAAGGGGCGCAGCGAGGAGCGCTACGGGAAATACCTCATCCCCAAATACCGCGACGATATTTTCCTGATGACCAAGACCCAGGCCAAGGATGCCGCCACCGCGCGGGAGCATTTGGAAGGGTCGCTGAAACGAATGAATACGGAGGTCGTCGACCTCTGGCAGATCCATTCGTTAAGCAATCCGCAAGACGCCGACGACCGGCTCGCAAAAGGCGTACTGGACGAGGCACTCAAGGCGCAAGCCGAAGGCAAGGTGCGTCACATCGGTTTCACCGGCCACGCTTCGCCCTACGCCCATGTTCGCATGACCGAACACCAGGCCGTGCGCGATGCCTGCATCTCCTGCCAATTCCCGATCAATCCCGTTGATGCGGCATCGAAGCACAGCTTCATACGCCACACGGTTCCCCGGATGCTCGAAAACAACATCGGTATCCTGGCCATGAAAACCTTGGCCGACGGCCGCTTCTTCGCGAAAAAGGAGATGAACGGCAAGGTGAAGTGGACTTCCGGCAACCCGGTTGTCCCCAACGCGCTTTCCATCGAAGAGTGCATCCACTTCGCGCTCTCCCTACCGGTCTCCGTACTGATCACCGGTGCGGAGAATCCGGAATATGTCGAAGAGAAGGCCGCCATGGTCAACCGTTTTACGGATCTTTCGGAACAACAACGGCTCGCCTTAACCAACAAGGTTGCCACCTTTGCCGAGGAGGGCGAGGTCGAGTACTACAAGAACAAGGATCTACGAAGCTAGAAAAGGAGCCACCATGCATTTCAAAAATATCTGCCTGACTGCCATTGCGCTTGTCGTGGCGTCAACTTCCGCCGGAATTACCGTCAGCGAAAAGGCACCGGAATTCGAGACGGTCGACCAAGACGGCAACGCCTGGGCGCTGAAGGATCATCTAGGCGGGAAACATATCGTGGTCTATTTTTATCCCGCCGCCATGACCGGCGGATGCACCAAGCAGGCCTGCAGCTACCGCGACCATATTGGGCAGACCAAGGACCCGGCATTTGAAATCGTCGGCATCAGCGGCGACGCCCCCCGGAACCTGAAATATTTCCAGCAGGCCGAAAAACTCAACTTCACCCTCCTATCCGATCCGGACGGCAAGATCGCGCAGGCCTTTGGTGTGCCCGTCGCATCCGGGGAAAAGAAAATCACCCGCACGGTCGACGGCAAGGAGGTGGAGCTGGTCCGCAGCGCCACCACCGCACGCTGGACATTCATCATCGATCCATCCGGAAAAATCGTCTACCGAAACGACCAGGTCAAAGCCGTGCAGGATCTCGACAACGTACTCGCATTCCTGAAGGCCAAAAAATAAATCCCATGCGGAGTGACATCCAAATGCACGATCGACTATCTGGATTTAACCTCCGGAGGTGATCACTCCAGCTCCACTTGATAGAATTTGACCGACTCGTCCGATGCGGTTAGGTCGGTGTAGGTGTTTTCGGGCGGGGTCGATGCGATGCCCGTGGCGAGCGGGGTGAAAGCGGTGGCGACCAGCGAGGTGGTGGCGTTGATGGTGTAGATGCGGTTGGGCTCGCTTGCCCAGCGGACGATGCTCGGCGCCACCTCGTTGAACGCCAGGTTCGAACCGGCATCCGTTGCATCGGAGCCGCACAGGTATTCCGCCTTGTCGCTCTGGCCATCATCGTCGAAGTCGGAGTCTTCGCCGGCTGTTTCCAAGGATTGGAAGGTTTCCCATTCCCAGTCGTCCTCGATGCCGTCGCCGTCGGTATCCAGTTGAACATTGCCGACCGTGATTGCCCCCGAATTCGTGACCATAAAGCCCCCTGCGGAAGCGATCACGCTCCAGGGATAGGTTCCGTTTTTGCCATAGGCGTGTTGTGCCAAGGCAGCGGTCGAACCGCCCCCATCGCCAAAGTCCCAGGCATAGGAAACGGCATCGGTACCGTTCGACACCGTGGCGAATGCCCAGAACGGAAGCGCCGTGCGGGCAACGGCGTTGGATGGAACGAGCGATTCGCAAACGAGTATGCAGGCCCCCTCCGCCACGGATACGGTGACGGTTGCCAAATTGGAATCCCTCCTGCCGACGCCATCCCACGCCGCGAAGGTGAACGAGTCCGTTCCGGTAACGTTCAGAAAGGGATAATAGGTGGCGGTTGAGCCAGACAAACCGACCGTTCCGTTCTGCGCCTGCGATACGATCCGCAGCTCGCCCTTGTCCGTTGTCAGCGGAATGGCCACCGGCATATTTGCGGTTGTGGCTGCGCTGGTCGAAACAACCACCGGCGGACTGTTCGGATTGGGTGCTTCCGAGTTAGGGCCGTTGTGGCAGGTGTAGCAGCCGACGCGGTAGCCTTTCCAAAAATGGATGGGCCCAATGCCGTCCCCGAAAACGAATTGGCGTTCCCCTTGGGCCAGCGAGAGCACCGTGCCGGAAAAATCCGTCCCGTGGCAGGCTTTGCACGATGCAACACCAATGTTGCCATCTTCCTTAACCTGGCCGTGGAACCACTCCTCCGGACGGCCATCAGCCTTCCTGGCAAAGGCCGTGTCGCCAACCGGGTGCATGCCGTGCGGGCCGCCGTTGAACGTGAGCGGATCGTACACGTGGCAGTTTTTGCACTCGATCACCGTGCCCTTGTGCCCCTGCATGTCGATGTTCTGGATATTGTCGTTGGTGTGCGCGGAGGGATAGATCGCGTGCGGCGAACCGTGGCAGGCCGAGCACTGCAACCCACCATGCCCCGTCGAAAACCGATAGAGCGTATTGGCCGGATGCGCGAAGGTGCTGTTGACCGCCACGCGCTCGGCGCCGCCCGGCTCGAAGACGGACAGGTATCGGATTTCCCCGTTGTTGTCGGTGGCCGTTCCGGTGTGGCAACTCTGGCAGCTTGGTTCGTCAAACCAGCCATTGCGCGAGACCGCACCCACATCGCTCATCTGCCCATGGCAGCTTTGGCATTCGATGGCGAGCCCGCCATCGGCGGCCACCGCAGCGCCCATCGCGCCGCGGAGGCATTGGGTGGATGAGCCGGGATGGCACCGGTAGCAGGAGTCGCGGTTAAGCGAACTATCGAGAACCAACCCGGAAGCCGGATCGTTCACCTGGCCATGGTGCGCATGCATGGCCTGGGTCATGGTCGCCACCACGTTGGTGTTGGCCGGCACCGGCAGCGCATTGGAGTGGTGGCAGCGGGCGCAAAGGATCGCCGTTTGGTCGGCCACCACGGTTGGGTAGAGCCCATTGGTGTTGAACCCCTCCTCCAGCAAGGCCTGCGCATAGGCCGGATTCCCCACCTGCTTTTCGTCGTGCAGGCGCAGGATGTTGAGCTTGATGTCCTTGTCGTGGTCGGGATGCCACCGCCAGCCGAGCAACGGGCGGGCATCCGGCGCACTTCCGGACTGGTGGCAGGCGGAGCAGGTCATTTCGTCGGAGACCGGTAGCACGATCTTGGTCGATGCCCGCTCCGTTCCGAACGTATCGCGCACCACGATCTTCATCATGGGATAATAGTTCACCTTGCCGGCATCGTCGAAGGGGGTGATGGGAATCCCCTCGCCGGTGAACCACTGGTGCGCCGGCTCATAGACCATCGGTTGCGGCGTGTTGGCCGTGCCCGGCATCGCGACGCCCGCCAGCCCGACATCGTTGGAGGGCTGCGCACCGAACATATCGGCAACGTGTTCCCAAAAGTTGCATTTGTCGGCCGCGGTGGTGTTGATCGAGCCTGCGGGATCGGCGACGGCCTCGAAGGTCACGGCCACGACGTCATCGCCCACCGGTTCACCGTCAAGCAGCACATGGGCATGGATCGTGTTATAGGGCGGCAGGATCGAGAAGACCGAAAAGTCGGTTCCGTCCATGCAGTGCATGCCGAGGTCGTTCCACCCGATCACCTGCCATTTTTGCGCCTGCGCCGAGGCCGCAAAAACCATGAGCACCAACAAGGCCTTCTTCATATCCGCACCTCCGAATGCGAGAGAGGATATCAAGCCGTTCAGGCATGTAAATACCTATTTACCAAGCCCAAAGGCACGATTCAATTAGCCGCGAGTCATCTATTGTTTTTCGGGCTGGAACGCTGGGCTTGAAACAAAACAGGTGACTCGGTTTCATGTATCCGAACTAATCCACCAGTTCGGTTCGGTAGAATTCGGCGGCAGGGGCGTTGGTGGCATCGCGGGTGCGGATGGCGTAGAGGGTGCCTGAGGCATCGTACATTTCGAGCGTGCCGTTGAGGTTCGTCCAGCTGCCGGTGAGGTTGGTGCTGGATTGGAAGTCGAAGAACTGATCCGGCTCTCCGCCGAAAAGGAACAATTCATAGACGGTATCCACCGCGTTGGTATCGACGGCGATGCTCTGGCTGTAGTCCAGCAGCAGCACCGGGGTGGTTTGCGGCACGATCCGGTTGCGCAGCGTAACGCCCTCGATGCCGGCCAGCACCAGCTGCCCATCCTTCGTTGCGGCGGAGAACAACGACTTGCCCGTCGGCAACGGAAGCTCCGACCAATCCGCAAGGTTCGTGCTCGTGAGCAATGTGCCCTGGTAGCCGGAAACAAACCATTGGCCATCCGCATAGGCAACATCCGTCAGCCAACGCGTCGATCCGCTGGCGCGGGGTGTCCATGTTGAACCATCCGGGCTGGTGAAGATGGTTCCGTTTTCGCCAACCACCACAAATTGGTTTTCAATCCACCGGACGCGGTAGAGCCAATCGGTCGTGGCCATGGGGATCGCGCTCCAGGAAGCACCATCCGTTGTTGAACGAATCAGTGTGCCTTCGTTGCCCACGGCAACGCACACGCCGGAGCCGATGGCGCCGCTGGAAAGGAAGTTCGCCGTTGGCGTGGCGCGCTCCGTCCAATTGGTGCCATCGGGACTGGTGAACACGATGCCGGCCTCGCCGGTTACAATGAAAAGGCCATCGGTTGCGGCAACACCCTGCAGCGAATTCGTGGTGAACGACGCCAGGTTGGTCCAGACGACGCCATAGGTTTGGGCCACGATGTTCGTGGCGACGGCCCCGTTGGTGACGGATAGTTCCTGCAGGCCCGCCTGGCTAACCAGGACGTTGCCGGCGTTGCCGACGGCCACCAATAGATTGGAGGTTCCCCCCACGCCCAGCAACACGGTATTCGTGTGCGAGACGGGAACCACTTCCTGGTCCCATAGAATCCCGTCGAGGCTGGTTTTTATGTGTGCCAGGTCGCCGACTGCGATGTAGATCCCGTTCTGCACCGTCATGTCCCAGAGCCAGGCGTGGGAGGAATCGTCTGGGGAAGGCTGCCATGCCCAATCAATGCCATTGGTCGAGGCGCCTTCCATTAAAAGTCCTGTGCGGCCCGCAACGAGCCACGAATTCGCTTTGCCATGGGCCGAAAGATAGACCCATGCGGGCGGTGTATTGGTGGGCAGATCATTGATCTGGTCCACCCAGCTTGCCCCGCCATCGATACTGGTTCGCATCTCCTGGTCTCCGACGAGGAGCAACCCTGCGTTGTTCATTGCGACATCATAAAGATCGTTGGTTGAACCACTGGCCATGGACGACCAAGAGATTCCGTCGGCACTGTTCAACAAGGTTCCCTTGTTGCCGACGGCATAGAATTGGCCGCTTCCGCTTGTGCCCAGGAAACGGACACGGTTGAGGTGTTCCGGGGTGTTGCTGGTTTTCAGGCTCCACGACGCCGCGGCTTGGGATGCGCGTAGAATGGTTCCGTTTTCGCCTACCGCAACAAAGCCGCCGTTGCCTGCCGCAACGCCGCGCAACCATTCCTCGGTATTGGAGGTGGCGGAAGTCCAGCTTGAGCCATTCGTGCTGGTGTAGATCATGCCCCAGTCGCCGACGGCAACAGCGCGCTGGCCGGAAACCGTGACGCCCTCGAACCAGTCGTCGTAGACGAGTGCGGGGGAAAGGGAGGCCTGCTCGAAATCAACACCGTCGTCCGACCAAAGAATGGTTCCGCTCTCACCGGTGGCAATGATGCGGTCGCCGAGCAAGGCGGTGCTGCGCAGATAGTTTTCGGTTCCGGTGTTCGCCGGGGCCCATCGACCGTCCGAGCGCTGGACATACAGCGATCCGCCATCGCCCACCTGCACCGAGAGATCGGTCGAGACCTTCATGTCCATGACATTGTTGCCGTGCGGCAACGGGTTCGACCAGCGCCAGCGTTCATCGCGCACTTCAGCGGAAACGGGCCGGGAAAGGAGGGCCAGCAGGCAGCCGATGACGATAGCGGATGGAACGCATGCTTTTTGCTGTCGTTGTCTGCTGATCTGCCACGTTTTATTCATGCTGGCCATCCGGGTGGGTTGTGGATTGTTCGAAGAAGAATGCCTCCCGCAAGGGAGGCATTGTCGATTCCCGCAAGGGGAATTATCGTTCAAAGGAATTAGTCGTCGCCACGGCGCGTGCGATCGCGAACCTGTTCCTTAGCCTGTTCCATGACTTCGTCGTGGGTCGGCAGTTCCTTGCGCATTTCCTGGAGGCGCTGACGCAGTTGCAGGCGGTCGCCGGATTCATCCTTGAGCTGCTCACGGAGCTGCTGGCGCAGGGCATCGCAGTCTTCCTTGGTGCATTCAGCGAGTTCCTTCTGCTTTTCCTTCAGTTGCTCCTGGTATTTTTCACGAGCCTGGGTCATGTCCTTGACGGCTTCCTTCACTTCTTCCGGAAGGCCTTCCTTGAGCTTGGTGCAATCCTTTTCGAGATCGGGCGTACAGGTCTGCAACTGGTCGCGCTGCTGGATCTGGTCTTTGACCGGGCCGGTTCCTTCGCCGGCTCCTTCACCTTTTGCCATGGTCAGGCTTGCACATGCCAGGGTTGCCACGGTTGCGATAATCAATTTAGTCTTCATGATGCTACTTCCTTTTATTGGGTCTCGACGGCTCTATGCCTGCCACCCCCTATTGCATGCAGTGTGCCAACCAACTTTTGTCCAAAAACACTAGGTAAAACGGACTTTACCAAAAACCGGAGTCCCGTTTCGGGTGGTGGCACCCAGCACAAAAACGGGCGGTCCGGGCGGCACCGCCCAGGCCTTCCTAATCCGGCGGGTCCAGGCAGACGTCCATCGGGAGCTCCAGCAGGAAAACGCAGCCTGCGGGGGTGGACTCCTCGAGTTCCAGGGAGGCCTCCAGATAATCGGCAATCTGCTTCGAGATCGCCAGCCCGATGCCGCTTCCGCCCTCGCGCGTCGATTTGCCCGGCAGGAACAGGTGGTCGAGCTGATGGTCGGGGAACCCGGTTCCGCCGTCGCGCACGCGGAAGCAAAGGATGTCGTCCCGGCGCGAAACGGAGAGCGACACCCCCCCGCCGGGCGGCGTTGCCTCGATGGCGTTTTCGAGCAGGTTGACCAGAATCAGGCTGGCCAGGTTGGCGGTACGGCTCGAAAGCGTGCAATTGCCTTCGGCCTGGAACGCAACCATCACGTTCCGCTGGGAGGCGGTGGCGGCGACCCGCTTTTGCACATCGTCGCCGAGCTCGGTTACGGTAAGCTCGTAGGTGGCTTCGCCGCGGGCATCGCAGAGCACTTCGAGCGTGTGCTCCACCATCGACTGCATCCGGCGCGAAGCCGTGAGCGCATCCTCCCAATCCTGCAGGTCGGCCTCGGTGGAACCGAGGTCGTTGCGCGAAACAAAGTGCGAGAGGCTGGCCAGGGGATTCTTCAGGCCGTGCATCAGATGGGCGGAAATGGCGCCGACCGCCGAAATGCGCGCCGTTAGCGCCAGCTCATCGTTGGCCCGCTGCAACCGTTCGCCATGGCGGGCCAGTTGCCAGTTGAGTTTTTGCACGCGCCGGAAGGCCGGCCACAGCATGGCCACCAAAAGGACCCCCGCCATTGCAAACGTGGTGGCACCGATCTGCACCAACCGGGAATCGAGCCGGGCAAACTCTTCGGCCATGCTTTGGCCCTCGATGATGAACTGCGCCGCTCCGGCCAGCTTTTCGGTGTCGCGCTGATGCAAGGGAATGGTGACCTGCAGCACGGGCACGCTCGAAATCCGTCCGGTGGAGAACGAAGGGAGATAGATGAAAACCGAATCCATCGGCGAATGGGGCAAAAACCTTCCGTGGGGTTCCAGCTCCCAGATGGAATCGAACGCCTCCTCCTCCAGCGCCTGGGGCATGATGGTGGCCGGGAACGTGTCGCTGAAGTCGCCCTGTTTGTCGAAGAAGCGAATGCCCATCACCCCGCGCAGGCGCGATGCACGTACGGCGGAATCGAAGCCGATCTGCATGTCGGTACGGATGTCCTCCCCATCGGGGGCCAGGTCGAGCTGCTCCATGAGCGTGGTGGCGTGGAGCGCTTCGGCATCGCGGCGGATCATCTGCTCGCGCACCAGATCGCGCACGAAGAACAGGCCGGACACAATCGTGACCGCCAGCACCCCCAGGGCAATGGCGATCCCCCAGGCGAACGCCCGGCGCGAACGCGGAATGAATTTATCGAGATGGATGGCTTCGGTCATGGTTGCCCAACGTTCTAGAATTCATACCCTGCACCGCAGTTGACCATCCAGCTGCGGTATTCATCGAACGGGTCGTTGCTCATGTTCCATTCGTGTTCGCCGGCGGTGAACAGCTTCCAGTGGTCGCCCAGCCAACGAGTAATCGAGTAGTCCAGCGTGGCATAGGAGCGGTAGCGGTGCTCGTTGTCGATCAGCTGCTCCCGGTAGTAGTACCAGCCGAAACGCGCGGCGGCCTTGATTTCCCAATTCCCCTTGCTCCACCAGACCTGTTCCCGGAAATACAGGCGGTCATAGTCGAAATAGCCCGAACCATTGTCCCGGCTCGCCATGAAACTCACCCGGCTGGTGGTTCGCCAATGGCGGTCTTGGTCCCAATAGTGCCGCCACTCGCCATCGACCTCGTTTTGCAGGTAGGTCAGCTCGGTGCCGGGCACACTGGAACCCCCGCTGTCGTACTGCTCGCGGGTGTCGTAGAGGCGCCACATCGGAACATAGCCCACCGAAACCTCCGAACGGTTGCCATAGTTGCGGGTCAGGCGGGCCTCGGCCTCGGCTTCCCAATAGTCGTCCAACGTGTGCTCGAACACCTGCCGGAGCACGGAAGCTTCCACCTGCGCCTCCCACTTGCCCATCCGGTGCATCCAGTATGGCCGCAGATAGGCACTGTGCCCCAGCACCAGCACCCGGTTCACATCCACCTCGGTCACGGAGGCATCGAGGATCTGGTGCTGGTAGAGATAGTTGGCCTCCAGCCCCGTCTCGTTCCGGTCGCCGACGGGCTCGATGAGCTGCACCGTGGCGGAGATGAATTGCTCATAATCCACCGAAGGCGCATCGACATAGCGCGTGTCCTCGCCAAAAATATAAAACATGAAAAGCGAACCCGAATCGGAATAGCGAATGAGGCTGGCATCGACCGACGACTGGAAAAACGCACTGCTTTCGGTCGCGATGCTCGAACGCAAGACATTGTCCCGATGGCCCACGGCAGCCGAGACCGACCCTTCCGCCTCCCAAATCACGACCGGAGACAGATTGGAGCCTTGCGCCCCGGCCGACCAGGCAAGGCCAACGGAAGCGAATGCAATGATGCGCCGAAGGTTCATGGCTTTTCTTTCCGGTCGCCGTGCAGCCGGTAGCGGATGAAGTCGCGCGTTACGCCCAGCATCCGGGCGGCCTGGGAGGCATTGCCACCGGATTGCTTGAGGGAAAGCTGCACCAGGCGGTTGATGGCATCCTCCATCACAAACTCTTCCTTGGTGAAATCGTAGGCCGGGTTCAGCCAGTCGCCCGGATCGGTGGCGGCGGAAGCGCCCTGCCCCCCGCCCCCGGTGAGATGGGCGAAATCCAGCACGGCGGCATCGTCGAACACCAGGCCGCGCTCGAGCTCGTGCGCCAATTCGCGCACGTTGCCCGGCCAGCGGTAGGCCAGCATGCGCCGCTTGCCCTCTTCCGTGATTTGGCGGAGGGGCAGCCGGTGCCGCTTGCAGAGCTGCTGGAGCATGCGCTCCGCCAGCTGGAGAATGTCGGTACCGCGCTCGTGCAGCGCCGGCAGGTTGAGGCGGAACAGGTCGAGGCGGTGCAGCAGGTCTTCGCGAAATTCGCCCGACTCCACTGCAACGCGCAGGTCGCGGTTGGTGGCGGCAATCACGCGGACATCGATCTCGATCTGGCGCGTGCCGCCAATGCGCCGGATGTTGCGGTCTTCGATCGCCGTGAGCACCTTGGCCTGGATGCCGGAAGAGAGGCTGGGGATCTCGTCGAGGAACAGGGTTCCGCCATGCGCCGCCTCGAACAGGCCCTGGCGCGTGGCGCGCGCATCGGTGAAGGCCCCCTTCTCGCTGCCGAAGAGTTCCGACTCCGCCAACGATTCCGGCAGGGCCGAACAGTTCACCTCGATCATCGGCTGGTCGGCCCGCGGCCCGTTGCGGTGGAGCCACCGCGCAATCGTCGATTTGCCCGAACCGGTCTCCCCGGCAATCAGCACCGGCGGCAGGTGGATACCCAACCGGTTGTCGGCGGCAATGATTTTATCGAGCCGCTCGCGCAGTGGAGCCAGCGAGTCGCCGAAATAGAAGCCGGACCCATCCTCGGTTTCGCGTTCGTGCTCGGCCGCCCGCGAGGACTGGCGCATCTTGCGCGCGCGGCGCATCACCAGCGGCAGCAGGCCGGGATCGAATGGCTTAACGAGATAATCCAGCGCACCAAGGCGTATGGAATCAATCGCCCCCTCCACCCCGCCCTGGGCGGTCATCACCACCACGCCGGTGCTTTCCGGAACGGTTCCTTCGCGGATGAGATCGAGCCCGATACCGTCCGGCAGGTGGATGTCGAGCAACAGGAAATCAAACTCGGTATCGGAAAGCTTGTGTCGGGCGGCCTCCAGCGTTTCCGCCCCGGCCACCTCCGCGCCGAGGTTTTTCAAATGGGCAATCAACCGGCGACGAAGCAGCGCCTCGTCGTCGACCACCAATACACTGAGTCCGGCAAGCGATGTTTCATTTCCATTTTCCATGGCATAACCAGACATGATTAAAACACTTAGTCAATTATAATCATATACATGGCGCACTCGTTGGAATGAGGATCAAGATATGTATTGATGGGTTCGGTTGCAGGGATGCCTGACTTGAGCACCTGGAAGCCTTCCACCAGGTTGGTGCTCTTGTGCACGGAATAGGTATGGCCGGCGGAGCTGTACCAACTTACGGCATAACCGGTTGCCTCCCCGTCGAGGCCACAAATGGCGAATATGGAGTCGGGATCGACGGGGGAGGTTCCGGCAAGTTGTTCGTGAAGGTTGGAGAGACCGTCGCCATCGAAGTCGTCGTCGGGGTCGACGCTATCAAAATCAACAAAGCCATCGCCCGGATCAAAATCGATGATCATTTGCTCGAACGAATCCTCGAGTCCATCGCCGTCGGAATCGTTCGCGATAGGCGGCAAGGCGAGGACCGCCGTTCCGCCATCGTCGGCGGAAGCATAGACCACGTTGCTCGAAAGCGTCAGCCGCAGGGCGCGCACCAGCGGCGTTAGGTTGGTGACCGAAACCGGGGTCAGCGGATCGGAAAGATCGACCAGGTTCCAATCCAGCAAGCCCTGCGTCCCATCCACCGCAACGGAGTGTACCGCGCCGGTGCCCAGGATGAGGTTGGTACCGCAGACATCCAGGTCGAAAACATGGTTGGCCGAAACAAAACTATCGACCACGACCGGCGTTGCCGGAGTGGAGATGTCCAGCTTGCGGACGGTGTAGCCCTCGGCAACATAGGCAAAGGAATCGGTTGCCCCGACGCATCGGACAGCCCCGGGGGAGGATGGGGTGTAGGTGCCCAGATGCACCGGGACAGCCGGAGAGGACAGATCGAACAGCTCCAGCCCCACGAGCGGATCGGCAACGAGGAGCGTGGTTCCCGCAACGGCCACGTCGAGCGCGTTGCTGGCCGGTACGGATGCCACTAGGGAAAAGTCCGACAGGTCGAAGATGCGCACCCCTTGGTTGCCGGCGGCCACGTAGGCCAGGCCGTTGGCGATGGCCGTCGAGCGGCTACGCGCCACGCCGGTAAAGGTGCCGAGCAGGATTTCGGTGGTGGTGTCGTATATCGAAAGGCCGCCGAAACCTTCGGCGACATAGAGCCGGTCGCCCTCGATGGCCATCCCCGCCGCGATCCCGAAGGTCGGGATGGCGGGGGCGTTGGTGGTGGCCGACATGGTGGCCCTATCGACTTGGGTCAGGTTGCCCAGGCCATCGACCACGTAAAGCGTGCTGCCGTCCGACGCCATGCGGTTGCCGAAGGCGACCAAGTCGTAGCCTCCGGTCACGGCCAGCGAAGCATCGAGCGCAATCACCCCGTTAAAGTGGTCGAGCAGATACACGGCCGAATCTTCCACCACCACATCCATGGCCGGCCCATTGGTGAGGAAGCCGCCGGTCGAGGCGAGCGTTGCGGCATCGAGTTCTTGCAGTCCGGAAACCCCGTCGGCGAGATAGAGGGAAGAACCGCCCCGGGCGAGGCCATAGGCATGGCCCGGGGAATCGTACGTTGCGGAAAGCTCCATTCCCGGCAACTCAACCTTGTGGACGCCGGCCTCGCCGCACGCCGCGTAGAGCGTTGCGCCGTCCACGAGAATATCCTCGATCAATCCGGGCAGAGCCCGCGTCGAAACCAGGCGGGGCGCCGCTGCGTCCGACACATCGACGTGCAGCAGGATTTGCCCCGCCCCGACATAGGCGTTGGTGCCATCGGCGTCGACCGCCGCGCAGAACCCTCCAATATTGCCCAACGCGGTCGCGGCCGCGTACAGTCCAACTAAAAGCCATTGTCCTTTTTTCATGCCTGCCACTCCTCAATCAGATTTTCGACGGTTCGCACCGCGCCCTCGACGGCCTCCCGAACCGCGTCCGACAATTCCATGCCGTGCTCCAGCGTTGCCGGCTCCACGCCGACGAGCGTCCAATCCATCATATCTTCGCCGGGTTCCAGGAACCGCAGCGCCGTCTTCAGCCCGAGCGAATGCACCGAGAGCGTGTAGTCGTTTTCGAATATGTCGTCGCCGGAGATCAGATAGACCGTTCCGGGTTTGCGTCCGGCCTTGAACGCATCGACCACAACAATGTGGTCGGCCCCGCGCAGACAGTCGGCGGTATGGATGACGGCGGTGCCGGCATCGATCAGCTCAACGCCCTTGAGCCCGCGTTTTTGCAGCTCGTGCAAAACGTGCACCCCCACGCCATCGTCCGACATGAGCAGGTTGCCCATGCCGACCACCGCAATGCGTTTTCGTTGTTCGGCAATCATGCTTCCTCGATCCGAGTTCCGTAGCGATCAACAATATAGACCTTGCCCTTCCGGTCCGGGCGCATCACGTGCGTTGCGCAATCGAGGCAGGGATCGAACGAATGGACCACGCGCAGCACTTCGACCGGTTGGTCGGCCTTTTTGACCGGCGTGCCGATGAGGGCTTCTTCCATGGGGCCTCGGTTTTGCTCGGCATCGCGCGGCGAGCAGTTCCAGCAGGTGGGTGTGATGACCTGGTAGTGCGAGACCACGCCGGACTCCACGCCGATCCAGTGCGCCAGTGCGCCGCGCGGGGCCTCGGTTAGGCCGACGCCGCTGGCGGATGCCGGCACAGCGGTTGGGGAATAACCGGGGGCGTCCACGCCAACGGCATCGAGCCAACCCTGCATGGCCAACGCAATCTTCAGGGCTTCCTGGGCGCGAGAAAGGTGGCGGTCCATCACGGATACCCCGCCCGCATAGTCGCCATTGACCTTCATGCGCGAAAGCGGTCCGCACTCATAGTTGACGCCGGAATAGCGCGGCGCCTTGAGCCAGGAATAGGCCTCGCCCTTCGGATGCACTGGAATGGTGTCGCCGACCGACGGATGTTTGCCGTCGGTGGTTTGGTCGTACCACGAATAGGTGACCTGTTCGGAAATGTTGTTGGTATCGAGGGCCTGAACCGTTGCCGAGCCGTCGTTGATCAGGCCGGCCTCAAACAGGGTTCCGCTTCCGGATTCGTTGTCGAACACGCCGTAGGACATCAGGTTGCCGTAGCCCTTGCCGATGCTGAAATAGTCGGGATAGAGCGAGGCCAGCAGCTCGACATCGGGAAGCAGCGTGCCCTGGATGAACGTGGTGATTTCGGTGAGCAAGATCTGAAAGCCATCTTTGTCGTCCTGCGTCGAAACCGCCGTGAATCCGCCGGCAATGAACGACGGGGTGTGCGGCAGCTTGCCGCCATAGATCGCGCCCATCTCGTGGCACTTGCGGCGCAGTTCGATGGCCTTTAGATAGTTCCCTTGCAGGCGCGCCTCGGTTGTGGCATCGAGCCGGCGGCCGGTGTCCCAGCCGGGTTGCCACGGCGCCATGGCCGGCCCCTTGATGTAGTCGAGCAGGCTGAGGATGTAGAAATGCAGGATGTGCGATTCGAGGAAGCAGGCGCCGTGCACCAGGTTGCGCATCATGATGCCGGCAGTCGGCGGCGTTACGCCGAAGGCATTGTCGAGCGTGAGGGCGGCGGCCATGCCGTGCGATGTGGGGCAGACGCCGCAGATGCGCGAGGTGATGTTGGGTGCGTCGCGCGGGTCGCGGCCCTCCATGATTTTTTCGAAGCCGCGGAAGAGCGTGCCGACGCAATGGGCATCGACCACCTGCTGGACGCCGTCGATGGTATCGATTTCAACATCGACCTTCAGATGGCCTTCGATGCGGGTGACGGGATCGATGGATGCTGTGATGATGGGCATGGCAAATCTCCGCTGGACTAGCTTGGGTTGCTGTAGGGTTGGAAGAAGGATTGCGAATCGGGAAACTCGGGTTCGACGCAACCGATGCAGGGCGAGTTGACGCCGATGCACCAATGGCCGTTGCCTTCCGTTCCGTTCCAGCAGCTATCGCACTTGGCCTTCGTCCACTGCCCCCGGCAACCGAGGTCGACGAGGCACTTTCCGTCGGTATCGTCGAAGTCCGTTGCCCGATTGGTGTTGAACGCCGACTTGCGCGGGCAGGATTGGTGGATGGTTTCCCAAACCCCGGAGCCTCCTCCGCCGCCGCCCTGGCGGGGCTGCTGGTAGAGCGCAACGGGCCGCTGGTCGGCATCGAGATCGACCGTATTGCCGAGGAGCAGCTGCACGACGGCCCATACCACCCAGTTGGGATTGGCCGGGCATCCGGAAATATTGATGGTGTCCGCTCCAATGTGCTCCGAAACCTTGATGACGCCGGAGGGATTGCTTCCAGCCGCCGGGATGCCGCCGAAGCTGGAGCAGGTTCCCGCGCATATCACGTGCGAGGCATGCGCCGCCATTTCGGTGACGGCATCCGCATAGGTGATCTCCTGCCCCTTATAGCTGTAGGCCACGCAGCAGTGGCCGTTGAAGGCGGTTGGCACGCCGCCTTCGAGCACGAGAATATAGTTGCCGCGCTTGGCGGCATGTTCGAGCACCGCGCCGCAACTTTCGCCAGCAAAGGTCATGACGGTGGCGTGGTGGGTGAGGTTGATGGCTCCGGCGAGCACCTCGACCACGGTTTCGGGCGCCGTGTCGGAGATATAGTTCAGGAAGGATACCGAACAGCCGGTGCAGGAGCTCCCGTGCAGCCAGATGACTTCCGGTGCATTCGGATCGGCCAGGGCCTCGTTCAACCCGGCTAAATCACCCGGCGTTAGGCCAATGACGCCGGCGGCAACGCCGCAGTATTCTAGAAATCGTCGCCTGGATAGATTCATCGTATGCCCCTGTTAATAGACCTGTTCTATGGTTACCTACACCGCCCGCCGCCCGAAGGTCACATGCGGATCGGTGCCTTTTAAAACTTCTCCGCATCGTTGAACCTGCGCGGCCTTCTCCGATGGCGCGGCGCAGGTTTCTTGTTGGGGCGCGGCTTCATCCAAAGATGGGTGAATTGATAGCGCCCGAATGCGGCAACCAAAAAGATGAGCGAGGTGGCCACCGAAATGAAAATGAGGGCCTTCAGCTTTTCCTCGCCGATCTCCCCGCTCTTCACCCGCACATAGATCATGCCGAAACAAAATATCCCGCCGAGCAGTGAGACGACCGCGCCCACAAGTGCGGGGAAAGCCGGACGGTGCCTGTACATGAGCGGTTTCATAACGATAAAAAAGCCAGCCATTGAAAGGAGAATCAACAATGGCTGGAACCTCCTCTTTTAAATTTCCGGTCAGCGTCCAAGAATGACGTCGACTTCTTCCTGCGAGATGTACTGTGCTTCGTACAACCCTTCGATATGGTTTTCGATGTTGCCCACGAAGGCCACCAGATGGTTTTCCGATCCGGCCAGCAGGTTGGCATAGACATTGTCGATGTCGCTCTTGTCGGTGCGTTCCATGGCCAGCCAGATATCCTCGATATCGACTTCCTCGATCAGGGCGCCCACGTAAAGGGCTTCGAGCTCCGACTGCCCGCCAATGGCGACCAGGTCGTCATACAGGTGCTGGAGCTCCTCGTTTTCGAACTCTCCTATGCCATTGTCTCCAACGGGATCGACGAGGCCATACTTTTGAATCAAAGCCAGCACCGAATCCGTATGCCGCTGTTCCGACTGGGAAATGTTGTCGAACACCTGCGTGCCCCACAGGGTGTAGAAGGTAAGGTATACATCGCGTGCGAGCTTTTCCTCCTCGCGCATGAACAGCAGGTCGTCGGCCTCCGCCTCGGTAAGGGCTGGCACCGTGCCGCCGCCCCCTTTGCCTTTTCCCTTTGCGGCAACCACGGGTTCGAGCATCCAACCCGTAATCATGCTGCCCACGATAATTGCCAATAATGTGCTTCTGTTCATGGTGATTCTCCTAACAATTCTCGACGGTTCCAACACGGTGCTAACGCACGGGGTGTGCCAAGCGCAATTCACTGGGGTTTGGGGAACTTCGCGCCCCCGGATGGGCGGCATCGCCCATCCGCAACTGCGCGGCGTCGGGCGCTGACGCCCAGCTATTTCCCGAGGATGGCATCGACCTCCGCCTGCGGCATCTTTTGCGCCGCATAGGTTTTCCCGGAGACGGATTCATAGTTTCGAACGAAGGCGTTCAAATGCCTTTTCGATCCGCCTTCCAGCGCTTCGAGCACGGAGCGAATGTTTTCGTTCTGCGTCTGCCCGATGGCCTCTTGGAGGTCGAGGATGTCAACCTCCTCGATCAACGCGCCAACGAGATAGGCATCCATGCGCGAGATTGACCCGCGCTCAACCAAGGCGTCGAAAAGCTTTTGCAGTTCGGCGTCGCTGAACGCGCCTGCTTTTTCTTTCACAGGGTCTTCCAGCCCGTACGCGGTCAACAACCCTAGAACGGCATCCATGTGGTGCTGCTCCGCGCGCGGAATGTTGGTGAACACGCGCTGGTCGTAGAGCTTGGCCATGGCGTTGTAGACATCGCGCGCGAGTTTTTCCTCCTCGCGCAGATAGAGCAGATGCCTGGCATCGGCTTCCGTCAACTTCGCATCCGCCTTCACGGCCGGTGTTGCCGCGCACCCTTGGCCACAGGCGTCCGCCTGCCTCCCGTGGCGATGCCGGTTTTGTTTCGCTCCGGAAAACGAAGCCGACAGGAGGAGGACTAAAACGAGGGTGGTTTGCGGTTTCATGGCATGTTCCTTAGTTAAGGTTGACGCAGGGCACTATGGCCCTGCGGTTTTTCCCGGTGGACCCATTAGGCGCCGCAAGACCCCTTGCCGGCCTTTTTGCGCTGCTGCTTCTTCTCGCAGTCCTTGGCGCAGTCTTGTGTGCAATCCGCTTTCTTTTGATCGCAGGTGCATGCTTCGCCGCAAACCTGGTCGCAATCCTTGGCGCATTCCTGGGCGGCTTTCCCGTTGCAGGTGCCGTTGCCCTTGGCTTCGACCATTGCGGTTGTAAGGGTGATGCATGCGGCGAGTGCGATGATGTATTTCAGCTTCATAACCTTGCTCCTTGGTTGGTGTTTATTGGTTATGGAAGCAGTACACCCGGCCACGCCGATTCGTCACAACCAAAGGAAGGGGATTGAATGTTCCCCTCACGAATTCCAAAGGCGCTAACCACAAAGACACGAAGAACTCAAAGCTACAGTCCGAACTTTGTGTACTTCGTGCCTTCGTGGTTGATATCCCTGCAAGGAAGATACCTGTTCCTATGTGAAAGTGGTTAATGCGTGAAATGTCGTAATGGAGTAAGGGCGGGGCGGCGGGGTGGAACCCGGCTACTTGTCGGCGGAGGCCCAGAGGGTGGCGTGGATGGTTTCGAAATCCTTGCCTTCGCGGAGCCCGGCCTGGAGGAGATCGACGACGCGGAAGACCTCCGCGCCGGAGAGGTCGCGATCGAGGCAATCGTTCATGATGTGGACAATCTGCGGGTTGGCGAAGCCGGCGAGCTTGAGCGCTTCGCCGGCCTCGACCACATGGATGAGGCGGCCGTAGCGGAAGCGGCCGGGCCGGGAAAAGGTTTGTTCAAGCGCGTCGGCGGGAAGCCCGCTTTCCAGCGCCATGCAGGTGTGCATGACAAGATGGGCGTGCTGCCCGCCGCGGTGGTTCCGCGCGGCCATAATCAATTGGTCGGCCTGCCGCATGCAGGCCAGGCGCCGGTCGGCGGCACCGTGGACTTCTTTCCAGGCAACATGCTTGGCGAGCCCCTCCTCGATCTTAAGGAAAATGCAGTCGGAAGGCAGTTCTTCGTCGTGGGCGGCATAGACCGGGCAGAAGAGGTCTTCGGCTTCGGCCACCTTCAGGCCGGCGGAACGGCAGGCGGCGATGGCCCGGCCGACCCGCTCCTCCGTAAAGCCCATGCGCAGGTTTTTCTCGCGAAGATCCTGCCAGTTTTTCGAAGGAGCCTCGACGGGACTCGCCCAGGCCAGGTCGCAAAGCAGTAGACTGAAAACGATCCACCTATGCATTGTCGTCCTCATAATAGTTGATCACGGTGTTTACCCGGCCAAAGCCATCGGGGCGGTGGGTCGCCCCCTTGGGGTCGGCCACCCAGCGCTCGCCATCGACCAGGAAAATATATTCGTGCCGGCCCTCCGGCAGCTCGACGCTCGCCGTCCAATGGCCGGAGGCATCGGGCCCGTTGAGCACAATGTCGCCCATCTTCCAGTTGTTGAAGGTGCCGAGCAGCTCGACCTTGTCGGCGCCGGGGGCGTGGAGTTCGAAATGGAAGCCGACGCGCCCCTGGATTTTGGCGGGCTGGAAACGGCCCATGGCAAGGAGAATGAGCACGGTGGCCACCGCGCCGGACAATGCGGGCGCAATCCAGCGCCCGTTCGAGGGCCACCAGCCGCGCGGTTGCGTCTTGCGCCATTGCGGCAGCGCGGCCATCACCTGGTCGGCAAAGCCTTCCGGGGCCTGCGTCCGGTGCTGCTTCAACTGCTCTGCGATGGGATCTTTATTTTCCATGGTTCAACATCTCCGCCAACTGCTTCCGTGCCCGCATGACGCGCATCTTGGCCGCGCTGACCCCGATGCCCAGGATCGAACTGATTTCCTCGTAGGCCATCCCTTCCATGAACTTCAGCCGCAACGGCGCGCACAGTTTGGGCGGCAGCTGCGCCAGCGCCTCCTCCAACGGCTGGTAGTCGGGCGGTGCGGCATCCCCGGCAACGGTCTCTTCCTTTAGATAGTTTTCCTCCACCCGTCTCCGTCGCATCCGCTTTCGGAACAGGTTCTTCGTCTGGTTGGCGCAGATGCGCAACAGCCACGACTTGAAGGAATAGTCCGGATTGTACTGTTCCAGCTTTGCATAGGCCCTGATGAAAGCTTCCTGCGCCATATCCGCCGCGTCCTCATGGTTGCGCGTCATGCCCACGGCCAAACCGTAGACCGAGTCCTGATGACGGCAGACCAGTTCCGCAAAGGCGTCCCTGTTTCCATCCAGGCAAACTGCCACCAGCTCCTGGTCTGTCCGTTCATCTTTCATAAGCCATACACTTTTCCGTGATTGCAGGTCACATTGAAACGTCTGCTTCAGCAAATAATCAATTATGCCGCTAAAAAAACAGTTACAAAACCATGGATTGCAAAAAAAACGCTTACGAAGGATATCCTCAACCATCGTTTCAGCTCGCCAGCGACACATTAGAAAGTTTTTATATTTTAATCTATTGACATATTTGAATATCTGCATATGTTAATCCCCATGGCAACGAAACAGACAGAATGCGCACTGGACAAGATGGCGCCGGAATTTGTGGGGCAGGCGGCGGATATGCTGCGGCTGCTGGCGCACCCGGCGCGGCTGCGCATCGTGGATGCGCTGAACTCGATGGGCGAGCTCTCGGTGCACGCGATCACCGAGCATCTGGACATTGCGCAGGCGGCGACCTCGCAGCACCTGAACCAGATGCGGCGGGTTGGCTTGGTGAAAGCCGAACGGCGCGGCAAGGAGGTTTGGTATTCGATTGCCGATGCGCGCCCGATCGCCCTGCTCAACTGCCTTTGCAATTGTTGCGAAAGAAATGAATAGACATTAATACCGGTTGCTTTATAAGGTTTTTCCGATTTCAGCGGCCAAACCAACCGAGAGGTAGAAGAATGAAACGTTTGAAAATGACCACTTTCAGTGTTCGATTCCCCTGGATCATCATGGTCGTTGCCTTGGCCATCACCGTTTTCTTCGGCGCACAGTTCCCGAAGGTCTCGTTTGATAACGATCCCGAAAACATGCTGGCCGAGGATGAATATATCCGCGTTTTCCACAACGAGGTGAAGGCGCGCTACAACCTCTACGACTTCGTCATCGTGGGCATCGTCAACGAAGAGCACGAGGACGGCATCTTCAACGTCGGGACGCTCGGCAAGATCGACGCCCTCACCCACGAGCTGATCAGCCTGCACCAAAACGCCGACGGCAAACCGGAAGTGATGCGCGGTGGACAGCCCTATGCCCCGGCGCTCGAATCCGACAGCGCATGGGAACGCGGGCTCGCCAAGGTGTTCGGCAACGATGTCAACCGCCTATTTGCCGAAGACGGTTCCTCCGCGATCATCGCGCCGGAAATCATCAGCCCCAGCGTGGTCGACAACATTAAGCAGGCCGACCGCGGGCAGCTGGCCATCGAATACCTGATGGAAGAAGCGCCCACCACCCGCGAGCAGGCGCTCGCCATCAAGACCGATGCCATGAACAACCCGCTCTACAAGGGCACGTTGGTCTCCGAAGACGGAAAGGCGATTGCGCTCTACATCCCGATCACGGAAAAAACCTTTTCGTACAATGTCGCCAACCTCATTGAAAACCTGACGGCCGATTGGGATGAAGCCGACCAGGTCTACATTACGGGCCAGCCCGTTGCCCAGGATACGTTCGGCGTCGAGATGCTGGTGCAGATGGCCACCTCCGCCCCGCTGGCCGGACTGGCGATCTTCCTGCTGCTGCTCTTTTTCTTCCGCCGCTTCTCGCTCATTATTGCGCCCATGCTCGTGGCGATCGTCAGCGTGGTGGCCACGATGGGCCTGCTGATCGGGCTCGGCTTCGACGTACACATCATGAGTTCCATGATTGCCATCTTCCTGATGCCGATCTCGGTGGCCGACTCGGTGCACATCCTCTCCGAGTTCTTCGACTCCTACCACCAGTTCCGCGACAAGGCGAAGACCATCAAGCATGTGGTCGGGCACCTCTTCATGCCGATGCTCTACACGTCGCTAACGACCATCGCGGGGTTTGCCTCGCTGGCGACCACGCCGATTCCGCCGGTGAAGGTGTTCGGCTTGCACGTTGCCTTTGGCGTTGCCCTCGCCTGGCTGCTGACGATGACGTTCGTGCCCGCCTACATCATGTTGTTTGTCCCCAAGAAAACCCTCGACCAATTGAAGCCGGTGGAAGCCGAAGACCACCATGGCCTGCTCGGCCGGACGCTCGGCCGCCTGGGGCAGGTTTCGTACAAACGCTGGAAGCTGACCCTCGCCCTCACGATGGCCGTACTTGCGGTCTCCGTGGTGGGCATTTCGAAGATCAAGGTGAACGACAATCCGGTGAAATGGTTCACGGCGAACCACCGCATCCGCGTGGCCGACCGCGTGCTGAACGACCACTTCGGCGGAACCTACACCGCCTACCTCACGCTCAAACCCGCGCAGATCATGACGCTGACGTGCGCCGAGCGCATCGAGATGATGCGCGATGCCGCCATCGAGCGCTTCGGCGACACCCTGCCGGATGCCTCGGCCACCTTCCTCGCGATCCTCGACGACACCAACGCCAAGTTCCAGGCGCTGAAGAATGCCGACATCGAACGCTGCTTCGTCGATCTCGTTGAAACCGCTCAGGGATTGGACGAACAGGTTTCCGGCGCATGGAACGCGCTCGGCGACGAGATCAACTATCTCGACCCCGAGGGACTGACCTATGCCAAGCTAACCGCCGCCACCGCCAACATCGGCGACGAAGCCACCCGCAAGGTTTTCGCGGAACGCATGAAGCCGTTCGAGTCGCTGGCGGGGGAAGAGCTGCAGAACAAGTCGCTCGACATCATCGATGGCTATGCGGCGCTCTCGTTCGAGGATTTCCTTTTCGAAGCGCGTGCCGATTCCGCCGCGCCGGCCTTCAAGCGCCCGGAAATGCTGACCTATGTCGAGCGTCTTCAGGCGTTCATGTCGACCATCCCGGGCATTGGAAAATCCAGCTCCGCCGTCGATTCGCTCAAGAAGGCCAACTTTGAACTCAACTATATCCCCGAGGCCCCCGCCGACCGCAACGCGGAGTTCAACACCATTCCGCCGAACCCGTCCGCCGTTGGCCAGGTCTTTGCCCAGCTCGAAGGCATGAAGAAGAAGGACAGCCTCTTCCATCTCATCACGAAGGACTACAACGAGGTCAACGTCTGGATCCAGCTCAAGAGCGGCGACAACACCGACATGGTGGCGGTCGTCGGGCAGATCGAGGCCTGGATGGCCGACAACCCGGCGCCGGCCGAACTCCATGTGGGCTGGGCGGGACTGACCTACCTCAACGTCGTCTGGCAGGATAAGATGGTGGCCGGCATGATGAATGCGCTGCTCAGCTCCTTTGTCGTGGTGCTGATCATGATGATGGTGCTGTTCCGCTCCTTCCTGTTCGGCTTGCTGGCCATGATCCCGCTGACCGTGACCATCACCTTCATCTACGGACTGATCGGCTGGGCGGGCAAGGACTACGACATGCCCGTGGCCGTCCTCTCGTCGCTGACGCTGGGCCTCAGCGTCGACTTCGCGATCCACTTCCTCGAACGGTCGCGCGAACTGACCCGGAAGTTCGGCAGCTGGAAGGACGCGGTCTGGCACATGTTCCAGGAACCCGCGATGGCGATCAGCCGCAACGCGATCATTATCTCGATCGGCTTCACGCCGCTGCTGTTTGCGCCGCTGGTGCCCTACAAGACGGTCGGCTTTTTCCTCGCCACCATCATGGCGGTGTCGTGGATCGCCACCCTCTTCATCCTCGCCGCCCTCATCACCGGGCTTCAGAAATGGTTATTTAAAAACAACGAAACCACTAATTCACACTAATCTTCACTAATCAAGAATCCGATTAGTGCCAATTAATGAAGATTAGTGGTTAGAGAATAGGAGACAGAACAATGAAAAAGTTGATCACAGCAATAGCAACAGTAGCAATCGCATCGAGTGTCTATGCCGAACTGAGTGTTGATGAAATCGTAACGAAGGCGAACGATGCCGCGTATTATGCCGGCAACGACGGAAGCGCCGAAGTTGAGATGAAGATCATCGATAAGTCCGGCTCCGAACGCACGCGCGAGTTTTCGCTGTTGCGCATGAACACCGAGGGCGGGAACCAAAAATTCTACGTCTACTTCAAGAAACCCGCCGACCTCTACAAGCAGGTCTTCCTGGTTTGGAAGGAAACCGCCGAAGGCAAGAACGACTCGCGCTGGATGTGGCTGCCCGCGCTCAACCTCAAGCGCGAAATCGCCCCGGGCGACAAACGCACCTCGTTCGTTGGCTCCGACTTTGTCTACGAGGACGTCTCCGGCCGCAACCTGAAGGAAGACAACCACGAACTGGTCGAAACCACCGCCACGCAGTATGTCATCAAGAATACGCCGAAGGATGCGGGCAGCGTTGAGTTTTCCCACTATATCGTGAAGATCGACAAGGAGACCTTCCTTCCGCGCCATGCGGAATACTTCGACAAGAACGGCAAGCACTACCGCACCGTCGAGGCCACCAAGGTTGAAACCATCCAAGGTTTCCCGACCGTCACCGAATCCGTCGTGAAGGATCTCAACTCCGGAGGCTCCACCGTCAACACCTTCAAGAACATCCAGTACGATATCGGCCTCAAGGAAAATATCTTCACCGAGCGCTTCCTCCGCCGGCCGCCCCGCGAAGTGACGAGATAGATACTGGATACTTGATGCTTGGCAGGAACAGGAGAGAAGAATGCGCGAAGTTTACGAACTGGATGTTTATCGACTCGCCGAGGAACTTTCCGACATGGTTTGGGATGATTTCGACCACTGGAGCGAGAAAGCCCAACGCACTGTCGGATACCAAGTCATACGTTCCGCTGATAGCATCGCGGCCAATCTCGCGGAAGGCTATGGCCGCTACTCATCCAAGGACAAAGCCAACTTTTATCGGTATTCCCGAGGATCGTTCGAGGAAACCAAATGTTGGTTGCGCAAAGCATCCCGCCGAAATCTCATTGCCAAGGAAAACGTGAACGCGTACAAGGCCATCATCGATGAACTCGGCCCGAAGCTAAATGCATTCATCAGGAGCACGTTGAAATGAAACCAAGCATCAAGCATCAAGCATCAAGCATCCCGCTTCTCTTCCTCACCATCGCGTTGGCAACACCAACCTTCGCCCTCGATACGGAGCTCCACGGCTTTGTGGATGGGCGCGCGGGGGTGCGCACGCAGAACGATCCCTATGAGGACGACCGCAGCCTGACCGAGCTGCGCCTGCAGCTCGATTCGAAGACCTACTTCGACTGGGGCGAATTCAATGCGCGCGGCGATTTGGTCTATGACGACCTCGCCACCGACCAGGACGACCTCGACCTGAACACCGGAAAAGGGTTTTTCGACCTGCGCGAACTCAACCTGCTGTTCACGCCGGTCGACTGGTCGGATGTAAAGATCGGTCGGCAGATCCTGACGTGGGGAACGGGCGACCTGCTGTTCATCAACGACTTGTTCCCCAAGGATTGGAACTCGTTCCTGCTGGGGCGCGACGAAGAATACCTGAAGGCGCCTTCGGACGCCCTCTTCGCCAGCTTCTTCCCGGCCATTGGCAGCTTCGACGTGGCCTACATGCCGCGCATGGATGCCGACCGCTACATCGACGGCTCCCGCGTCTCCTACTGGAACCCCGGCTTGCAAAGCATTGCCGGACAGAACGCGGTCATCGATGCCGGGCAACGCGACGAGTGGTTCAAGGACCACGAAATCTCCGGCCGGTTCTACCGTCCGTTGCTCAGCTATGAAGCCGCGCTGTATGCCTACCACGGCTATTGGAAAAGCCCGATGGGCGCAAACTTCGCGACCGGCAACGCCTATTTCCCGCGCATGAATGCCTATGGCGGCAGTGTGCGCGGCTCGCTTGGTAGCGGCCTCGCCAACCTGGAGCTGGGCTACTACGACTCGCGGGAGGACTCCTCGGCCACGCAAAGCGTACCGAACGACGAGTTCCGCTTCCTGATGGGCTACGAACGCGAAGTGGCCAAGGATTTGACGGCGGGGATGCAATATTATCTCGAATGGATGATGGACCACGACGGCTACGAACAGAACTACAACGGAATGTTCGGCACAACCGCCACCGCCCGCGACGAGTTCCGGCATGTGCTGACCCTGCGCCTGACCCAGATGCTGATGAACCAGAACCTGATGCTGGGCCTCTTCACCTTTTATTCGCCGTCCGACAACGACGCCTATTTCCGCCCGGTCGCCTCCTACAAGGTGAACGACCACTGGACGGTCTCCGCCAACGGCAACTGGTTCATCGGCGAGGACGACCACACCTTCTTCGGCCAGTTCCGCTACAACAGCAACGTCAACCTTGGTGTGCGATATAGTTTTTAGCGGACGCTTGCAAAGCGTCGGATGGGTTGGGATACTCTCCCGAAATCTACGGAGGTTATTCATGAAGCGTATTGCATTTCTCTTTTCCATCGCCGCCTTGCTGGCCGGTTGCCAAACCACGAGCACCGTCGAGCCCGATCCATCCATCCTGCGCGTCGGCGTCTCGCCCCGCTCGCAACCGATGATCTTCAAGCAGAACGGGCAGATCATGGGGATCGAAGCCGATTTTGCCCAAAAGCTGGGGCAGGCCCTGAACCGCAAGGTCGTGTTCGTCGAGGTTCCCTGGGACCAGCAGATCGATGATCTGGAACAAAACAAAACCGACATCATCATGTCGAACATGACGATTACCGGCGCCCGCAGCATACGCGTTAACTTCAGCACCCCCTATTTGCAGTCCGGCCTCAGCGCCATGTTCCGCCGCAACAACTTTGATCCCTCCGGCCTGGTTGGCAGCACCATCCGCAACCAGAGCCGGCGTATCGGCTACGTCAAGAACACCACCGGCGAATTCTTCTGCCGGCAACGCTTCACCCGCGGCGAACTGGTCGGCTACGACACCTCGGTGAAGGCCGTGGAGGGGCTGATCAACCAGGAAACCGACATGTTCGTGGGCGGGGCCCCCATGGTCTGGTGGCAATCCGCAGTCAACGAGCGCCTGCTCGTCTCATTCCAGGAAGTGTTCAACGTCGAACCGATCGCCTGGGCGGTTGGCCGCCACAACATGGCGTTGCTGGACGATGTCAATGCCCAGCTGGCCAAATGGGAAAAAGACGGCACCAGCCGGAAGATCATCCAAAACTGGATCCCGAACTTCGGGATGTAGAACCCCGTTTAACAAGACCAGGGATAAGAGGACTATGAATCCTAATCATCCTGTAAATCAGCCCTTAAGCGGGATGCGCACTTGGGTTGGATACCCATCCAGCTTTCTTGCCAGCGCCTGCTTGAGCGCGGCCACGCCGCCTGCGCTGAACGGCGCACTGTAGGCCTTGATCTCCTGCTGCATCACGGCGGCCTCCTCCACCTTGGCGGCAACCACCAGCATTTCCATGGCGGCATAGAGTTCCGGCCGGACGTTCGCCGTTGCGGCCACGAAACCCGCCGCGCCCTGCTGGATCGGCTCGTAGATGTTGGTGCTGGAGCCAACAAAATAGCGCGGCGTGTGCTCCATCAGTTCAAAATTCTGCGCGGAATCCTTGATGGCGAAGTGCGGAACCGCCTTCAGGACTTCCGGAGTGATGGCGTTGCCCGCATGCTTCGGGAAGTTATAGAGGATGAACGGAACCTCGGCCCCGGCCTCCAGCGCCTTGAAATATTCAACGAGACCTTCCTCGGGCAATCCCGCCGGATAGATCGGCGGGAGCACCACCACGGCATCCGCCCCGAGCTCGTTCGCCCATTGCACCTCGATCCGGTTTTGTTCCAGCCCCAGTCCCCCGGCATGGAGCACGATCAGCCCGGGGAAGTGCTTCCGCGCCAGCACCAGCAACCGTTTCCGTTCTTCAGGCAACAGCGAATGGAACTCCGCCGTCGTCCCGTTCACCATGATCCGTTTCACATCGTGCTGTTCCAAAAACCCCAGATGCCGGACAAAGGCATCCTCGTCAATCGCCCCCGAATCATCGAACGGCGTCAGCACCGGCACAATCAAACCCTTTAATTCATCGCTCATGGGGAAGAACGTAGCGGTTTCCCGAAGATTGGAAAACCAACTTTCCAACCTTTGCCAAGCGGAGTACACTTCCTGCATCAACGGAGGTTATCATGAGAGGACACATTATCGCCGAGGAGCGCTTCCTGCACCAGGGCATCGACCATCACCTGTTCGTGACCGCCAGCGACGGCGCGCAAAACGAATACCGCTTCGAGGTTCGCCGCACCGCGCCCGGTTCCGGCCATCCGGAAACCATCTTCGAAAAGACCGAGGACCTATCCACCCTGCTGGGCCAATGCCCCAACACCACCATCGACCAGCTCATCGAGGCCGAGCTCCGCGCCATTAGGGTGGCGGTCACCGCCGAGGAAGACCTCCACGCCAACGATCCGTAAACAATCATTGCCCACAAAACTGCTCGATCCATCGATTGGCGGCATCGCAGCTATCGCGCGTCGCCTCGGTCTGTTCGTCGGGAAAGGCTGAAAGCCAAAGTGCCCGCCCTTCCCAAAAAGCCTCCGCCCATTGGGTCGGAATCTTCTCGGGCATGGCCATCGGCACAATCCACACAATCCGCGCCCGGCCTTTCAGCAAAACCTTCAAGCAAACCTTCTCCCCAGGCGAAAAGAAGGTGCTGCACACCACTCCATCGAAGCCCGCCAATTCCTTCTTTAAAGCCTCAACCTGAGCTTCGCTCGCCTTGCGCGAAACACGCAAAGCGCGGCGCTGCTGCGCCTTGAGCAATTCCACATTCCCCTTGAAGCGGCTCCGCTTGATTCGCCCCACCGGAACACTCCTCAGCGCCCAGCGCACCGGGTTGGCGCGAACATACCGCTCGCGAATCTCCAACTCCTCATCCCGAAAACAAATCACGTCGTAATAGTTCGGTGCCCAGACCCGTGCTTTCTCGCCATGGCGAGAGCCTACTATTCCGGATTTTCGCGCCTCCCGCGTGACCGAACCCTTGAACAGGTTCAGCACCTCGCCCAAACCAGCCTCGCCAGAACGGACAATCCGCACAATCCCATGAAAATGGTTCGGCATCAGCTGCCATGCACCCAACTCTACGTGGGCATAATGTTGCGGGATTTCCAGCCAGCACCTTTCCACCAGTTGTCCCAGCGCATTCGGTTGCATTTCGCTGCCCACAACCTCGCCGAAGAGCTTCCTGTGGTAGTCGGCACCCAGCGTTACGAAATACCACCCCGAACTCGAATAGTCGCGCCCCTCCATCCGCAGCTTCTGCGACATGCTCTTCTTGAAATCCGCACCGCTCATGGATTCCGAGCATATGCACTCGCTCAATCATTGAAAACAAAAACCCGGAGTTCCTTGCGGAGGCTCCGGGTTTGTCGTATTCGGCTGAAGACCGTTTACGGAAGGACGGTGTCGCCCATGAGGTAGGTGTCCACCTCGCGGGCGGCGCCGCGGCCTTCGTTGATGGCCCAGACGATGAGGGACTGCCCGCGGCGGGAATCGCCTGCGGCAAAGACGCCATCGACGTTGGTCTTGTAGACTTCGTGGTCGGCCTTGTAGTTCGAACGCGGGTCGCGCTCGAGACCGAGCTGCTCGGCAACCGGATCTTCCGGCCCGAGGAAGCCCATGGCCAGCAGCACGAGATCCGCTTCCGTCCGCTTTTCGGTGCCGGCAATCGCTTTCGGCGCACGGTCAACCCACTCGACCTCGACGGTGTGGATGGCAACGAGGTTGCCGTCGGCATCGCCTTCGAACTTCTGGGTCATGACGGAGAAGTTGCGCGGGTCTTCGCCCTGGAGCTTGATGGCCTCCTGCTGGCCGTAGTCGGTCTTGAGGTTGGCGGGCCACTGCGGCCAGGGGTTGGAAACACGGTTGCGGTCGGCCTCCGGGCGCGGCAGGATTTCGAGCTGGGTGACCTTCTCGCATCCGTGGCGGAGCGAGGTGCCGACGCAGTCGGTGCCGGTGTCACCGCCGCCGATGACGATTACTTTCTTCCCCTGGGCGGAGATGTAGTTGCCGTCTTCGAGTTTGCTATCGAGCAGGCTTTTCGTATTCGCGCCAAGGAATTCCATGGCAAAGTGAACGCCCTTGAGGTCGCGGCCTTCAACGGGAAGGTTGCGCGGCTTGGTGGCGCCGGTGGTGAGCACGACGGCGTCGTACTGCTTCTGCAGTTCGCTGGCCGCGATGTCCTTGCCGACTTCGATGCCGGTCTTGAATTCGATGCCTTCGGCGGCGAGGATATCGACGCGGCGCTGGACGACGGCCTTGTCGAGCTTCATGTTCGGGATGCCGTACATCAGCAGTCCGCCGATGCGGTCGGCGCGCTCGTAGACGGTCACGTTGTGGCCGGCCTTGTTGAGCTGCGCGGCGCAGGCGAGCCCGGCGGGGCCGGAGCCAACGACGGCCACCGTCTTGTCGGTGCGGATTTCCGGCGGTTCGGGGACGACCCAGCCGTTTTCAAACCCCTTGTCGATGATGGTGCGTTCGTTGTCGTGGATGGTGACGGCAGGCTCGTTGATCGAAAGCACGCAACCGGCTTCGCACGGAGCCGGGCAAACGCGGCCGGTGAATTCCGGGAAGTTGTTGGTGTGGTGCAGGCGGTCGAGCGCCTCCTTCCAGCGGTTGCGGAAGACGAGGTCGTTCCACTCGGGAATGAGGTTGTTGATGGGGCAGCCGCTTGCGCCGCCCTCCATCATCTCGCCGCGGTGGCAGAACGGAACGCCGCAATCCATGCAGCGCGCACCCTGCTCGCGGCAGGTCTGCTCGTCGCGCAGGATGTAGACTTCGTCCCAATCCTTAACGCGCTCCTCTTCGGGGCGCATCGGGTTGGTAGTCCTTACAAATTCCAAAAATCCAGTTGGTTTTCCCATGACTAAATCTCCTTACCAATCCATTAGGCGTTGAGGGCCGCGATGTGCATATCGAACGCCGCATCGATTATCTGTTCTTCGGTTTCAAACTCGCCGGTATCGCGCGCCTGCTCGATATAGCTGAGCATGCGCTTGTAGTCGGTCGGAATCACCTTCACGAACTTGGCGAGCGACTCGTCCCACTTTTCCAGCAGGCCGGCCGCAACGGTGGATCCGGTCTTGAGCTGGTGGGTTTCGACCATCGACTTGAGGTCGGCGATGTCCTTTTTGGCGTGGACCTTTTCGAGTTCGATCATTTCCATGTTGCACTTCTCGGCAAAGTCGCCGTCCGCGTCGTACACAAAGGCGATGCCGCCCGACATGCCCGCGCCGAAGTTGCGGCCGGTCTTGCCGAGGATGGTCGCCTTGCCGCCGGTCATGTATTCGCAACCGTGGTCGCCGATGCCTTCAACCACCACTTCCGCCCCGGAGTTGCGCACGCAGAAGCGCTCGCCCGCCACGCCGCGGATGTAGGCCTTGCCGCCGGTCGCGCCGTAGAAGCAAACGTTGCCGACGAGGATGTTGTTTTCGGCCACGAACTGGGCGCCCTTGCTCGGATAGATCGCGAGGTGGCCGCCGGAGAGACCCTTGCCGACATAGTCGTTGGCATCGCCTTCGAGTTCGAGCTCGATGCCGTTGCACATGAATGCGCCCATGGACTGGCCGATGGAACCGGTGAGCTTGAACTGGATGGTTCCGTCCGGCAGGCCTTTGCCTTCGGTGGCCTTGGTCAGCTCGTTCGAAAGGATCGTTCCGACCGCGCGGTCGGTATTGATGACGTCGAACTCCGCCGAAACCTTTTCGCCGTTTTCGATGGCGGCCTTGGCGGCATCGATCAGTTTCCAGTCGATCACGCTTTCGAGCATGTGGTTCTGGTCCTTGCTATGGAACGTGCCGCCCTCGTCCGCGCCGATGGTTTCCTTGTGGAGGATCGGCGAGAGGTCGAGGTTCTTGTATTTCCAGTGGTCGATGTTGTCGCGGAACTTCAGGCACTGCGACTGCCCGACCATTTCGTCGATGGTCTTGAAGCCGAGCTCGGCCATGATTTCGCGGAGGCCATCGACGAGGAACTCGAAGAAGTTGACCACGTGGTCCGGGTTGCCATCGAACTTTTCGCGCAGCTCGCCGCGCTGGGTGGCAATGCCGACCGGGCAGGTGTTGGAGTGGCACTTGCGCATCATGATGCAGCCCTGCACCACGAGTGCGGCCGTTGCCACGCCCCACTCTTCCGCGCCAAGCAGGGTGGCAATGGCGAGGTCGCGCGAGGTTTTCATCTGGCCGTCGGCCTGAACCACGATGCGGTTGCGCAGGCGGTTGCGGACCAGCGTCTGGTGGGTTTCGGAAAGGCCGAGCTCCCACGGCAGGCCGGCGTGCTTGATGGAGCTGAGCGGCGATGCGCCCGTTCCGCCGTCGTAGCCGGCAATCAGCACGGCATCGGCCTTCGCCTTGCAGACCCCCGCGGCAACGGTGCCGACGCCCGCCTCAGAGACGAGCTTGACGTTGACCCGGGCATCGCGATTGGAGTTCTTCAGGTCGTAGATCAGCTGCGCCAGGTCTTCGATCGAATAGATGTCGTGGTGCGGCGGCGGGGAGATGAGGCCCACGCCCGGGGTGGAACCGCGGGTGCGGCCGATCCAGCCGTTCACCTTGTGGCCCGGAAGGTGGCCGCCCTCGCCCGGCTTCGCGCCCTGCGCCATCTTGATCTGCAGTTCGGAGGCCTTGGAGAGGTAGTAGCTGTTCACGCCGAAACGTCCGGAGGCAATCTGCTTGGTGGCGGAGCACATGTCGTCGCCGTTCGGCAGCTTGTGGTAGCGCACCGGATCTTCGCCGCCTTCGCCGGAGTTGGAGCGGGAACCGATGCGGTTCATCGCGATGGCCAGCGTGGTATGCGCTTCCCAGGAGATGGAACCGAACGACATCGCGCCGGTGGCGAAACGCTTCAGGATGTTTTTCGCGGGTTCGACTTCGTCGAGCGAAATGGACGGTCGGTCGGAATTGAAGTCCATGAGGCCGCGCAGCGTGAAGGCCGCTTCGTTCTGGTCGTCGACCGTTTTGCAGTATTCCTTATACTTGGCGTAGTCGTTGTCGCGCGTGCATTCCTGCAGCAGGCGAATGGTGGTCGGGTTGAACAGGTGGCGTTCGCCGTCCTTGCGCCAGAAATAGTCGCCGCCTGGGTCGAGCACCTTCTGCGCGCCGCCGCGGGTCGGGAACCCCTTGCGGTGCTTGAGCAGGGTTTCCTTCGCAATGTCGTCGAGGCTGAGGCCTTCGATGCGGCTGACGGTTCCGGTGAAGTATTTTTCCACCACGGCGGAGTTGATGCCGACGATCTCGAAAATCTGCGCGCCCTGGTAGGAGGCGAGGGTCGAGATGCCCATCTTGGAGAAAATCTTCAGCAGGCCGCCATTGATGGACTTGATGTAGTTCTGGATGGCCACATCGGAACCGAGGCCGTTGAGCAGGTCTTCCTTCTCCATGTTGCGGATGGTATCGAGCGCCATGTAGGGGTTGATGGCCGAAGCGCCGAAGCCGAGCACGGTGGCGAAGTGGTGCACTTCGCGCACATCGCCGACTTCGAGGATGAGGTCGGCCTTGCCGCGCTTACCGGCGCGGATGAGGTAGTGGTGGACCGCGGCGGCGGCCAGCACGGAGGGGATCGGCGCGTGGTCGGAATCGCAGGCGAAGTCGGAAAGCAGGATGATGGAGTAGCCTTCATCGATCGCGTCTTCGGCATAGCGGCAGACGCGGTCGAGGGTATGCTCGAGCACGCCGGGTTTCCCGTTGGCCGGGAACACGATATCCAGGCGCTTGGTCTGGAAGTGGTTCGTATCGACGTGGATGAGCTTGGCGAGATCCTCGTTGGTCAGCACGGGCTGCGGGATCGCGATCCGGCGGCAGTGTTCCGGCGACTCGGTCAGGATGTTCTTGAACCCGCCGACATAGGTGCGCAGGTCCATCACGATGCGTTCGCGGATCGGGTCGATCGGCGGGTTGGTGACCTGCGCGAAGAGCTGCTTGAAATAGTGCGACAGCTGGACGGGACGGTCGGAAAGCACCGCGAGCGGATTGTCGGCGCCCATGGAGCCGAGCGGCTCCTTGCCGCCGGTGGCCATCGGCTGGATGATTTCCTTGATGTCCTCGTAGGAGAACCCGTAGGTCTGCTGGCGCTTGAACAGCGTCTGCGCATCGGGCGTCTTGAGTTCGAAGTCGGCGGGCGACGGCAGCTCCTTGAGGTGCACCATGGTCTGGTTGATCCAGTTCTGGTAGGGCTGGCGCGAGCAAAGGTCGGCCTTGAGCTCCTCGTCGGAGATGATGCGGCCCTGCTCGAGGTCGGCCACGAACATCTTGCCGGGCTGGAGGCGGCCGCGGATTTTCACCTTGGTGTGGTCCACGTCGATGCAGCCGGTTTCGGAGGCCATGATCAGCATGTCGTCGTCGGTCACGCAGTAGCGCGAGGGGCGCAGGCCGTTGCGGTCGAGGGTGGCGCCAACGAGCACGCCGTCGGTGAAACAGACGGAGGCGGGGCCGTCCCACGGCTCCATCATGGCGGAATAGAATTCGTAGAACGCGCGCTTGGCGGGGTCCATGTCCTTGTCGTTCTGCCAGGCTTCCGGAATGAGCATCATCAGCACATGCGGCAGGGAACGGCCGGAAAGCACGAGCATTTCGATGGCCATGTCGAGGTTGGCGGAGTCGGATGCCTTGACGTCGCAGATCGGGAAGATCATCTCGAGCTCTTCCTTCGAAAAGGCGGTGCATTCGAGCAGGATTTCGCGAGCGCGCATCCAGTTGATGTTGCCCTTGTTGGTGTTGATTTCGCCGTTGTGCGCGATGTAGCGGAAGGGCTGCGCGAGCTTCCACGAGGGGAAGGTGTTGGTGGAGAAGCGCGAGTGCACGAGGGCGATCGCGGAGACGGCGGACTCGTTCTGCAGGTCGAGGAAGTAGCGCGGCACCTGGGCGGTGACGAGCTGCCCCTTGTAGTTGATGGTCTTGTAGGAGCAGGAAATAATGTTGAGTCCGGCCGGGCTGATGCCGGCCACGGTTTCGTTGGCCACGCGCTCGGTGTATTTGCGGAAAACGAACAACTTGCGGTCGAATTCCTCGGCGGACATGCCCTCGGGCTTGCCGATGAAGATCTGCTGGACGCTGGGCTCGGTCTCGGCGGAATCGCGACCGAGATCGGAGTTGTCGACCGGCACGATGCGGTAGCCGAGCAAGGGCAGTTCCGTTTTTTTGAGGTTGCGTTCGATGATGTCCTTGCACTCGGCCTGCTGGCGCTCGTCCTTCGGGAAGAAGGTCATGCCAACGCCGTATTCACCGAATGCGGGGAGCTTGATGCCCTGCTTCGGGCACTCTTCCATGAAAAGTTCGTGGGGGATCTGGAACAGGATGCCGGCGCCGTCGCCCGACTTGATGTCGAAGCCGGTGCCGCCACGGTGCTCCATGCGCTCGAGCATGTCCAAGGCATCGGTGATGACCGCGTGTTTTTTGCGGCCTTTCAGGTTGGCGACGAAGCCGATTCCGCAGCTGGTGTGCTCGTAGTCTGCGCGGTACATGCCCTGCCCTTCGGGCATCCCGAACATGTTCAGCTTCTCTTCCTTATAAGGGGTCGTTTTTTCGTTCATAAAAAAACCTCGATATGGGGTTCAGATAAAATAGCGGGGTAATTTGCCTAGGGAGTCGATTCAAGTCAACCCCTCAGCGCGTCTAAATAGGCGTTCAACAAGCAATTCAGGCAATTTGGCCGAATTAATGCGGGTCGGGGCTACGGGTTTCCAAATGCGGGTAATCCCGTTAGAATTCCCAGCCTTTGGCCGCGAAAACCGCATCGAACAGATCGGGGGCGATGGGGCGGCCCTTGCGGGTGAGGACGCCCGTCACCTGGGCCTCGATGATCAGCTTTTCGTCGGATGTGCGGTAGATCGCCTGATCGAAGACGAAGCGAACCCTGCCTTGCTTGTGCATGCCGACCTTAACGACGAAGGCATCGCGAGGACGGAGCGGGAACTTGTAGTCGATCCCGATCCGGGTCACGACGGCATCGATGCCGTCGGCGCAGAGCTGGGCGAAATCGATGCCGACGGAATGGAGGAATTCGTGGCGGGCGTGTTCGAGATAGTTTTGGTAGACGGCGTTGTTGACGATGCCTTGCAGGTCGCACTCGTAGTCGCGCACCATCATTTGCGTTTCGAATACATATTCCATCTCCACTCAATACTTTCCCGAATTCTTTTTCTTTTCGACCATGACCGAGCGGTAGAAGCGGCTGAGTTTCTTGTCGTGGTCGCGCTTGTCGAGCGCCGACTGTTCGTGGAAGGCGGCCTCTTTCATGAGGCGCACATAGTTGTTGTATCGCGCCTCGGATACCTCGCCGCGCTCGACGGCGGCGATGACGGCGCACCCCTTGGTTTGTACATGGGAACAGTCGTTGAACTTGCAGGCTCCCGCGAGCGCCATGATGTCGTCGAAGGTTTCCTCGATTCCGTCGTTCACATCCAGGTTGCCGAGCTCGCGCATGCCGGGGGTATCGACGACGTGCGCGCCGTTGCCGAGCGTGATGAGCTCCCGCCAGGTGGTCGAGTGCACACCCTTGCCATCGGATTCGCGGACGGGCAGCGTGAACAGGAAATCCTCTTCCCCGAGAATGCTGTTGAGCAAGGTGGTTTTCCCAACGCCGGAGGTGCCGATGACGCAGTAGGTTTTTTCCGGTTCAAAGAGCGCGGTGACCTCTTCCAGGCCAGCCTGGTCGACATTGCTGAACGGCAATACCCGGATGCCGGGCATGCGTTCCTCGACCTCGGCCATCTTGACCGCAAGCTCCTCCGGCTTGAGCAGGTCGGTCTTGCTCAACAGCACAACCGGTTCGATGCCGCTTTCGTTAACCATCACCAAATAGCGCTCGAGCCGCTTGAGGTTATAGCCCGGCCCGAGGGTTTGCATAATGAAGGCGGTGTCGATGTTGGCGGCGATCAGCTGGTAGCGGGTGGTGCGTCCGGAGCTCTTGCGCTTGAGCTCCGACTGGCGCCCGAGCACGCGGGTTATCCGGGCAATGCGCTCCTCGTCTTCGAAATCCTTCACCAGCACCCAGTCGCCAACGGTGGGATAGTCGAGCTTGGACGTGGCCTGATGGCGCATCCGGCCGGTCATTTTGGCGGCGTTGGTCTCTTCTCCGTTGGAGACCTCGCATTCGCCCTTGTGGATGGCCGTGACGCGCGCGACGGCCAGATCCGCTTCCGTCTCCGGATCGATCTGTTCAGAAAACCATGCACTGTAGCCAAATTCCTCAAGCGTCATTCAAAGATTCCTTTTTCAACCGTGAAAAGCATTACCATGGATTGGAATCGCGCATGAATGCAAATAAACGCGAATTTTAAAAGTGTGCAGGAATGCTCCGGCGCGGTAACACCGCGCTGCGAACGTGTCATCTCGAATGGTTGCGGAACTTAGGCAACAGCGTGCGGAGCGATTTCCACAATCACATCATCGCCATAGAAAGCCTTGGCTTTCCGTTCTAGCCGAGCGAGCACTTCGTCGAGCGTGTCGCCCGCTTCCGGCTCCATACCGGGCAGGCAGCCCTTGAAGCAGGTGGCCTCATCCCCGCGGATGTAGCCTTCGGAAAGTTGCATTCCGTCAACCGGGTGGACAATGACTTCTTCATCTATGCCATGTCTTTTCATAACCCTTTACCTCTCAGAGGACTATATAACCCCGCGCGGGCGATTTAGCAACATTTTCCTGGATCAAATGCGGGGATATCCGCTACCGGGCATCAATTGCGCCTTTTTCACGATTTTCGGCACGAGGCCAATGGAGGCGAGCATCAGCAGGATCATGGTGGCAAAGCCAAGCAGGAGGGAGTCGTATGCCGTGAATTCGCGGCCCAGCATGTGCCATTGCGGCGAGAGGATGTTCCAGCTGATGGAGCGCGACACAAACATGCCGGATGCCGCCACCCCGAAACTGAAGAGCGTCATGCTGACGGCCGTGGAGAGCGATTTGTTGGCGGAAGGGATCAGCCCCAGCATCTCGGACGTGACGGCGATGCCCTTTGTTGCCTCCAGCATATTGAAGAGGAACGCGCACAATCCCACGTGCACCACCAGCGGCCACGGCATCCAATGGCGCGCCAGCATGCCGAGAATGACGACCGCATAGGAAACATGGGAGATCAGGAACACGATCCGCGTCCCGACGCGATCCACCAGCCAACCGCCGAGCAAGTTGCCGGCCACGCTCCCCGCCAGGAACAGGGTGCCCATCAGCGTGATCTGTGCGGGCGTAAAGCCAAAGACATCCTTCTGCATCAGGCCGAAGACGATGGGCACGCCGGCGGTGAACAGCGTAATGAGCAGGATATAGCTGTTGAACTGGCCAAAGCCGGGAACCTGCAACACGGAGGCGAGCGCCTGCCGGAACGAATGCCGCGCCCGGCCATTGGAGTGCGCCTTTTCCAACTCCGGGATCCGGGCATAGGTGAAATAACGGATCACATGCGCCACGAGTACAAACCCGATAACGATTTGGAACGTGACCATGGCATCGGAGATCCCCAGTGCCCGGGTGATCAACAGCGAAAACAGGATGGTCACCATCTGGAACGTGACGCGCAGCCGCCCGAAAAAACGACCGCGGATCTCCTTGGGGACGATCGGGTTCAAAAGCGCGAACCAGCTCGCACCCTGCATGCTGCCCCCCAATGAAAAGAGCAAAATCGCGGCTACGACGAGCCCCATGGCCCACCGGGCATTCCCCCAACCCGCGCCCATCATCAGCAACATGCTTCCCACCACCATCACCTGCCCGGCCAGCGCCTGCTTCATGATTCCTTTCCGGTCGGCGAGAAAGGCAAAGGGCAGCATCAGGAACGCACCCACCAGGGGAGGAAGCGCAAACAGGAACGCGATGGCCGCGCTGGAGATGCCGAGCTTGGTGAAATAGTTCAGAAAAAACCCATTCTGGAAAAACGCCGAAGTTAGCATGCCCAGGCATTGGGTCACGATAATGATGTTGAACGCCCTTTTTCTCTGTTGGTCGGAAAGCATCGGGAAATGGTGTCGGCAAAGAAAGGCCCTTGCAAGCCTGTTCGCAACGATTCAGGTTGGCGGTACCGGAACAATCCCCTACTGTCCGCGCCATGGATTCAGGACTATACATTGTCGGCACACCGATCGGGAACCTGGGCGATCTCTCCTTCCGGGCGCTGGAAACCCTGAGGGAAGCCGACCTGATCGTGGCCGAGGACACCCGCCATACGCGGCGGCTGACGGAGCGCTATGAAATCAACACCCACCTGATGAGCTGCCACAAGTTCAACGAAAAACAGCGGGCGGAACAGATCATCGACCGCATCCAGCAGGGGCAGGCGGTGGCCATGGTCACCGATTCCGGCATGCCGTGCATTTCCGACCCAGGCTCGCGGGTTGTCCTCCTCTGCCACGAAGCCGGCATACCGATCACCTCGGTGCCGGGCCCGGCGGCGGTCACGACCGCCGTGGCACTCAGTGGCTTCGGTGAAAAGGGATTCATCTTTGCCGGCTTCCTGCCCCACAAAAGCGGCGGACGCAAACGGGATCTGGAAAAATGGAAGGAAGCCGACCTCCCGGTGGTCTTCTACGAATCGCCCTACCGCATGCTTAAGCTGCTCGGCGAGATCGAACAACACCTCGGTAGCGACCGAACCGTGTTTGTCGGCCGCGAACTGACCAAGAAGTTCGAAGAGCTCTCAACGGGCCGCCCGGCGGAAATCCTCGCCCGCTATGAAGGCCGTACCGTCAAGGGCGAATGCGTGGTCATCGTCCAACCTGCGCAATAGGGCATTCCCCTGCTTTTTCCTAACTATTCACGTTGAACTCAATTCGGGCGGTGCTACTATCCAAGGCGGTTCGGAGAAATCTCGAGGGGTTCAAGAAATAATGGGTTCGGGCAACAACGACAACCTAACGGCGGCATATATTGACCAGACTGCGGTCATTCGCGTTGAAGGACGAGGGTCTTTCAAGGTCAGCCCGCCTATGAAGCAGTTCATCCACCAGGTCATCGACCAAAAAACGGCCAGCCGCATCTGGATCGATATGTCGGACTGCACCGGAATGGACAGCACGTTCATGGGCGTCGTGGCCGGGCTGGCGTGCCTCATCAAAAGCAAGCCGGACTACAGCTTCAAGCTCATCAACCTATCCGACAAGAACAAGAAGCTTCTCGTTACGCTCGGGGTCGATCGCGTGGTGGACTTCTCCATGTCGGCCACCTCCGAAGAGCGCGCCGTGATGACCCACGAAGCCACCGGAGCCCAGACCCTCGAACCCGACTTTGCCAACAAGCTCGAATCCGCCAAAACCACACTCGAAGCCCACGAAACACTCGTCGACATCAATCCCGACAACTTCAACAAATTCAAGTCCGTCCTCGAATTCCTCCAGGACGATGTCCGCAACCTCAGCCACGAGTAGGCGAACCCATGCATGGTTTTCTACTCTGGTTAACCATCTTTCTCGACCTGTTGCTCCCGTCGATTTTCGGTGCCTTGCTCTACATCAGCTATCGCCGTCGAATCAAGTTGCGCCGCGAACGCGACATTCTGCTACAGGAAAAAGAGGCCGCGCTCGGCTTCGTGCATAACGTTGGAGAGGTTTTCGCCGACTCCGACAGCGTGGACATGACCAGCCTGCTTGCCCGCGTTCTCCACTACGCCGTGCGCACCTGCAAAGCCAGCGCCGGCGCCGTCCATCTGGTCAACACCAAAACCTCACGGCTCGAAGCACGCTCCATCTCCGGCGTTTTTCCACCCCCCTTCGAAGTCAACATCGAGCATCTCGATCTCGACCAGGATGCCACCCTCCACCTCGAAAAACTAGTCCAGCAAACCCCGCTAGCCCTTGGAAAGGGCCTGATCGGGGAAGCCGCTGTCCTCGGTAACTCAATCCTGGTGGAGGATGCCGAGATGGATTCCCGCGTCCCGCAACTCCCGGTCGGGTTCCTGCGCATCCGCACCTTGCTTATCGTACCCATGCGGTTCGGAAACCACACCATCGGCGTCATGACGCTGGTCAACCGAACCAACGGCGAGCAATTCGCCCTTTCCGACCTCAACCTGGCGCAGGCGCTAGCGGCACAGGCTTCCGTTCCGATCCACTACGCCGGCCTGCAGGAAACCCTCGAGGAAAAACGGGAGCTCGACCGCGGCATGCAGATTGCCCAGCAGATCCAGCACTCCCTCCTGCCCCAGGAGCTACCCGCCCTACCCTCCGTCGAATTGGCCGCATTCAACCATCCGGCAATGGATATCGGCGGCGACTACTACGACTTCATCAACATCGACGACAAGCACATCGGCCTGGCCATCGCCGATGTCAGCGGCAAGGGAATCGGCGGCGCCCTCATGATGGCCGTCTGCCGCAGCGTACTGCGCATCAACGCCGAGAATGTCTACGATCCCTCCAGCATGCTATGCTCCCTCAACCAAACACTAAGCAGCAACCTGGCCGACGACATGTTCATCAGCATGCTCTACATGGTCCTCAACCTCGACACCCACCAACTCAGCTACGCCCGCGCCGGGCACGAAGCGCCCATCATCATCCGCAGCGGCGAGCCCAAGGCCATACAGGTCGAAACCTCCGGCATCGCGATCGGACTCGTGGATAACCAAACGTTTGGGGCTGTGATCGAAACACACAACATTTCCCTGCTGCCCGGCGACCTGGTGGTCAGCTATACCGACGGCGTAACCGAAGCCATGAACAGCGCCGGCGACGAATGGGGAACGGAAAACCTGATCAAAGCCGTGGAAAGGATGGCCAATGCCTCTGCGCCGGATCTCCTCGAAAACATCCACACCGAAGTGCTCGGTTTCACCGGCGACAATCGTCAGTCCGACGACATGACGATGCTGGCCCTCAAAATCAAAGGCTGACACCATCGCAGGCAATGTGTAGCAACAACCTCCCGAAATCACTTTTCGGCTCTCCCGGCAACACCGTTTCGCCGCGAATCTTTGCGCACCTGCGATCAACCAACTTGTTCAAATGCCGTAAAAGCGATGCAGGAGGAACCTGTGCAACAACCGACAAGCGAGCAAACGGCATACCGCCATTCTCCAGCGCAAGCGCACGCACAATGTCAATGCGCCGTGAATGGGTGAATGCCGTTGAATCTTTAATGATTGCCGCGAACGAAATCCCATCCGCATGGCAACACCTCAATCCTTCAAGCAAATCCGAGGCATGTTCCACGGCAAGGTTCGCCTCTGCAAAGTAGCGAACAAAGCGCCCATCCCTGCAGGAGCAAATCAATCCCCTGGACTGAAGCGCCCGAAGTTGAATACTGGCGTTCGGCTGGCTTAAGGAAACCAAGGCGGCCAATTCGCCAACCGACACTTCGCCAAACCGAAACAGCAACCAAAGCAACCGCAGACGCGTTTCACTGGCGATGACCCTGCACGTTCTCCACAACGTTGGATGTAATTCCGCCATACTTCACACCTTTAAAGGTGTGTATATCAGTATATTGCGATAAACGTCAGTATTTTCTTTATATATTTCAAACCTTTAAAGGTTTGAAGATCTGAGATCGACTCATGGGTTGAGCAGCCGCCAACCGGCGGTCTTGAAGTAGGGAAGGGAGCGATGCCGCCGCGCATCCATTCCTTCGAAGGCCGTGTTCAGCAACATCAACGGATCGCCATGCGAGACCAATATGATTTTACGGTTGGAATGGGCCTTCTCCAGCGCCTCGACAACCGCCCACATGCGCTCCCTTACCGAACGGGTGCTTTCCGCACCGTTGAAAACCTGGTCCGGATCGTAGGCGTCCTTTTTCCAGGCCTGTGAATAGTTTTCATGCGAGGCGCCTTCCCATCCTCCGAAAAAACGTTCGCGCAACCGCGTGTCGAACACGACCGGCGCGGCGCCCAGGACTTCGCGGACAATCTCGGCCGTTTCGGCGGTGCGCTTGAAGTCGGAGGAAACCACCAAGGTTTGGTCATCGAATTCATCGGCCTTCCCAATGCTTTCGCGCACCTGCCGCCGCCCCGTCTCGGAAAGGCCATACTTGAGGGTTCCAACGGCAGGATCACTCACGATGATCCCTTCCACGTTTGCCAGGCTCTCGCCATGGCGAAAGGCGTAATATCTGTTTTTAAGCACTTCCTTTTGCATAGGGACCACTTAAGCGGAAGTATGGCATACGCGCAAGGCGACAGAATCGATACGCAAAAAAGCCCCTCCAAACGGAGAGGCTTTTGCAGATAAACCGAATTTCGGTTTACTTTTTAGCGCACTCGGATTTGGCGCAGCAGGCCTTTTTGCAATCGGCGCCGCATTTCTTGGCATCGGCTTGCTTGCCTTTGGTGCAGGCGGAACATTCGGCTTTCTTATCTGCCTTTTTTGCGGAACAGCCACAGCTGTCGCAGGCATAGGCAGCGGTTCCGGCCATCATCAACGCAATTGCGGCAATACTCATCATTCTCTTCATGTTGGGACTCCTATAGGTTTATTGTTTCCAACTGAGGTTAACGACCATACCGATCGAATAACGTTCAAAATAGTACCATTTGAATCAGGTTTGTCACGTATAACTTAAGCGCATATCGCGGGCGGCTTTAACCTCGTCCAACCGGCCAACCGGGGTGGAAACCGGAGCTTGGTGCAGTTGTTCGGGGTTGGTTTTTGCCAATTCGAACAATTCCTCCATCACTTCAACGAAATGATCGAGCGTATCGCGGTCTTCGCTTTCGGTCGGCTCCACCATGATGGCCTCGGGAACGTTGAGAGGGAAATAGACGGTCGGCGGATGGATGCCGCGGTCGATCATCCCCTTGGCGAGGTCGAGGGTATGCAGGCCGTATTGCTTGAGGACTTCGCCGGAAAAGACAAACTCGTGCATGCAGCGGCCTTTGTATTCGACGCCGAACAACGGGCGGAGCTTTTCCTGCAGATAGTTGGCGTTGAGCACGGCGCGGTTGCTGGTGCCCAGCATGCCGTCGCGGCCGAGCGACAGGATATAGGCATAGGCGCGGGCAATGATGCCAAAGTTGCCGTAGAACGGGGCGATGTAGCCGATGCTCTTGGGCTCGTCGTAGTTCAGCGCATAGGTGCCGTCCTTGGTTTTCTCGACGCGGGAGATCGGCAGGAACGGGCGCAGCTTTTCCACCACCCCGACCGGGCCGGCACCGGGGCCGCCCCCGCCATGGGGCGTTGCGAACGACTTGTGCAGGTTGAGGTGGCAGATGTCGAAGCCCATGTCGCCAGGCTTGTAGCGCCCCATGATGGCGTTGAAGTTGGCGCCGTCGTAATACATCAGCCCATCCACCTCGTGCACGGCATCGCAGATGTCCTTGATGCGCGGATTGAACACGCCGAGCGTGTTCGGGCTGGTGAGCATCACACCGGCGGTCTTTTCGTTGAGGGCCGCCATGAAGAGGTCGAAATCCATCACGCCGTTTTCATCGGACGGCACCGTCACCACCTTGTAGCCCGCCACCTGGGCGCTGGCCGGATTGGTTCCGTGTGCCGAGTCGGGAATGATGATGTGATCCTTTTCCGGGTTGCCACGATCCTTGTGGTAGGCGGCCATCATCATCACGCCGGTCAGCTCGCCATGCGCGCCGGCCATGGGCTGGAGCGTGAACTCGGCCAGGCCGGTCGCCTCCGAGAGCAGGCGTTCCGTGTTGTACAGGATGGCCAGCGACCCCTGGGTCAGCAGTCCCCCGCCGCGCAGCTGCGGCCAGAGCGGATGCACCTCGGTCAACTCCGGTAGGTTGGCCGCCGCCTCGCACGCCTTCGGGTTGTATTTCATCGTGCACGAACCCAGCGGATAAAAATGGGTGTCGACCGAAAAGTTCAGGCGGGAGAGCGCCGTGAAGTGGCGCACCACCTCGGCCTCCGAAACCTCCGGTAGCTCGGCCGGCTTGCTCCGCAGATAGTTGGAGGGGATCTCCTCGTTTGCCGTAATTTTGATCGAGGACATTTGCACCCCGGGACGCCCCGGCGATGATTTTTCATAGATCAGTTTCATGGTTCGTACTCCGTATTGCGTAATTCGTATAGCTAGGCGTTGTACTCGGGAGATTCTTCCTGGATGCGCAGGGCTTCCGCCGCTGGAATCTTGTATGGTTCGCCATTGCGGTTGATGATGACATCCTGCCCGAGCTTCGCTTTTTTTACCAACTCATCGTGCACGGCCTTTCCCATGCATACACGAGCTTCCTCCGCCTGTTTGCTTGGTTTTTGTTTATTCATCGATACTCCTTAAAATTGTTTCATACCGCTCCCGATCGACAACGAATCTCTCTTCATCTTGTTGCTCAAAAGCCAAAATCGGAATCGGAGCCGAGTTGTCATAGCAGAAAGTCGCGTCGCACAGCGGGATAAACACATTTAGAAAATTGGATACGGTACGGGTGTAACGTCGGGCGATGGCAGCGGCGGGAATATCGTGTCCGCCGGACTCCACACGCTGCTGAACGCGATGGTTTCCTTTGCGCACGGGCAGGCGAGCCGCCTGCGGTACAACTTGCATCGCCGCCATCGTGGCGGCGGCGGAGTCCGCAAGATTCGGGCGGTACGGCAACCGTATCGCAGGCGGCCCGCCTGCTCCACGCAAAGCCGGATGCCAATTCATGAACTGAAATGCCCTAAACATCTAATACACCTTGATCATCACAACCGATTGCTTCAGTTCCTCGATAAGTTCCAACAGGTTCACATCCTTGGTTTTCTCTTTTTCGATTTCCAATCCCGGAACAGTTTTCAGCAGTGGTTCGAGATAGTCAGCCTTGATGGCATAGTTCACGTTTTGCGGAAGGTCACCCGTCAGGGCAAGGGTTGCTAACGAATCGAGCTTGGCGGCGACAATGCCAACCAAATTTCCCTTTTCATCAAAAAGCGGACTGCCGGAATTTCCCGACTGCAACGGTGCGCTGATTTGGAAATAGAGCGGACTGTTTCCTACTCCCGTCAGACTGCTGATCGAACCCGTTGTGAATTTAACGTCCGAACCTTGGAGATCCGGATGAGGATAACCGAGCGTAAATACCTTTTCCCCCAGCTTCGCATCGTCGGTAAGATTTAATGCAGCTCCACCGGAAACATCACCCACCTTCAAAACCGCAATATCGTTGGCCGCATCCTTTTGAACAACCGAGGCAAGATGGTCTTTACCTTCCAGCGAAACCGAAATCCGCTCCGCATCTTCCACCACATGCCAGCAGGTCAGGACATATCCACCTTTGACAAATAAGCCACTGCCAAAACCGGATGGGGCAATGTCGGATTCAATAGGCTTGTCCGATTCTGATTCAGCAATCGCTTTTTTCCGTTCAATGAGAGCCTGAAGTTCTTTTGCACGTTGCTGTCCGGCAGCAATCTGAGAGAAGCTTAATTTCTGACCCAAGATTTCTTTATTATTCTGAGCCAAAGAACTGCCATTCATCGAGGCTAGAGCAAGCCAAGCATAGGCTTCAACATAGTCTTCAAGTACACCTTTGCCATCCCAATAATATACTCCTAAGTTAAGCTGTGCATCCACATGTCCCTGCTCCGCCGCCAACCGATACCACTTTACCGCATCACGCTCATTCTTAACGAGTCCCCCTCCTTTAGAAGACATAAGCCCAAGATTAAACTGAGCAGCCGCAATCCCTTGATCTGCCGCTTTCTGAAACCACCGTGCTGCTTCGGGATGGTTTTGTGTTACTCCCTTGCCAGCCAAATAACAATAAGCGAGGTGAAATTGGGCATAATCTTTACATTCAACCTCAGCAAAATGTTTATGTAGCTTAAACGTTAACTCCGGCACACTTAACTCGTAATCCCCCGCCAGCATCCTGTACATGACTAAATCATATGCGAGAGATGGACGTTCAGGTTCCAGTTCCAACGCTTTTATAAGCCACTCATGCGATTTTTGAACATTTTGCTCAATCCCTAGCCCTTCTCGATATGCCGTACTCAACCAATCGCAAGCTTCCGCATTTCCTTTGTCGGCGGCAGATAAAAACCATTTTACAGCCTCTTCAGGATTTTTATTAAAACCGAAGTTTCCGTAATAAAGTGCATGACCAAGTGACGCCTCCGCCTCAGCAAACTCCTGCTCAGCAGAAAGGCGTAGCAATCTTGCTCCTTCGGCTAAATTTTGTTCAACTCCATAACCGTAAAGATAACAGTCACTCAACCCATACTGTCCTTGGGCATAATTTTGTGCCGCAGCCTTTTCATACCAAAAAAATGCTTTTGCGCCTACCCCCAATCTTAAACCACGGATCGGTGAACTTAAGGTGGAACCTGCGGTTCCCTGTTCCGTGTTCTGGCGGCCAACGAGCCGCCCTTCCATGATGCCGTCGCGGAGCGGAGCCCGTCCCCGAAGGGGCGGCCCGGAGGGCCGAGGGCGGAGCGCAGCGACGGCATCACTTGCGATCATGTTCTGACTGCTCCTTCCATGAATACCTCGGCGGGGGTGCGTTTGTCCAGAGCGCTGTGCTTCCTCTCGTGGTTGTAATATTTAAAATAGCTGTCAAGGCCCCGATGCAACGCATGCCCGTCGGCATAGCATGCGGGATAGATTTTCTCATACTTCACCGACCACCACAGTCGTTCGATGAATACGTTGTCCAACGCCCGGCCTCGCCCGTCCATGCTGATGGTGATGTTCTCGTTTAACAGGACACCGGTGAAGGCGTTCGAGGTGAACTGGCTTCCTTGGTCGGTGTTGAATATCTCCGGATTCCCCTGCGTCAGCGCACGCTCCAGCGCATCAACGCAGAACGTGCTCTCCATGGTGCTTGAGAGCTCCCAGGCGAGCACATAGCGGCTGTACCAGTCGATTACGGCGGTCAGGTACATGTATCCATGCCGCATCGGGATGTAGGTGATGTCCGTACTCCAAACCTGGTTCACCCGTTCGATGTCCACATTGCGCAGCAAATAAGGGTAGATCTTGTGCCTCGGGGCGGGCTTGCTCGTGTGCGGACCGGGCGTGATGGCCTGAATCCCCATCAGCTGCATGAGGCGGGCGACCCGCTTGTGATTGACATCATAGTCTTGATCACGCAACCAGTCCGTCATGCGTGGATAGCCGAACTCCGGATGCCGGAGATACTGCTCGTCGATCAAACGCATCAGAAGCAGGTTCTCCGGCGTTTCCGGGGCGGGGTCGTAGTAGAAGCCCGATCTGGGGACGCCTGCGAGCCTACACTGCCGCCGAACCGAATAATCGGTGCCGGGCTCCACCCAGCTGCGGCGCGTTGAAAGCGGCAGGCTCATAGCTTTTTTTCGAGCCACTTCACGTCCATCTTCAGACGCCCGATCTCTTCGTAAAGTGGAGCCGTAAGCTCTTCTTCCGTTTGAGCCTGCTTCTTTTTCCCCGATGCAAAAAGATCCGGCGCATTCGAAAGCAACTGCTTCTTCCAATCCGAAATCTGGTTCGGATGGACCTGATATTCCGATGCCAGCTCCGCCAATGTCTTCACGCCCTTGATGGCCTCAATCGCCACCTTGGCCTTGAACTTGTCCGTGAATGTTCTTCGTTTTCTTCCCATTTCCATGCGTCCTTTTGTACCATGTTGAGGACGCAGGTTCCACTTAAGCCGGTGGTCCGAAAATCGGGGTTAAGCGCATTTCTCCCGATTTTCCTCCACACCTAGTCCATAAAAATATGCAAAACCGATAGCATATTCTGCATATGGATTGTGTTTTTCCGCAGCTTTACTAAACCATTCGAAACCAATTTTATGATCTTCCTTAACTCCTATTCCATTCGAGTAGCAATAACCAAGGTTAGACATTGCCTTTGGGAAATCCTGCTCCGCAGAGAGACGGTACAGTCTAATTGCTTCAGAAAGGTCAACATACACCCCCAATCCATTCTGATAACACCACGCCAATCCATTTTGAGCCGCAGGATCCTTGAGTTCTGCCCCCTTTTGATACCATTTCACAGCTTCCTCTAGACGATCACTTTCGGAACAACATTTACCTAGATAATAATATGCAGCAACATTATCGCTTGTTGCCTCCTGCCTAAATATAAGTTCAGCCTTTTGATATTCTTTCTTTTCAAAATGCTCCATAGCAGTAGTAAATTGCCCGACCGCCTGCACCGAAAAAGTGCTCCAAGCGAAAGAACAAACAAGAACAAAGCTTTTCATCATTCGCTCCATTTATATATCCATCAACCGATGCCTTAGCTCGCGCCCCAGCCCATCCAAATCAGGATATACGCGTTGCCGAGTGATTCCGAAGCAAGTCAACTGCCTGAGCATGACTTCCCTATCGACAGAAAGCACAAACTTGCGGATAAAATTAACATGTGAAGACTCATCACAATCCATACAATTCTCATCTATAGACCTTTCAAGGCCCCCATGCAGTGTAAAGAACGAGCTTTGAGCAACAACTCGACGATCCAACAAAGGTGGACTGATCGCAATAGGACGCTCTATATTTCTGTCTTTTCCATTGGAATCTTGTTTTTGATTAAACCTCAAAGGATGTAGATGGTTTATCCAATGTAGGGATTGCCTTTGCCCTTTCTCGGAATACCTTTCATTCACTGAATTTGGTGGAACCATAATATAAGGTTCTTGGATAGGCGCATTATGATGATTGAAAAGAAATGGATTTAACATCCACACACAAGGATCACCATCCTTTTCATTGGTCAAGAGAGCGAAAAAGAGGGCAACCAAGCAATTACTTGTCCAATCCAGCAACCGTGTTGGAACGCCATAATGCTGCATTAGAAAATACATTTCCCAGTCATTCAGCTCTCTATCCAGAAATCCCCTAGCCTGTTGCTTAAACTCCAGAAAAGTTGATTCTTCATCATGAACATCATTTTTGTATCCCGGCCGATATTGGCTAGGCAACAAGCTATGGTTTGTCCCACAACCCCGAAACCAACAGATTTTCCAATCATTGCCATTCCAGTCTGATTCGACATCGCATACATGCTTCACGAACTCTGCCAATGAATGCACTGAAATCTCTTTTGTTGCAGGTTTGTTCATTTTCCCAATCCTTTCGGACGCCGTGCCCTTTCATGACCTGATGGCTCCGCCGAAGCGTCGCCCTCCATTGCTCCTTCCCTCATACCAAATCCATTCCCACCCAACTGTAGACGCGACGCCCTCGTCGCGTTCCTTGCGTGCGGCAAGCGACGAGGGCGTCGCTTCTACGCTTTCCTCAAAACCGTTCCCGGTTGCCCGCGGCTCGGACAGAGCCTCGCCCTCCACAGTTCAATTCCTCGTCTTCGTGCCTCTTGTGCTTTTTCGTGGCCATGAATTCCCGTTCAACCGCAACGAAGCTGGAAGCTTCGTCTACGATAGGGCGCTTTCGAGTTTGGCGACGAGGATGTCGATCTCCTCTTTGGTGCGCTTTTCGGTGAAGGCGAGCAGCAGGACGTTTTCCATCCCTTTGTAATACCGCCCGACGGGGAAGCCGGCGGCGATGCCCTGGTCGACGAGGGCGCTGACGACTTCGGAGGCGTCCTTGGGCAGGCGCACGGCGAATTCGTTGAAGAAGCGGCGGTTGAAGGCGGGTTCGACGCCTTTGATGGCGGTGAGCTTGTGGTAGGCGTATGAGGCGCGGTCCATGCACTCGCGGCCGACTTCGAGGAAGCCTTCGCGGCCGACGAGCGAGAGATAGATGATGGCGCGCAGCGCGCAGAGCTGGACGTTGGAGCAAATGTTGGAGGTGGCCTTTTCGCGTCGGATGTGCTGCTCGCGGGCCTGGAGGGTGAGCACATAGCCGCGGCGCCCTTGGGCATCCTCGGTTTCGCCGACGATGCGGCCGGGCATCTTGCGCACATATTTCTTTTTGGTGGCCATGAAACCGAGGTAGGGGCCGCCGAAGTTGAGCGGCAGGCCAAGGCTTTGCCCTTCCCCGGTCACGATGTCGGCGCCCATGGCGCCGGGTGTTTCGACGTGCGAAAGCGCGACCGGATAAACCGACATGATGGCCAGCGCCTTGACTTCGTGGATCTTTTCGATGAGCTCGGCGAGGTTGTCGAGGCAGCCGAAAAAGTTGGGGTTTTGCAGGACGACGGCGCCGACGGAATCGTCGAGCGCGCCGATGTGCGCCGCGCGGTCGGCGACGCCGTTTTTGGAGAGCGGGATCTCCTGGTAGTCGACCGACAGGTTCTGGGTGTAGCAGCGGAGCATCTTGCGGTAGATGGGGCTGACGCCTTCGTCGACGAGCACCTTGTTGCGCTGGGTTTGGCGCAGGGCCATCATGATGCCTTCGATCAGCGCGGTGCCGCCATCGAACAGCGAAGCATTGGCGACCTCCATGTCGGTGAGGCGGCAGATGGCGGTCTGGTATTCGAACGCGGCCTGCAAGGTGCCTTGGGAGGCCTCGGGCTGGTAGGGGGTATAGGCGGTGTAGAATTCGCCGCGGCTGGAGAGGGCGTTGACCGCCGCCGGAATGTAGTGGTCGTAGAAGCCGGCACCGCAAAAGTTGACGAGGTTGGTGGAGTTTTTGCGGGCGATCTTGCGGATATGCTGCATCATCTCCATTTCGGAGAGGCCTTCGGGGATATCCAGCTCGGCGGAGCGCAGGTGGTCGGGGATCGCGGCGAAAAGCTCATCGAAGTCGGCAATGCCCAGTGCCTGGAACATCGCGTCCTGATCCTGCTCGCTCGTTGCGCAAAACGGTGTCTTTTTCATTTCTCAGCTACCTTTTCCAACCACTAATTAACACTAATCCCCACTAATTCCCGCAGGAATGCGATTAGTGCAAATTAGTGCAGACTAGTGGTTCAACTTTCTTGCTGTTCCTTCTTTATAGAACGGGAGATCGACGACTTCGGCGGGGAAGCGCTTGTTGCGGATCTGGACTTCGAGGGTGCGGCCATAATCCGCGAATTCGGGTTCGACGAAGGCCATGGCGACGGCAACACCGAGGCTGGGGGCAACGGAGCCGCTGGTGACCTCGCCGATTTCGATGTCTTCGTAGTAGATCTTGTCGTGCTCCCGGGCCGCGCGTTTGGAATCGAATTTGAGCCCGACCAGCAGGACTTCGGGATCGTCGAGGTCGGCGGCGACGTTTTGCTTGCCGATGAAATCCTTCTCCATGTCGATGAACATTCCGCGCGAGGTGACGGCGGGGGAGCGGGCGGCGGAGAGTTCGTGGCCGTAAAGGGAATAGCCCATTTCGAGGCGGAGCGTGTCGCGCGCGCCCAGGCCGCCGGGTTCGCAAAGGCCGTGGGCAACCAGCTTTTCCCACAAGGGGCCGGCGGCGGCGTTGGGCAGGTAGATTTCATAGCCCCATTCGCCGGTGTAGCCGGTGCGGCTGAGGATGCAGGACTCGAGTTCGTTGAACCGGAAATAGCCGAGGTCGGGCAACGGGCATCCGAGCACATCTTCAAGCACATCGCGGGATTTCGGCCCCTGCACATCGAGTTTGGCGAGGGCGGCCGAGAGGTCGGAAAAGGAGGTGGTTTCGCAAATGCGGCTTTTAATCCAGGCGGCATCCTTTTCGGCGGTGCCGGCATTGACGACGAGCATGTAGCGGTCGGCATCCATGCGGTAGACGGTGAGGTCGTCGATGGTTCCGCCATCGTCGTCGAGCATGAAGCCGTAGCGCACCTGCCCGACGGCCAGCGAGCGGATGTTGCAGGTGAGCAGGTTTTCGAGATCCGCCTGGGCGGTTGGGCCGCGGAGTTCGAACTCGCCCATGTGGCAAATATCGAAAACGGAAGCCTTTGTGCGGGTCTGGGTGTGTTCATCGAGAATGCCCGCATATTGGATCGGCATATCCCAACCGCCAAATTCGCCCATGCGTGCGCCAAGCTCTTGATGCTGCGTGTGCAGCGGAGTTTTATTCATGATTCGCGCACCTTACGAAAACGCCCTGCCTGCCGCAATTGGAATTTCGTCTTATTAGCGGAAGTCCGACGAAATTCTTCCCATATGGAACTAAGCGTAATAAAGTGAGCGGCAAAAAATGAGGAATTGCGGCAGTCGAATGCGCCATCGGACAACCATTCTCTATACCATCGCCTGGATAGCGTACATTGTTTTTACGTTCGGCCTATTTCCATACCTAAATACCAACGTTTTGATTCCCTCGGTAATCCTGCTGGGGCTAGGGGGCTGGTTGTTTGGCCGGACGGTTGGCTTTTGCATCGGCTTTGTGGCCCTCGCCCATCAATTCCTGCTCTACCAAACCTTCGCCGCCGACTATGCCCATTTCGAAGAACGCGCGGTGGGGCCTTTTCTCTACATCACGCTGGTGGGCTTAAGCGGGACGCTACGCAACAACCTCGACGGCATCAAGGAGGCCAATGAACGGCTGGACAAAGCCGTTCTGGTGCGTACCGAGGAGCTCGGCCGCCTAACCCAGAGAATCATCGAGCACTTGGAAACGGCCCGCATCTCCCGGGGACAGGAACTGCACGATGGCATTGGGCAGCAGCTCACGGGCATCCAGCTCTACGCCACCTCGCTGGCCGACCAGCTGGCCGCAGAACAAAACGGCGGCGCATCGCTGGCCTATTCGCTCACCACCCGCTCCAGGATCATCCACAACAAGATCCGCCATGCCAGCCGCACCGTCTACCCGATGCAGATCCGGAAAGTTGGACTCCGCCCGGCACTCGATGAGCTGGCCTCCTGCCTACGGCTCAATCAAAACGTCGAGGCGTCGGCCGAAACCGTAGGCGACGTGGACTCCGTCCCTGCCTCAACCGCCCTCCAGCTCTACCGGATTTGCCAGGAAACCGCCTTGCTGGTGATCAGCCGATCCCGCGCAAAACGGATCAGCATCAAGGTTGCATCGTTCCCCTCCTCGTTCGAACTCGCGGTCGTGCACGACGGAATTCCTACCGCCGACACACTGGCCAACTCGACGGAAGCGAGGTTGATCGACTACCGGGTGGCACAGATCCATGGAAGCATGGAATCCCGGCGCGAAGGCGAACGGCTCGAATCCCTGAAGGTTTCGATCCCCAAAACCCTGGAAGAGACCGCGGGATGAAGGCACGAACGATCCTCTTCATCGTCGCCTGGGCCCTCTACGCCGTGGCAACGTTCGTACTGTTTCCCCGCTTCAACAGCAACGTGGGCTTCCCTGCCATCCTATTCACGGGGGTTGGAAGCTGGCTTTTCGGCCGGTCGACCGGCCTGTGGCTTTTGCTGCCCATGCTCATTCACCAAATCGCCTTGTTCGAATATTTTGCGGATGAATACATCTATTACACCGACCGAGTCATCGGTACGGTCATCCACCTCTCCGCGATCGCCCTCGTCGGGACGCTCAAGGATAGCCTGGAGTCCATCCGCGCGGTCAACACCCGGCTCGACCTTGCCGTCCTGGAACGCACCCGGGAACTAGACAACCTCACCCAAAAACTGATCGAACACCTGGAAACCCTCAGAATCTCCCGCGGACAGGAGCTGCACGACGGCATTGGGCAGCAGCTCACGGGCATCCAGCTCTACGCCACCTCGCTGGCGGACCGCTTGGCCGCGGAACAAAACGTCGGCGCATCGCTGGCCTATTCACTCACCACCCGCTCACGAATCGTCCACAACAAGATCCGCCATGCCTGCCGTACTCTATACCCGATGCAGATCCGGGAAGTCGGCCTCCGCCCGGCCCTCGACGAGCTGGCCTCCTGCCTGCGCGTTATCAAGAATATTGAAGTGGGCATCAATACCCAAGGCGACATCAGCTCGATCCCCCCGGCCACGGCCCTTCAACTCTTCCGCATCTGCCAGGAAACCGCGTTGCTCGTCATCGACCGGTCCCACGCCCAGCGGATCGGCATCGGGGTCTCGGTGCTCCCCTCCGCACTCCAACTCTCGGTCGAGCACGATGGAAACCCCGCCGCGGCCATCCGGGACGGCTCGAACGAAGCCCGGTTGATCAACTACCGGCTGATGCAGGTGAATGGCTCCATCGAAATCCTAACCGGCGACAACCAGATCCAAACGCTGAATATCGCAATTCCCAAAACGCCGGGGGGGATGGCCGCATGAGTTCAACAACCCTGCCCTATTGCCTGGCATGGCTTTTCTTCTTTGCCTTTTCCTTCACGATGTTCCCGGTCTGGCACGAGAACACGTTCATACCAACCATACCGCTCCTGGGAACCGGCGCATGGCTCTATGGACGCACGCGCGGGCTCCTGCTGATTATCCCCGCCCTCTTCTTCAACGCCCTCCTCTTGAGCGGAATCCATGCCGACCTCGCCCGCTATCCCATGGCCAAACTGCCGGGAGTCGCCATATATATCGTTGCCGTCCTATTCATCGGAACCCTTAGGCAAAACCTGGAAGCCTTCAAAGAGGCCAATGAGCGCCTCGACCAAACCGTCAGCAAAAGAAACCTGGAGCTATCGGCCGTTGCGCGGAAACTCCTGGAACACTCGGAAAGCATGCGGACCCTGGTTGGGCAGGAGCTCCACGACGGGATTGGCCAGCAACTCACCGGCATCCAGCTCTATGTTGCATCCCTCGCCGAACAACTCTGCTCGGAACACTGCCCATGTGCCGAAATGGCGCGGGCCCTGAGCAACCGGGCCCAAACAACCCACAACCTCGTCCGCCGGGCGGCCCGCTCCCTCTTCCCCGTTCAGATCCCGGAGGTCGGTCTGCTTCCCGCCCTGCGCGAACTGGCGGCAGGTTTCGAGGATTTGAGGGGAGTCCGCATCACGGTTGCATCCTTCTGCGAACCCGAGGTCTCCCACGAGACCGCATTGCAGTGTTTCCGGATTTGCCAAGACGCCCTGCTCCTCATACTCAACCAGACGCAAAGCAAGACCATCTACATCGGCATTGACACCACCCCATCCTCCATTACCCTTTCAATCAGCTACAATGGAACGTCGATTGCGCGGCAGATGGCGGATTCAACACAAGGGCGGCTTATTGACTATCGCCTCCTTCAGATCCAAGGCACCATGGAAATCATGCACACCAGCCCCAAAACCGAGAGCCTCGTCTTCGAAGCCCCGCACCCCGAAAGGACCCTGGCGGCATGAAGAAAAGCCAAGCCATTCTGTTGGGAGCCTGGCTGGCCTATATCGGGTTCAGCTTTTTCCTCTTCCCTGCGTTGAGTATCACCGTGTTTCTCGCCTCCATTCCACTCGCGATGCTAGCCGGCTGGCTGGGCCGGCACCAGGGGGTGATCTCCACCGTTGCCCTAACCATCCCCTACCACTTTGCCGTGCTCCTCTACCACACCGACGGAGGAACCATCCTCTTCGAAACCATCAACCCCTTCGGCCTCGGCTCCCAGCTCATCTTCGGGCACAGCGCCGCCCTGCTGAAAACCACGCGCGACCGCTACCTCCTGCTCAACAACTCGCTGGAGGATCTCGTGAAGGAACGCACAAGCGAGCTCCAGGAATTAACCCACCATTTAATGGAAACCGAAAAACGGGAATATTCCGACATTCTCGAGTCCTTGCTGGAAACCCCGCTCGCCGAGCTCCGGGCCATGCGCAGCATCAGCCTGCTGTTAACCGAACATCTCGAAACCACCGGCCACAACCAAGCGGGGCAAGCAGGGCACATCGGCGCGGTGGTCGAAGATTGCATCTCCAATCTCGAAACGCTTGAAAAACATGCGCTGCCCGACACCGCCAGCGAGGCAGGGCTTGAGTACTTCATCCGAACCCTCGTCAACCAGCTCGCCGACCTTTCACAGGTCGAAGTGGAACTGGTTTCACCCGAAAACTGGACGGAGGTTGAAGAAGGGAAGAACCATCACCTTTGCCAAATCGTCCATGAAGCCGTTTCAAACGCCATACGCCACGCGAAACCATCGCGCATCGAAATCGGCGTCGAGCAGGACCCCGATGCCACAACGCTCTACATCGAAAACAACGGAACCCCCTTCAACGCCGGCGAAAGCAATGGCATGGGGCTGCCAATCATGCACTACAGGGCATCCAAGATCGGCGCCACCTTCGCCATCAACTCGACCAACGAAAAAAACACCCGGGTCGAATGCAAAATCCCAAAGAAGTCCGCTTAACATAAAAAACTTCCATCCCGGCGGCCCAACCCTTAAAACCTTCGCCATGAACTCGTTGATCCTCGCCGCTCTCGCCGCCGTCCTCTACATCGTGGCCTACCACACCTACGGCCGCTTCCTCGCCCGGAAAATCTTCAAGGTCGATCCCAACGCCAAATGCCCGAGCGAAACCCACCACGACGGGATCGATTTCGTCGCCACCGACAAAACCGTCCTGTTCGGCCACCACTTCACCTCCATCGCCGGAACCGGCCCCATCGTCGGCCCGGCCATCGCCATTATCTGGGGCTGGGCGCCAGCGCTGGTCTGGATCCTCGTCGGCTCCATCCTCATGGGAGCTGTCCACGATTTTGGCTCCATGATGATTTCCCTGCGCCACGAAGGACGCACCATCGGCGACATCGCCGGCGACATCGTCAACCCCCGCGTCAAATCGCTCTTCATGCTGATCATCTTTTTCGCGCTCTGGCTGGTCGTGGCCATCTTCGGCGTGGTGATCGCCGCCGTCTTCAGCATCTTCCCCGAATCGGTGATCCCCGTCTGGCTGCAGCTCCCCATCGCCATCTGGCTCGGCTTCATGGTCTACAAGAAAGGAAAATCGCACATCACGTTCGGGATCATCGCCACGGTGCTCATGTATGCCACCATCATGCTCGGCGCATACCTGCCCGTGAAACTCCCCGAACTCGGGTTTCTGAGCGATGTCGGGATCTGGGTAATCCTATTGCTCATCTATGCCTACGTCGCCTCCACCCTGCCCGTCACCGTCCTGCTCCAGCCGCGCGACTACATCAATGCCTTCCAACTCTGCATCGCCATGGCGCTGCTGCTGCTCGGCATCGTCGTCACGCATCCGCCGATGGTCGCCCCCGTCGCCAACCTCGGGGCCGAAGGCGCACCCAACCTGATCCCGATCCTCTTCATCACCGTCGCCTGCGGCGCCATCTCCGGCTTCCACTGCCTCGTCTCATCCGGCACCTCCTCCAAGCAATGCGACCTCGAAACCAGCGCGCAGCCCATCGGCTACGGCGGCATGCTGCTCGAAGGCATGCTCGCCGTCATTGTCATCATCGCCTGCGGCGCCGGCATTGGGCTGGGCCTCGAAAAAGACGGCACGCTCTACACCGGCGTCGAAGCCTTCAACCAGCAATACGCCAGCTGGGCCACCGCCAAGGGGCTCGGCGCCAAGATCGCCGCCTTCGTCACCGGCGCCGCCAACATGGTTTCAGGGCTTGGGCTTCCCAAGGAAGTGGTGCTCACCCTCATGGGCGTCTTCGTCGCCTCGTTCGCCGCCACCACGCTCGACACCGCCACCCGCCTCCAGCGCTATATCGTCTCGGAAATCGCCAACAGCTGCAACGTCCCCGCCCTCGGCAAGAAACACCCCGCCACCTTCATCGCCGTGTCCACCGCCCTCCTGCTCGCCTTCTCCAGCGGGGGCGACGGCAAAGGTGCGCTCGCCCTCTGGCCGCTCTTCGGCGCCGTCAACCAGCTGCTTGGCGGCCTCGCCCTGCTCGTCATCACCGTATGGCTCGCCAAGAAAAAAGTGCCCGTCATCTTCACCGCAATCCCCATGGTCTTCATGATCGCCATGACCGCCTGGGCCATGAAGATCAACCTCGTCGACTTCCATGCCAACGCCCAATGGCTCCTCTTCGGCATCGGTGCCATCATCAGCCTCCTTCAGGCCTGGATGGTAGCCGAAGGCATCATTGTGCTTGTGCGGCTGAAGCTAAAATAGTGCGTATTGCGTATTGCGTATTGCTTCCAGAACTACGTACGTTCGGCATAGGTAAAACGCAGTACGTAACGGAGCTCCCCATGAACAACCTATACAAAGACCTCTTGACCAAAATCGGCGAAGACCCGCAACGCGAAGGCTTGCTCGACACCCCTAACCGCGCGGCCAAGGCCATGGAATTCCTCACCAAAGGCTACCGCCAAAAGCTCGAAGATGTCATCAACGACGCCATCTTCACCGTGGAAGACAACCACATGATCATCGTCAAGGACATCGAACTCTATAGCCTGTGCGAGCACCACATGCTGCCCTTCTTCGGCAAATGCCACATCGGCTACATCCCCGAAGGCAAGGTGCTCGGCGTCAGCAAGCTCGCGCGCATCGTCGACCATTTCGCCCGTCGCCTCCAGATTCAGGAACGCCTCACCAACCAAGTGGCCACCACCCTGATGGACACCGTCGCCCCCGAAGGCGTCGGCGTGGTCATCGAGGCACAGCACCTCTGCATGATGATGCGCGGGGTCGAGAAGCAAAACTCCTGCATGGTCACCTCCGCCATGCTCGGCAGCTTCCGCAGCGAATCCTCCACCCGCAACGAATTCCTAAAACTCATCGGGAAATAGCCCCCCTTCGGCAAGAACATCCGCCTCAAGATCTATACAGACTCTTGTGCTCACACCTTTAAAGGTGTGAATTAATATTCAATAAATGCCTCTAAAATGTGACTTTTATTACATTTCACACCTTTAAATGTGTGAAATTAATCCCCAGGGGAACGTCGGTTCCTGACTGTTGTTCCAATTCCCCCTTTCCCTTTGCTCTGGGCCATCCCGTCTGGAACGGGGATCAGTAGTCCCACCAAAGGTTGAGGGTGTACGACTTGATCTTCCTGCCCTGGTAGGTGTGCGGGCATTGGGGCATGGGCCAGTAGTAGCCCATATAGGGTTGCCCCACGCGGGCGCCATTGGTGACGCATCCCATGAGATTGAAGATTTCACCATCCTCGCCTTTGATCACAAAGGCAACCTGCCCGATCTCTATGATCCGCCCCTGGAATATTCCCCGCTCCGGCACCTGCTTCTTGCGTAGATTGAAGGCGGCGATGGAGCCGGCCCAGGCTTTTTCCACGGGCAGATGCCCCTCGATGGCGGTATCGAACTTGTATTGCAGGTAGCGCAGCGAGTGGGGATCGAGCCGTTGGGCTTTTCCATTGCACGCTTCGCACTCCGGTTTTTTTTCGGCGGAGCAGTCGGCACACGGGATGGTGAGACCGGAAAGCTTAATCTTCTTGGCGAGCTGGGGTGCGGTCTTGCCCAGATGCCTCAAGTGGAGCGATGCTTTTTCGGACTCCCCCTTGATCAGGTTTTGGATGATCGCGTTGATGTCATCCTTTGGTTCGGCCAGGATCGGGATTCCGAAAAAGTCGTTGGCGGCCGCCACCGAGGCGGCGATGGCCGCCAGCAGGATGAAAAGATGGGGTCGTTTCATTTTAGCCTGGGATTATTGGCCTCGACCCAGCGGATGACCTGGTCGAACGTTTCGGGCGATGCCATCTGGTGCTTCATGTCCGGAATATCGAAGAAGCGCACAACGAAGTCGTGCTCCTCGAAACTCTGTACGGTGCGCGGCATGTATTTATAGTTGAAGTCGCCGGGTCCGCTGATGAAGGCATAGGGTTGTCCATGGTCCTGGACATCGTCGATGTCGCCTTCGTCGGCAAACGGCAAGCAGGTGGAGGAGGTCAGCGAAAAGCTGCGCACCGAGTTGAACGCCGCACGGAAATCCCCGGGATAAAGGAACGTGGCGATGGTTGATTCCGCACCGCCGCCGCTGGTGCCGCCGATGTAGACGCGCCGTTCGTCGATGTTGAAATCCTTCCGCAACTGCGCAAGCGTATCGAGGGCCAGCGCGCAGCGGCGCATATCCGATTCCTTGTTGCCGGCGCCATTGGGCGAAGCATAGACCAGACGATGCTTGTCCATCATGGCCTGATAGCCGGGTTTGGGGGAAACGCCTTTGTTGCCGGGTGAAATATGGATGTAGACGCCGAGTTTTTCCTCGCCGGTGTATTCCTCCGGGCAATAGGCGAACATGGTCGGGCGATAGTCCGGCGGGCGCACCGCATGCTCGGGCGAAACGAACACGCCCTGATCCCGCACATCGACAATACTGGCTTCGTTCTTGAAGAAATCGAGCACCTTTTTCCCGCAGGATGATTCGGAGTAATAGTCCTTCCAATCCGCCCAGCGGCGCTCGGTGATGGGTGCGCCGGAACGGAGCCCGAGCAACGCCTTCATCCGGTCGCGCTTTTCCTGCGCGAGCTTCGCCTGCGCGGCCTTCAGGTCCTCCAGGTGCTTGTGGACAAAGGCCTGGTCTTCCTCGCAAAAGGTTTCGAGCGGAACCCGGATGGCCTTGCCGTTTCGGTCGAGCACCAAGGTTCCGCCTTCGAGCGCCTGGAACTCGGCCTCGGCGGTCTTCCCATCCAGACTCGTCCAAGTGCGCGGTGAGGCCTGTACAATAAGGGCGAGGCCGATAAGTACCATTCCAATCGTTCGTTTCATGCCACCTTTCCGGAGCTAGAAGGATTCGACCACATCGCTGTCGATCGTCCCGATGGCGGCGGCGTCGGGGTCGTCGCGCGGGACTTGGGACAACGGCACACTCAACTGTTGGGGCGAGCTGGGGCCCATGCCGATCACGTAGGGGCGGTAGCCCTTTTTCTTGATCTCGAAGACGCGCTCGCCGTCAATCACGGTCGTGAAGGGGGACGTTCCCAGCTTTTCGAGCCCGCCCAGCCGGTAGACATCCGCCCCCGGCGGATCGGTGACAATCGTCTTGTATGGAACCTCTTCGAGGTCGACCAAGAGCCGCGAAGGGGAGTCTGCCGACACCGCCACCGACCGGTCGTAGCATCCTTGTTTTTTGACTTCGAACAAGGCATCGCCATCAACCTGGACGGTATAGGGCACTTCGCCGAGCTTTTCGATGCCGCCGGCCCGGTAGACCTGTGCCCCGGCGGGCCCCGAGATGGTAACCTGCGTGAGCGGCTCCAGCTCGATCACGATGCGGTGCGGCGCATTGCGGCTGACCAGCGCATACTTTGAACGGAACCCGGGCAGCCGGTATTCCAAGGCCGCGCCGGCCTCGACATTGAGCCGGGCTGGCGTCACGCCGATGCGCTCGCCCGCAACGCGGTCGTAGATGGAGACCGACCCCTGATCGGAGACAAACATGATATCCTTGTAGTAGGCCGATTTGTATCCGGAGGTGGGCTTGAGCTCAACCATATAGGTTTCGTTCGGCACCAGGTCGCGCTCGACGGTCTCGTAGCCCTTCAGCTGAACCACCACGCGCTCGCCGCTCGCCAGGTGGAGGCCGCAGGGCGTAGTGCCCAGGATTTCGCCATCCTCCTTGCGGAGCAGTTGGGCCCCGGGGGGGCGCGAGTCGATGCGCGTTCGGCCCACCCACTGGAGGTCGAAGTGGAGCGTCTTCGGGTCGAGCGAGGTTACGGTGAACTCCTCCTCCACATAGCCGTACCGTTTCAGGGTGAAGGCGCGGTAGCCCGACATCAGGTTGAAGCTATAGGGGGTCTGCCCGATCTTTTGGCCATCTTCGTAGATCGTGGCGCTCGGGGTTGAGGTGAGCACGAACGACGTGCAACCGAACGTCCCCAGCAATGCCAGCAGCAGTGCGCCGCGAACCAAGCCATTCCATGTTTTTTCTTTCATAAAAACCTCCCCCCCCCCCTACTGGATCGTGGCTTCGATGGCCATCCGGTCGAAGCCGAGCCGGTCGAGGAATTCCCGATAGAACCATTTTGGCGGATCGGGTTGTTCTTTCTCGAAATGTTCAACATAGGATTTCCAGGCATTGGGATGGGCGAGCAGGGGCGGATAGAGTTCGCCGGGCGCGGCCTCGAGCTCGCCGGCGAGCAGTGCTTCGGAAACCTTGAGCTGGGCCATGGCATAGCGGGAACGCTGCTCCGCGCGTTCCCGGGAATAGCCGGCCTCGATGAGCTTGGCGTAGACCGCCGTCAGCTCCGGGGTTCCGATGGTCGGGAACGCATAGTCGCGGTAGGCATCCGCGGCCGCGCGGAATCCTTCGGCCTCGAAAAACTCGATGCGCTTGTTGGTCCGGCGGTCGGCGTTGCTCCAGGTTTCGCCCAGGAACACAATTTCGGTCAGGCCGGATGAAAAGCCGCCGAGCCAGGCCAGCGATCCATCGTCGAGGGCATCGGGCAGCTTGTAGGCGGAATGACCGATCACCACATAGTGGTCCTCCCTTCCTTCGCCGCGGTCGATGGTTTGGGTTTCCACGAAGACGCGGGTGCGGGCCTTGCTGTATTCCTCCGGCCGGCGCATCGCGAACGTGGGCTTGCGGTAGACGGGCCAGAGGGAGGCGAGCAACTGCTTGGTCAGGTAGCGGTCGGCATTGACCCGGTAGCCCTTGTCCTTGCTCGGCTCGTAGACCATCTGCTTGTCGAGGATGGAGGGCAGCAGCAGCGCCGTTTCCTGGCCGTCGGCCTCGAACGATCCCGGCTCGATGCCGGGCGCGAGCTGCATGAATTGGTATAGCGAAAGGTCCTGCTGCAGGGCAAAGGTCTGGTCTTCGCCGAGGGCAACGGTGCCCCCTTCGCGCACATCGGTGGCAATCAGCGCCAGCGAAGGGCTGAAGAGGTGCACCGCCACGTAGGGCTTGCCGGCAAACAGGATGCGTTCGACCGCCAGCGACTCGGTGGTCGTTTGGCCGAAGTCGGGCACGGTGCACTCGAGGTGCAGCGAGGGGCGCATCACGCCGCCACTGAACTTGCTGCGGTTGATCTGTACGTTGACGTTCTGCGTAATGCTGATGGCCAGCAAGGTCACCAGCAGCAACGCCACGGCCAGCGTGCAAAGCGCAATATCCGAAAACGACTCGAAAATGGAGCCGTCCTCCTGTTCGTCTGAGAACTCGTCGATCACGACCCTATTCCCCTTTGGCTTCCTTGGGCTCTTCCGCGGTGGCGGCCACCAGTCCGGAGAGCATGGTTGCGGCTTCGTTCAACTTGTTGGCCAGATCGGCGGCCTTGGCATTGAGGCGCTGCTCGGCATCTTGCCGGGTTTTTTCGACCGCTTTTTCGACGTTCTCCACGAAGCCCGCCATTTGTTTGTCGGCCTCCTCGTGAGTGGCGCGGATGGAGCTCAATAGTGATTGGAGGCGTTCGTCGGCAAGCCGGTTGGCTTCGTCGGCGTTCTTTCCAACGGTTTCCGCGAGCAGTTTGATCCGCTCGTCGGCCTGCTGGTTTGCCGTATCGACCATCGCGCCGATGCGCTCGGCGGTAGCGGTGGCGCGTTCGTCGGCGAGCCGGCTGGTTTCCTCGACCGTGCTTTTGCTGGCCTCGACCAGCTCCTTGACTTGCCCGGCCATCCGGCCGGTGGAGGCGGCCAAGTTTTCCTGGACGGAGCCGACGATGGTTTCCAGCTGTTCGGCGGCGTGGCGCGCGCTCTGCTCGATCGCGCCGCCGACCGTGGTGGAGATGGTGCCGAGCCGCTCGTCGGCGCGGCGCGATGTGCCTTCGACGGATTCTGCGATGGCGGTGATCAGGGCATGGGTGCTCTCGGCGTTGTTCGCGCTGGATTCCGCGAGGGCGGTGGTGATGGTGGAGAGGCGTTCGTCGGCCCGGCGGGAGGTCTCTTCGATGGAGCTGGCCACGGTGGCCACGAGGGCCTCGGTTCTTTCGTTGGCCTGCCGGCTGGTCTTGTCGACCGTCTCAACCAGATTGCCCAGCCCCTCGGCCAGGGTGGCCTGCTTGGAATCGAGCGTTTCGATGGTGCTGCCGAGGCTGGTTCCCAGTTTGCCCAGCTGTTCGCCGAGGGTGGAGATGCGCGCCTCCATTTCAACCAGCGATTCCGAGGCCTTCCTGGCAAATTGCGGGGAAATGAACAGTTCGCTGAACGCGAGGGTGTCGGCCACGAGTTTCAGGCCCGACTTGCGCATTTCGGAACCGAGCACCTTCAAGACCACGCCGCCGAGCAGGGCGCCGATGAAGGTGGTGTAGAAGGCGGTGCCCATGCCGGAAACCGTATCGGTTAGCCCCATCTTCATGGTGGCGAAATCGGCACTATTGGATTGCAGCACCTGGTCGAGGCCGTTGACGGTCATGATCAACCCAACCACGGTGCCGAGCAGGCCGATGGTGATGAGCATGCTGGCCACCACATGGATGTTGTCGACCCTGGCCTTGATCTTGGCGCCATAGGCCGAAACCAGGGTGCGCACCTCGATGCGCTCGCTGCGGCGGATGCGCTCCATGGCGGAATCGAACATGGCGGCGACATCGGATGAATTGGCATCGCCAATGTGCTGCGCATCGTCCATCGCCAGCAGGGCCTTGAATTCCGACTGGAGATAGAGCGCCACAAAGAAGGAGGAGCCGAAACCATAGATGAAGAAGCCCATGATCAGCCATGTGATCTTGCTCGAGTCCAGCGTGAATGCCTCAACAAAGTGATCCCAGGTAATCAGCAGGAAAGCCGCGAGCACCAGGATGCTCCAGAAAGTCCACGTCATGATCGGGGAAACGTTCTTCTTCGCCATGTATCAACCTCTCTTCTACAGGCGTGAGCCATGCCGCGCCACACGCCGCCACACTACGACAATGCCGCGCACTATGGCAGAATGAATCCTTGTTGCCATGATAAATCCAATATTTGTTAAGATCTGAAAGCGCCGGCCGGCCGTGTCCAACACCCCGGGCGCCTGGACGTTGTATAGACACAGTCAACCAAGGAGAGACCCTATGAACAAAGTATGCAAAACCATCGTGGCAACCGCCCTGCTCACGGCATTCGCCGGAACCATCCCAACCGCCTATGGCGACAAGGACGGGAAAGGGAAGAAGGACGCACCCAACAAGAAAGAGCATGCGAAAAAGGAACATGCCGGGAAATCCGTTTGCGAAAAGTGTGAAAAACGCGAACAGCAGGAACGTGCCAAGCGCAAGGCCGCCGCCGAAAAGAACCAGCGGGAAATGCTGCGCCGCTTCGATTTCGACCGCGACGGAAAGCTCTCCACCCCTGAACGCCAGCAGATGCAGAGCCAGCTCATGGTGGAGCAAAGCCAAATGGAACACCAAAAGCTAGCCGAGAAACACCACATGGAACGCCAGAAATTGATCGAGACCCAGCGGGAGCGGTATGCGGATTTGATGCAACGCCACAAGGCGGAACGCGACCGCGAAGTGAAAGCCAAGCTTGAGGCGGAAAAGAAAAAGGCCAGGATCGAAGCCGACAAGAAGAAAAAGGCCGAGCAGAAGAAGGAGCCGAAAAAAGACGCTCCCAAGAAAAAGAAACAACCCAAGAATCCCGCCGAATAGGTTCCCCCGAACCACGCAACACGAAAAAGCCCGCCACCTTGATCGGTTGCGGGCTTTTGTTTTATACCGCGGAAGTGGGTTAGGCGCCGACGTCTTCCTGGTAGCGGCCCTCGGGGGCGGTGCGGATGCTCCAGCGCAGGAGTTTCACGAGCAGGTCGTGAGAGACAGCTTCGAGGCCGGGCCGGTTCCAGAGGTTGGAAAGTTCGTCGGGATCGTTTTCGAGATCGTAGAGCTCGGAGTCGTTGGTCTCGCGCATGATGAGCTTCCAACGGTCGGTGCGGATCATGCGGGTGCGCGCCATGGTGTCGGGATATTTGGAATAGGTTTCCTGCTTGCCCTGTGTGGCCGGACGTTCGATGCCGTCGTGCGCCTCGGTCAGCGGCACGTTGAACCGTTCGCGCATCGGCGCCTCATGGCCGCCGTCGGCAAAGACCGCCTCTTTGCGCTTCTCGCCGGCGATGATCGGCAGCAGCGATTCGCCCTGGATATTCCAGTCGCCGTCCAGCCCCAACAGCTCCAGCACGGTCGGTGTAAAATCGACGTGCTCGCTCATGCTTTCAATGCGCCGGCCCTCTTCCATGCCCGGAACATGCATGACGAACGGAACGTGCAGCAGGCAGTCCTGCATCGCCGTATCCCATTTTTCAGGCAGACCGTATTGCCCGGCAAAGTCGCCGTGGTCGGAGGTAAACACAACAACGGTATCATCGAGCAGGCCCTGCTTTTCGATTACGTCCAGCACGCGCCCCATCAGCTCATCAACCTTGGTAACCATGCCGTAGTAGACGGCCTGGATCTGCCGGAAGTCGGCTTCGGAGGCATGCTTGCCGGCACGGATCTCGCGCATCTTCTCGATGCACAGCGGCGGGTTCTCCGGCAGTTCATGCGGGTAGGCCTTGATGGCCTCGCGATCGTACATCGAAAAATACGGCTCCTCCACTTCGTAAAGCGGATGCGGTGCGCTGATGTTGAGCTGCATGAAAAACGGCCTGGATCGGTCGCGTACATTTTCCAGGTAATGGACGGCCTGCTCGGCGCGGTTGTCGTCGCAAAAGTATTCAAGCGGCTTGGTGCGGCGGTAGACCTCGAGGTTGACCGCCCCGCCGTTCACGGTGATCGACCGGCTCTCTTCGGTCGGCTGCTGCACCTTCCAGGATTTGGAAAGCAGCGGCTTGAAATCGTTGGGCTCGAACGACTGGTAATCAACGACGCCGGAGCTCTTCCTATTATTGTCGCCGTAAAAGTTTTCCCAGACATGGTTGATGCCGAACACCGCCGTCTCATAGCCTGCCAGCGAAAGGCGGCGCAACAGGTTCGGGCGGTTGGGCGGCAGCAGGTTGGTTTCGTTGACCGTGCGGATGCCGTCGGCGTGGGCGTAGCGCCCGGTCATCATGGCGCACCGGCTGGGCACGCACTTGGCCGAGACGGAAAAATGCCGGTTGAATACCGTGGAGCGTTGGGCAAAGCGGTCGAGGTTCGGCGTTTTGCAATCGGGGTTGCCCATGAAGCCGAGCGCGTCGGCGCGCAGCTCATCGGAATGCAGGATGATCAGATTTTTCGCCCGCCTATTCACAGAACCCTCCCGCCCGGTTGCGGCGGATCAGTGCCTGCCGCTGCTCCAGACAGCCGCGCGTGGTCAGCGGATCCTCCGGCGTGTTGATGCAATAGTCAACGAGCCGGTCGATGGTTGAAGCGGCCACATGCAGGCGGGTATCGCTCGACGCATAGTAAATCAGCACCTCGCCGTTATCGCGCAGGATCCAACCATTGGAAAAAACCACGTTGGAAACATCGCCAACGCGCTCGACTCCGAGCGGCGCGATGAAATGCCCACCCGGGCGGTGGATGACGCGGGATGGATCGTCGGGCGCGGTCATGAACAGGTAGAGGACATAGCGCAGGCCGGCGGCGGTGTTGCGTACACCGTGCGCAAGGTGCAGCCAGCCTGCGGCCGTTTTCAGCGGAGCCGGCCCCTGGCCGTTCTTCGATTCCTTGATCGTATGGTAGACGCGTTCTTCAATCACCTTCTCGGTGCCGATGACCGCATTTTCCATGGAGTCGCACAACGCCCAGCCGATGCCGCCGCCGGAACCGGTTTCAATGAAACCGTCCTGCGGACGGGTATAGAGCGCATATTTTCCATCGATGAATTCGGGGTGCAGCACCACGTTGCGCTGCTGCGGCGATTCCGAAACGAGATCGGGCAGCCGTTCCCATGTTTTCAGATCGCGCGTACGCACCAGCCCGCACATGGCCACGGCCGACGAGGTATCGTGCGCCGGAGCGGCGGGATCCTTGCGCTCGGTGCAGAAGAGGCCGTAGACCCAACCGTCTTCGTGCTTCACCAACCGCATGTCATAGACGTTGGTATCGGGCACATCGGTTTCCGGCAGGTCGACCGGCTCGTCCCGGAAACGGAAGCCATCGATCCCGCTGTCGCTCTCGGCGATGGCAAAAAATGATTTGCGGTCGTTGCCTTCGGTACGGGTGACGACCAGGATTTTCCCCTCGTGCTCGATGGCGCCCGCATTGAATACGCAGTTAATGCCGAGCCGCTCCATCAGGAACGGGTTGGTTTCGGGGTTGAGATCGTAGCGCCACTCCAGCGGAACATGGTTGCGGGTCAGCACCGGGTTTTTAAAGCGTTGGTAGATGCCGTTATAAAATGAATCGTCCAAGCGGTTCGGACATGAAAGCAGCTTCTTGTGCCCGGCCTTCAAGAGAGCCCGTTTTTCCTCGAATGGCAGATTGAATAGATCCATAAATATTCCTGTCTAGCGATTGAATAAACGTTGTAGGCCGAAACGGCGCATTGTTCAACTAAATTTGTTTAGTTCGTTTAAATTAGCTTGCAATGACCATATCCAGACCGTACACATAGTCAAGTTAAACTATTTTAGCAAATTCGGATTATGCATGACTGAAGAGACCAAAATCGAGCAGCAGGACGCCCCCCGCAAAGAGGTCATCTGCTATGGAGTCGGCGGGCTGGGCAACCAGCTTTGCATGAACTTCTTCTATATCGTTTCCCCGATCCTGATCATTGCGCTCCATATCAACCCCCTGCTCGTCGGCCTGATTATTGCCCTCAAAACGCTATGGGACGGCGTGACCGATCCGGTGATGGCCTACATTTCCGACAATGCCAAAAGCAAGCGCGGCCGTCGGCGCCCGTTCATTCTCGGCGGCGGCCTCTCCATGTCGGTCATTTTCATGCTGATCTGGCTCTTCCTGCCGACGGGCGACATCCAGATCGAACCGAACGAAAAGCCGGAACCCGTCATCGAACAGGTGGCCGCCGAACAACCGGTCGAAACTGAAAAGCCGGCAGCAGAAAAACCCGCGCCGAAACAGGCCGGTCGCAAATCGGTCTGGACAAAGACGGCCGAAGGCTTCGGCGCCTTCGGGGAAAGTACCGAAGCCGAGCGCACGGTCATCCTCTATATGATCTTCGCCACCCTGCTGCTGGCCACCGCACAGACTGTTTTTTCGGTGCCCTACTATGCGCTCGGCATCGAGCTTTCCCCCTCCTACCACGGCCGCACGCAGGTGGTTGCCTGGCGCGCGGCGTTCCAGCAGATTGCCGGGCTGATCAACCCATGGATCCTGCCGTTCTGCATGCTGCCCTTCTTCGCCAACGCGATCCGGGGCATCACGGCCTTCTCCATGATCGCCGCCGGCATCATGGCTCTGACCACCGTGCTGCTTTTCCGCTTCTCGAAGGAACGTACCCACGCGGCACCTCCGAAGCGGACGGATGCAAACCATATCGGAATCTTCAAATCCATCGGTCTCACGCTCAGGAATGTCCACTTCCTGAAAATCCTGGTACTCTACCTGATCTTCCAGTTTTCCATCGGCATCTTCATGCAGCTCGGCATCTTCCTGAACATCTACTATGTGTTCGACGGCGACAAACTCGGCGGTGCCGCCATGACCGGAAAAATCGGCACGCTCGGCTGGGCGCTCGGATTCGCCGCCATCCCGCTCATTACCTGGATGTGCAAAAAGGTCGGGAAACACAACGCCCTGCGCGCCGCCATCGTGCTGATGATCATCGGTTCCGCCCTCAAATGGTACGCCATCAATCCCGACCATCCCGAATACCAATACATCCTGCCCTTCTTCTTTTCGCTTGGCATCTCCAGCGTCTACACCGTGCTCAGCACCCTCATGGCCGACGTCACCGACGTGGACGAGCTGGCCACCGGCACCCGCCGCGAAGGCATGTTCGGCGCGGTGATGGCCTTTATGATGAAGGGCATGGGCTCGCTGCAGTTCATTGCAGCCGGCGCGGTGCTCGTTGCCACCGGCTTCAATGCCGAAGCAGGAACGGCCCAGGCGGACGGTGTTTTCCTCTGGATGCGCATTCTCTACAGCATCGTCCCCGCCGTCATGCTCTCCACCGCCCTGCTTGTACTCCACAACTATCCCCTCACCGCCGCGCGCATGCAGGAGATAAAAGCTGAACTTGCCAAACGTAAAACCGAAGGAACCGCATCATGAAAAAAATAATACAAACCCTCTTCGCCGGACTGCTTGCCCTCTCCACCACCCAGGCCGACACCCTGACCCGCTACGACACCGAAGGAGCGACTGTTGTTGGATCGTCCTCCGTTTCCGACACCGCCGGTGCGGCAAACATGACCGCCAGCGACCTCACCATGACCTCGGCAAACAACAACAAGGTGGCCAACCGCTTCGTTGCCGTGGACTGGACGCAAGCCACCCCCGCCGCCGCCCTCGCCAATGGCGAATATATGTCCTTCACCGTAACGCCCGACAGCGGCTACAAGCTCGATCTCGACTCGCTCGATCTTGTCTTCTCCGTTCAGGATGGAAATACCGACTGGGCGGTGTACAGCAGCGCGGACAACTTCACAACCGCACTCGCATCGGGCACGGATATCCCAACCATCATTTACACAACGGCAAACGTTGATCTAAGCGCGCCGGCCTTTGACGCCATAACCGCTCCGCTTGAGTTCCGCGTGGCCTTCGGCGGTGTGAACCAATGGGTTTGGGCGGGGCTCTCGACCGATGGCAATTTTGTGGGCTGGCCAAAGCCGTCCGCCGCAACGCTCCACGGCACCGTGGATCTTGCAGGCCCCGGCGGCGAAGACCCGAAACATGTGAAGGTGTTCCTGATGGCCGGCCAGTCCAATATGGAAGGCCACGGCCATGCGGCCGACCTCACCGATCCTTCGCTGGTCGATGCCCGGTCAACCATCTGGTACGACGAAGCCTCCGTGCCCGCCATCACCAACGGCACCGCCGCCACCGACTGGGGACAGCTGGAAGTCGCGGGCGGAACCTTCGGGCCCGAAATGTCGTTTGCAACCGCCATTCAGGGCTCGTTCATTTCCAACCGCATCGCCATCGTAAAAGTGTTCAAAGGCGGAACATCATCCGCCTACTGGGCTCCTGGTGCCGTTGCCGGCCAATGGGGCGAGCACGTGGGCTACCTCGCGCTGATGGATCGGATCGACGATATCGAGGCACGTCTGAATGCGCAGGTTACCGCCGGCGACATCGACAGCTATGAATGGAGCGGCTTCCTCTGGATGCAGGGCGAAGACGACTCCAACGGCACGCTCAAGGGCAACGCGGCCTACATCAATAATACCACCAACCTCTTCGCGGAAGTCCGCACCAAACTGGGCACTCCCGACCTTCCGATTGTATTGGGTCGCACCAGCTTCCAGCTCGACCCCTCCGTCATCCGCCCCACCGGCGTCGACCGCAGCGGTTACACCCAGGGCGACTATATTTCCGACACCCAGTTACGCGGCCCCATTTGGTACAGCCAGCAGCTGGCCGACATCCGCGCCGCGCAAACCGCTTTTGCCGATACCACGTGGGTTGATACGGACGATCTCCCCATGACCGATGCCTGGCACTTCGACGGCGAAGGGCAGATCACGTTCGGCAACCGCCTGGCCGCACCGTTCCTCAACGTCGTTGCGCCCGAAATTGACCTTACCATTGTTTCCGCCGGCATCATCGGCTGGACAGCCAAGTCGAACTGGGTGTTCGATGTCTACTGGACGGGCGACCTTGCGGAAGATCCGTTCAGCTGCATTGCCTCCAACCTGGCCTTCCCAACGGACATCTACACCGATACGGTTCACAGCGTGGAATCGGCTGGATTCTACAAGGTGAAAACCCACCAGCCCTAAAGGAGTTTTGCATGAGCAAATGGTATTCGGCCGGCGCACTTGCGGGTGTGCTGGCAACGACGTGCATTGCAGAAACCACCTCGGAAGCGCGGTTCCGGGTGCTGCCGATGGTGGTGGCGGAAAATCCGGGCGCCTACACCTTCACCGTGGCGGAAGGCCCCGTGAATGCCCTGCTCAAGTGCGGCAACTTTGAGCCGATCTCGCTACGCACCAAATGGCACGCGCTGGCGGACTCGCCGAACGATATCCGGATCGACCGCAACATCATGAGCTACTACGACTCGAAGCACACGGGGTTTTATGACGGCGCGAAGGTGCGCATCTACCGCGTGCGCAACGGCAAGCTCATGAAGGTGCGCGAAGACCGTGTGAAGGAATATGTGGTCGAAGACTGGAACTACGGGGTCGAAGGCCTTTATGCCGGAAAGCTGGTAGCCCCCTCCGCCACCCAGGCTTCGACCCATATCGCCGAATGGTCGCGCAAGGGATGCGATGCCTGGTTCGCCGTTGTGGCAGTCAACAAGGACGGCAACCGTTCACCTGTATCGAACGCCGTTCGCATCCAAATTCCGGAAGATTATCCTTCAACGCCAACAACACCGCAAAACCGCATTGCTCCCCAGCGCATCCCCTGGAAGCCGGTCGGCGCAACCGTTCCGGGCGCCCCGTCCAACTTCCGCGCGCAGCTCAATCCGGCCACCGGCGAAATCCGCATGAAGTGGGATGCTGTCTCCGATCCAAACCTTATCGGCTACCAGATTGCCAAGACCGACTACAACCCGGCCACGCACCGCGGCAACCATATCTACCTCGAAACCTCCCCGGCGGATCCGGCCCAGCACATCAAGACCGACGATTTGATTTTCGTTGACCACGAAATCCTTGAGTTTGACCGCGACAAGATGATGAGCAACCGCGTGCTCGACGCCATCCCGGAACAGATCAAACAGCCCTACTTCAAGGATACGCCGACCCGCCGTTGGAAACTGGAGCCGCACAGCGCCGACGCGCCCGAGGAGCTGAAACACTCCGGCCGCACCTGCGTCCGCATCGAGGTGGAGGATTCCGAGGAGCTGGCGCTGCGCAAACACAACCATGCCGGCCTGAAGCAAAACTGGTATCCCGTGCTCGACCCCGAAAAGACATACGTGGTCGAATTCTGGGCAAAGCATGACGGCCTCGCAAAGCCGTCGGCGACCTTCCGTTTAGATGGGCCGCTGGAGGATAGTTTCCAACCGCTGGAATATCCGCTTTCCAATGATTGGAAAAAACATACCGGCGAATTCCGCGTGGCGGAAAAACTGCAGGGCGACGAAGCGGCGGGCGTCGGCCTGATGGCGCTGGCCTTCAATGGCCCCGGAACGATTTGGATCGATAACTGGCGCGTCTATGAAAAAGGCACGGCTTTCATGGACTATCCGGCGGAGGACTACGAAGCGCTCCGTGAATCGGGCATGTCGGCCTTCCGCTCCCACGCGCACATCAAAACCGAGCACGGCTACAGCATGGACGGCTTCACCAATCCGGCGGGCGGCATTGAATGGCGCGGAAAAAAGGCCAACAGCTTCAACACCCTGCCCAACCAGCTGGCCATCATGAAAAAGGCCGGGCTGGATCCATGGCTGCAGATTGAAATGTGCATGGATGAAACCGAGTGGCAGGGCTTCGTGGAATATATGTGCGCCCCGTTCGATCCCGCCAAGGATTCCGCCGATGCCAAACCATGGGCTTTCAAACGCCATCAGCAGGGTCAGGCCGCACCTTATCTCGATGAATTTGAGCGCATCATTTTCGAGGTCGGCAACGAAACATGGAACCCGATTTTCAAGCCATGGATCTTCAACGGCGTCACCCTGGTTGACGAAGCCTCAGGGCGGAAATATATCAACGGCGAAGTCTACGGCCTCTTCCAGGAATATGTGATCGACCTCTTCCGCAGCAGCCCGCACTGGTCGAAAACAGCGGAAGAGAAGTTTGAGTTTGTGCTGGGCGGCTGGGCATCGCAAACCGACACCAACGGCTACGGCCAGGCGGCGGCACGCTTCAGCCCCAGCTCGGAGCATGTGCTGATTGCCGCGTACAACGGCGGATGGGACGAGGGCGCCCCGCCCGCCAAACCGGGGCCGAAGGGTTATTCCGACGCGCTGGGAATTGCCGAGCGCGCGTCCATCCCGCGCGCGCTCACACTCAACTCCTCGATGAAAGCCGCCGGCGTTAAAGCCGCGCTCGGCACCTACGAAGGTGGCCCCGGCTACAACATAAATGGACTCAACGGCGTGGACATGACGATGGAGCAGGTCGAACAGGAAGCGCAGACGATGAAATCGCTCGCCGCCGGAACCGCCACGCTCGACGCCTTCCTCGCGCAAGGATTGCTCGGATTCAAGCTGCAGAACTTTTTCACGTTCGAGCGCAACCGCAACTATTGGACGAGCCACGCGCGCATGGAAAACGGCGGGCAGGCCTATCCCTCGTGGAAGCTGCTCTCGCTCTTCAACAACGAGGGAACCGGCGACTTCCTGATGGTGCAGTCGCTGACCGATCCGCTGGTTTCGGCCTATGCCACCAAAGACGGCAACCGCTGCAACCTGTTTGTGCTCTCGCGCAAGGTCGACGGCTACCCGGAGACCGACAGCGACGGCTTCAGCCCCGTTCAGATCCAGCTCCCCTTCCGCTCGGCAAAAGGCATCACGCTCTACCGCACCACCGGCATGCCGGCCGACCACAACCTCGATTCCGACAAAGTGAAGGTCGAACGCATTGAACTTGATGCCAAAACCTATTCCCCCAACTTATCTGTAAACGAAACGACCGGCGCGGATGCGCGCGGCCTGCCGCCCGCCTCGACCTTCCTCTACGTCTTTGAGGATGTCGAATGGCTCAAGTGGAGAGATGATGCGACCTTCGTAAACCTTGCCCCCGGACAGGTCGCCAAGACGCAGGCCGATCCGATCCGCTTCCGCGTGGCGCTACCGAGCGGCAACTTGCAGGAGCTTCAGGTGGCGGGCACATCGGGCGCCAACCGCACGGCGTCGGTTGAGCCGGTACCAGGAAGCTACGGCACGGTCTACGATGTAGCGGTCGACAACATGAGCGGCAGCGGCAGCGTTGCGCTCAAGTGCGGACGGCAGAGCGCCGTGGTGGAATACACCGTGCCCGAAGGCAAACAGATTCCCGTCGCCTCATGGGATTTCCAACCCTTGGAAAAAACCGACGTCTGGCTCCCGAAAGCGGAAACCCTGGCGGCCACCCGCTTCATGGGCGCCATCGAAAAACCCGTGCTCTCCTTCGGCGAAGGATTTCTGCCAACCGATAATCCCTACTATAACAACGACGGCCTCGCCGCCATGCCTAAGGAGTTCTGGAAGGAAACCACCGAGGCCGATGAAAAAGAATACATCGGCTTTACGATTCAGCCGCGCAAAAACATGGCGCTCGCGCTCGACCAGCTGAAGATCGGTCTCTGGAACTTCGGCAAAGAACCCCTGGAATTCGAGCTGCGCTACAGCATCGGCGGCCGCTTCCGCGAAATTGACATCCAACCCCATGACGAAATCAAGGGGCACACCTTTCACTCCGGCCAGGGCGTTCCGGCCATCGCCGACCTCAGCGGCATCAAGGAGCTGCAAAAGCTGAAGGAGCCCGTCGAATTCCGCCTCTACCTCTGGGGCAAGGATCCCCGCGGCATCGGCAAGCTCGAAGGCTCCGACCTCGTCGTGACGGGGCGGATGGCGAATTGAGGAGTAGCTCGCATATCCGATGCGAGTATCCCGGAAGAACGGAACACGGATCGGATATCCGTGCTACTTCGCAACCCCGAAGAGTTCGGTATCTTCCTCAACCTTGAGGTAGATGGTATAGCCGGCTTCATCGGAGACGGAATGGCTTAGGTTGGTGATGGTGTAGGCACCGTAGGGATTGTCGGCGTGTTCAACAGCCGTCCAGCTTCCATCGACGAGATTAGTGGTGGAGACCGGGTGCAAGGCCGACGTCTGGTTGGTGCCGGGGTGGACGGTCATTTTGAAGACGGGCAGGGTTTGCATGACGGCGTTCGAAATAATCTGGATGCCGCTGCTGTAGTAATCGACGAGCGCGTGATATTTGGGGGCGTTGGTTACCGGCTGCCCCGTGTATTCCATGGCCCCCCAGCTGTGTTGGAGGCCGGCGCTGCCGACGTGCACATAGTGGGCGAACGCGCCGGAGACATAGTCGTCGATGGCTTCGAGATAGTCGGTGTAGATGGAATGCATTTCGGGATCCTGGTTGACGACGTAGGAGCCGGAGGTGACGTGCTGCCCGCCTTCGTAGCAGATGAGTTCAATACCGGAGCCTTCGAGCAGTTGGGCGTGGGCGGCGCAACGTTGCGCAACGTTGGTGATGTCGTCCCGCAGTTGATCGAGGGCATCGGCGTCGTTGCCATCGACATCCTTCCCGAAATAGGGAGCGATGGCGTAGGCATCGACGGACACGCCGTTCGGATTGCACAGGGAGTTGGTCAGGCAGTAGAGATGGTGTTCGGCCACGGTTGCGTTGCCGGCCTGCCCCGCCAGCGTCTTGATCACGCGGGTGCTGTTGGCGCCGAAAACGGACTCGAACTGTTCGAAGTGGCGGATGCCCTGGTAGACGTGGTATGCCCAGCCCTGATAGTATTCATTGACCGGCTGCCCATTCTGCCCGGGAAGCCCAAGTGCAACGCCCATGGTTCTGCAATAGGGGTTTTGGGAGAATCCGCCGTTCCAGGTTTCGTTGGAATATTCAACGTAGACCTTCAGCTGCGCATCGAGCGGCGGGTTGTCGGGATCGGCCTGCGCCGAGGTGTAGGATACGCCGGAGGCATTGCTGCCGTACTTCACGAGGCGGGCAAGCTGCAGGGAATAGTCGAGCGTGGCCTGGTGCGGGATGCAGAGCCAGAGATCGGCGCGGTTGCGGTTGCAAAGGTCGATCATCCATTCGTAGGCGACCGGGTTCTGCGATGATGCGCTCTTGAGCGTGCGCTCGGAAAAGTTGACGCGGGTGGAATTATTGATCTCATCCCAGTCCATGAAACGCAGCACTTTGTAGAAGTCGGTCTCCGTGAGGAACTGCGGGTTCCAGGGATTATCGCCGCTCACGTTGTTCCAGCCATTGGCAAAAACATCGTTCCATTGGTGCCAGCTGATGTTCCAGAAGTTGGAACCGATCGGCATGCGGGCAACGGCGCCGGCAACAAGGCTCAGCATTGTGATGGCAAGCGCAACCCTTCTTGAAATGGGACAGGTTCTGTTCATTGCCCCGCACCATGCTAAATATATATAGCAAAGACAAGATTCAACTTGGTCTATTAATGGTTCTTCTTATTTCGGGATACCTTTCAACCCATGCCCTATTCGCATGGGAGCTAAATAGTTCCGCTTTTTTCTGGAAAGACTAAACCTGTTTAGCTATACAACTAGCAGAACTCGATGTATTTCACGATTTCAACCAAGGGCGGAGCAAATATATGAAAGGTAAACTAATCCTCGTTTCGGCAATGGCGGCTTCCATTGCATCGGCCACAATTATCCATAACACCCCGGCAATCAATGGGACATACGCTCTCGATGCCACAGGCAATACACCCTCTGCACTAAGTGGAGTCGGAATTTTCACCAATCCGAACACGGCGGATATCGGTACCGTTGCAAGGTATTATACCGGCACGATCAGCGCAGGTTACAACCCGGCATCCTGGCAGGCAGGCTTTAAACTGCAGCTTCTGAATAGTGGAAATGCGAATGTAATATCCATCGGGAACCAGCGAGGCGATAACAACTGGGGCTACTGGGTAGGAACAGCCGGCAACCAGGTAGATTTGTCTCAAACCGTTGCAGCTGGCGACCTGGACTACCAAATCAAAGTCTCCAACGAGGCATGGAACAAAGGAACCGTCGAAATATTCTTCGGTGCAAATGCAACCGCCGCTTCGGAAGGAACGGCGGATATTACGCTCAACGACCTCGTAATTTCCGGCATCTCATCCATTGCCGTGGACATCAACTATAATAGCGGAAGTGGCAACACCGCCACGGTTTCCAATTTCGCTGTCGGTGATGAATGGGTGGCCATCCCGGAACCGGCCACCATGGGTATGATCGGGCTGTTCGGTGGTGGAATCCTGTTCATCCGCAGAATCTTCATGGTTTAATCATTTGACCTGCGCCCGGAGATCGGGCGCTTTTTTTGATCGCCAGACTAAACTTATTTAGCTACAAAGGATCCACTAAGTTGAAACAGGAGAATTTTACCATGAAAACTATAGTCGCATTTGCCTTTATGCTCGTTGTTGCAGAGGTTACAGCAGCCCCCCTCTATAACATCCCTGCCATTAACGGGGAGTATACGATCGACGCTTCAGTCTCCATGACCAACGATCTTTCCGGTGTCGGGATATTCACCAACCCAAACAGCGCAGACGTCGGAACCGTTGGAACCTATTATGCCGGAACCATCCAGGCCAACTATGCTTTGTGGCAAGCCGGCTTCAAGATTTCCTTAATTGACGACGATGGAGTCGGTCTCGACGGTAACGTGGTCTCGCTCGGGAACCAGCGGGGTAATGCAAACTGGGGCTACTGGGTCGGTGCTGCCGGAACCCAGATCAATCTCACGCCCTTGGCTGGCGGCGACCTCGACTTTGTCATCAAGCTATCCAACGACGCATGGAACAAAGGCTTCGCCGAAATCTTCATCGGGGCGAACGCAACCAACGCAACAGAAGGCACGGCCGATGTGACCGTGAGCAATCTGGTTGTTTCCTTCACCGTGGATAAAATTCTGGTGGAACAGGAATACAATTCGGCGGGCGGTGCCGCCTCCATTACCAACTTTACGGTCAGCGATGAATGGGTTACTCCCTCAACCCCTGTAGACCCGGATCCCGAACCACCAACGAATCTCATAATTGTCGAATCAGGCGTTCAAACCATTCAGGTATATGAACTCATCGTAACGACCACCGATGCCCCGGGTGCCCCGCAAAACCTATACCCCATCAGCACCCAAAACGCTGCCAGCGGCCCCTGGACGGATGAACCCCACTCCGATAATCCCTATGGCCCGTTCGTGGTGACCAACCTCACCTATTCAGACCAGACCAGTGGCGACTATGTCTTCTATGTCCAGGGGGAAGGCGCAACGAAGACCTTCGGCCTCGACCTGAGATAACCCATTTAATCACAAGGAAACTGCCATGAAATCAATCTACACCATCGCTCTGGTTGCAAGCCTTTTCACAGCTGCCGCTGCCTCCGCAGAAATACTGGTTGACTACGGAACCGTGGCCACTCCCCCGGGCGCAACCTCGGTCTCCAACTCCGCGCCCGGAGTCACATACCTGACCACCAGCGATCTCACTGCATCGGCGGAACTCAGCGCAAACATAGTCAATCAGCGTTTCGTCCCACAGGGATGGACTCAGCCGACTCCGGCTTCCGCCCTTGCCTCCGGCGAATACATAACGTTCAACATAGGCATTGATCCAGAAAAGCAACTTAACCTCGCCACACTGGATATGTTTTTTTCCGTTCAAGCCGACCCCGAAAACACGCCTGACTGGGCGATCTACTCCAGTATCGACAGTTTTGCCAATCCGGTCGCATCCGGCACAGATCTTATTGGCGGAACATACATTTCTGCGAGCATCGATGTCAGCGGAACCGCCTTCGATACGGTTACGGGCAATCTCGAGTTTCGGATCTGCATGGCAGACGTGAAGAACGAATGGTTCTGGGCCGGCGTATCCAGCGATAACAACGACGCCGGATGGCCCAAACCTTCGGCCATCACATTGACAGGCACTGTTGAAGATAAGGTTGACCCGATAGTGCCGGAATTGATTGTTCCTGCCACAGTCGTCGATTCCACAAAAGTCTACAACATGGTGATCCAAACCGAAGATGGTTTCCCATCCACGCTCTACCCCGTAAGCAAAGCCAATCTAACAACTGATCCGTGGGGAAGCATCGCGCATTCAGCAAGTCCTTTCGGGCCGTTCATGGTTACCAACCTCGCCTACTCCACCATCGTAGACGGCGATTATTCAATCTATATCGAACTCCACGATGCCACGAAAAGGGCATTCTTCAACATTGAATATATCGACTAGGCGTAGAGCCTTGGTAGCTCGTATATCCGATACGAGTCTTCCCGCGTAAGGAAACGCGGATCGGATATCCGCGCTACGACTATGGAAACAGACCTCTTCATCTGGCACGAACCTTCAGGCTCCGGCCGCAACCGGTTTTGCCGCTTCCGACAGGAGTTTGAGCTGGATGCTGTTTCTGACTCGGCAACCATCAACCTCTTCGCCGACTCGCGCTACCGCCTATGGGTCAACGGCACATTCATCGGTTATGGCCCCGTCCGCTTCGTTCCTGCGCACCCCGAGTACGACACCTACGACCTTGCCCCCCATCTCACAGAGGGCGACAATACCATCCTGGTCGAAGTCACGTCCTTTGGCTCGAACACCTTTCAAAGCACGCGCGATAGCCGGGCAGGATTCATCGCATGGGGCGAGGTCGCCGGCATCGATCTCTCCACGCCCGGCAACTGGCAATGCAGTACATCCGATGCCTGGGACTCCGAAGCCCCGGCTTTCACGTTTGCCCTCGGGGCCGCCGAAATCCTCGATACACGGAAACAAGATTCAAACGAATGGCATCCGCCCTGCCCGGTCGGGAACCAGAAGCTTTGGGGCAAACGTGAGCCGCGCTCGGTGCCCTACCCATCACTTGAAAAACTAAAACCCGATGCGCTGACCGGCCCATACAATATCGCCAACGACGAACAGATCATCGGCTTCCGTCAATACGACCCTGCCTTCGACCTTGAGGCCGAAGAGCGCCGTTGGACGCGCTACGAATGCCAGATCCATTCCTCCGAAGAACAGACCGTGGAAATCGGCATTTTCTGGGGCAACCATTTCCTGAACGGGCAACCGCTCGAATGCCGCAACGATGAACGGCGCGGCAACCGTCAAAACACCACGCTTCATCTTTCCAAAGGCTGGAATCAACTGAACGGCGAAGTGGAACAACTCGAAGAAGTTTGGGGATTTTTCCTCGGCATTCCCCGCAACGCCGGCCTTACCGTCCGCGACCTGCGCCATACCGAGCTTCTGCCTTCCGCCGACAGTCATTCCAACGATTGGAAAACCGTTCCTATCGATGCTGAGCCGCAACTGCCTGCGCGGATACGCGCGTGGGATCTGCCCGTTGAAAAAGAAGAAACGGGCATTCAAAGCTGGGTCTATGAATTTAAAAACGAATTCGACGGCTTCGTGGTGGTGGAGGTCGATGCCCCGGAAGGTGCCATCCTCGACATTGGCTACGACGACTGGCTGCGCGATGATGGACTCATCAACCTCTATGGCACCAACCCGTTCGTTAACACCATCGACCGCTACATCCTCAAAGGCGGCACACAACGGATACAAGGATTTCATGTGCGCGGCGGGCACTACCTTCAACTAACGCTCACCGGCCAGGGCACCATCAACGACGTCCATGTGCTCAGCGCCAATCCCGAATTTCCAATGATTGGAAGTTTCGAGTGTTCCGACCCCATCCTTTCCAAGGTTTGGAACATGAGCGCCCGCACGCTGGAGGTTTCCACCGAGGATTCCTATTCCGACTGCCCGTGGCGCGAACGCGGAACCTACCTCGGCGACGGCTACGTCAACATCCACATGCACCGCATGCTTAACTGCGACACCCGCATACAAAACCGTTTCCTCCGCCTCTTCGCGCAATCGCAGTTTGGCAACGGCCAGATGCCCTCGTCCGCCCCGTCGTGGATGCAGACTTCACTGGAAGACTACACGCTCATCTGGATCCTCTGCCTGCACGATTACTGGGTCATGACGCAGGACTCCTCGCTGGTTGAGGAACTGTGGCCAACCGTGGAAACCATTCTCGCCAGCCCCGAATGGCAGGCAGACGAAACCGGGCTATGGAATGCCGATCATCTCAACCTCTTCATCGACTGGGGCGTGCTTCCCGGCGAACGCAGGGGCAAAGGCAACGCAGCGCTCAACGCCTTCCGCATCCGGGCATTGGAAAACGCCGCCGCGCTAGCGCCGGAAGATCGCGCTCGCGAATTACGTTCTGAAGCCCTGGTGGTGCGTGAAGCGTTTGTGAAAAACCTTTGGATCGAAGAGGAAGGCCGCTATGCACCGAGCCTTGGCGAAAGCACGACCGCCCTGCACGCCAACATCCTTGCGTTGCTGTTCAACATTGGCGACACGCGGAAAGTCTGCAGTTACGTAAAAGAACAACTCAATACAAACCTGACCAGAGAGAACGGACAGGCGGAATACTACTTTCTATTCTATGCCCTCGAAGCGCTCTATCAAAACGGGGAAGCCGCATTTGCGGAGCAACTCATCCGAGATCATTGGGGACTCATGCTCGAAAACGATTCCGGTACCCTTTGGGAATGCTTCAGCCGAGGCATGCGGCAGGTCGGCAGCCGTTGCCACTCCTGGGCGGGCGCTCCGCTCGTAACCGCCATCCGCCACACCCTCGGCGTCCGACAACGCGACCCGCTCAATCCCGACAAGCTGGTCATCGCCCCCAACGTCGAAACCATCGACTGGGCAAGAGGCACCTACCCCCACCCCAAAGGCGACATCCGCGTTGAGTGGAAAAAGGTGGATGGCAGGATTGAGATCTCACTAAGCGCTCCTAGAGGAATAGAAGTGGAATCCACACCCATCTAATACATTGCCAAACCGTGCTTTGACCATTTTAAGATCAATCGAAACCTGGTCTTGACTATTTTCAGATCCGCCGAATAATGGCGGACATGAAACGGATATATGAATCCATCATAACAGATCATTTCCAACGCAATGCGGAGATGCTGTTTATCTCAGGCGCAAGGCAGGTGGGCAAAACCACGACAACACGAGGATTTGCGACGGAGGGACTCTATCTGGATTGGGATGTGCAGGAAGACCGATCCGACATTATCCAAGGGCAAAGGCACTTGTCCGATCGTTTGGGAGCTTCGGTCGGCCAGACCATTGTTTTCGATGAGCTCCATAAATTTGCGGACTGGAAAAACTTCATCAAAGGATTCTACGACCTCCACCGGCCGCTTGCGTGGAAGACCATTGTTACCGGTAGCACCAGATTGGATACCTATCGCAAAGGCGGTGACAGCCTGCTGGGGCGCTACTTTCATCTTCAGATGTTTCCACTTTCCACCGCCGAGCTGGCGCGCACCGAGTTCTCTCCTCAGGATGTGCATTCGCCGGAAAAAATCGATGCCGAAGCATGGGAAGCCCTGCTGGAATTCGGGGGGTTTCCCCAACCACTTCTGAAAGCCGAAAAACGTTTTCATCGGCAATGGCGGCGTACCCGCCAAGATCGACTGTTCCAGGAAGACATACGCACATTGGGGGGTGCTTATGATTTGGCAAAGATCGAATTACTTGCCGAGCTCATCCTGCTAAACGCATCGAGCTCGCTCAACCACTCTTCCTATGCGAGAAGCGTTCGCGCCTCGGTGGAATCCATTCAGCGATGGATCACCTTGCTGCAACAATTGTCCTACTGCTTTACCATACGCCCCTGGACAAAGAACATCGCACGCTCTATCGCAAAGGAACCCAGACTCTACCTTGGCGATTGGTCTGCCATTGCCGACCCAGGCAAGCGCAATGAAAACTTCATTGCCTGTTCATTGCTCAAGGCCGTTGAAGGTTGGAACGATACTGGACTAGGCAGCTATTCCCTCCACTATGTACGCACCAAGGAAAAGCGGGAAGTCGATTTCCTGATCACGAAGGATAATGCAGCGTGGCTTCTCCTGGAGGCAAAAACATCTGAAACGGATTTATCTCCGCACCTTGATTATTTCCAGAAAATAACCGGAGCACCACACGCCTTGCAGGCCGTAATCAATCTTCCCTATCAGGATATCGACTGCTTCTCAGTCAAAGCTCCGGCCGTTGTGCCTGCGCAAACCCTGCTTTCCCAGCTACTATAGCCGCTCTGTCGCCGTCAGCTGATCGCGGAATAAGTTTCGCGAATGCGCTCCTCGCTGTTGAAGCGGAAGAGGAGACCGCCCCACGGCATAACCCACGACCAAAGCGGTCGCTGCTTCAGCAAGTCCGGCTCCGGTAGATGCCCAACTTCACCCAATGCGATCGGCTTACCGTCTGCCAGCTCCAGCAGATCCGTATAATGCGAGTCGCGGTAATCGTTGTGGTAAACATCCGTTGCCAGCACATCCACCACATCGCCACCCGGATAACAATCCGCATAAGCTCCGGCTTCATCACCCGGCGTATCGCGCGGTGCATTGGGATTCCACACCCAAAGAAGATTGTTGAGGTCGTGCACCTCGGTCAAGCGGACATAGAGTTGTCGCCACAAGCGGGAAAAGTCCGAGCGGTTCCCCCACCAGAACCAACCACCATTCATTTCATGATACGGTCGCCATAGAACAGGAACATCGGCCTGCTGCAGTTGTTTCAGATAAACGGCCATGCGATCCACCTGCTCTTCCCATTGGCGATGGAGCTTTGTGCCCGGTGTTAAAACTTCCTGCCACTTTTCTTCCGCGAAAGCTCCGTGCGACCAAAGGTCGGCATTGCCGCTCACATCGCCCTTGTCGGGCGTCGGGCAATGCCACATCAGCGTGATGAGACGTCCCGCCCGGTGCAATGCAATGCAGCGTTCCACCAGCGCCTGACGCGAGTCGCGCAAATCCACATCCAGAAACTGCGGAGGTGATTCCGGCGCGAATACCTTTTCGGGACGGTACTCCCATTGGTCAATCCCATGCCCAGGTTCGGTCAGGTTGGCCGGGCCGCAATGGTGAATGGCCTCCGGTTTTTCCCCGCAATAGGTAAAACTGAAATCGCCGCCGAAGATCGATGGCGACCGACCGACAAGTTCAGCAACCTGATCATTATACCGCGTTCCGCTACCGATATAATCGTGCTGTGCCGAAAGGATCGTCTTACCGCGCAAAGCATATAGTTTTTCCAGCAGTTCCCTCGCGGAATCCGATGCGTTCGGGTTTACCGGTTGGTGTTCCACTACATCACCGCAACAATTTCGTTTTCGTCTTTCAACAGATCACCGGGAATCAGGGTTCCGCTCAACTGCTCGCCGTTAAGCATGAGTTCCTTTACGCCCTTCTGCGCACCATTGGGATTGCGGACTTCAATGTTTAGCTTCCTTCCCCGGAACATGCGCTCGGCCTTGAAACCCGGCCATTCGGACGGGATGCAGGGATCAATTCGGAAGCCGTCATATTCCGACTTCAGGCCTAGTATGGCAGACGTCATAGCCACATGGTTCCAGACGGCGGATCCCGAAAGCCAGGAGAGCCGCCCGGCGCCATAGCGCGGACTGAACAGGCTGTGTGTACTCTGACAAACGACATAGGGCTCAACCTGCCGGATCTCGGCGCGGTCGTTATAACTGGCAGGCATCACGTTGCGCATATATTCCCAGGCACGGTCACCCATGCCCAGTTCGGCGGCGGCCATCACCGCCCAGCCCTGCGTATGATTAAACACCCCGCCGTTTTCCTTCATGCCCGGATTGAAGAGTCGGCCGAGGCACACCTCGGGATCTGTCTTCACATAGGGCGGAGTGCAAATCATCACGCCATAGTCGGTGGCCAATTGGTTGTGCATCGACTCCATCACCTGCGTCGCGCGGTCGCCCGTTGCATGCCCGCTGAGCACCGCCCAACTTTGCGGATTCATAAAGATCGAGCCTTCGTCGTTTTCGCGTGACCCGAACTTAAGACCGTCGTATCGGTAGGCGCGTAAATACCATTCTCCATCCCAGGCGTGCACCTCGATGTTTTTATCCAGGCTCGCCAGTTGCTCCCGCGCCCAACCGGCCTCGGCACCTTCCTCTAAACGTTCGGCAATCTCAACGTATTCGCGCAGGGCATATCGCAGCTGAAGGGCCACAAAGACCGTCTCGCCTTTTTCGCCCAACCGGATGCAGTCGTTCCAATCGGCATGCAGCCCACACGGCAGACCGTGCGCGCCGGAGCGTTCGAGGTTGAATTCAATGGCGCGGCGCAGATGCCCGAAGACCGAAGCCTCGCCCTGGTCGGCATAGGGCAGCACCTTGGTGTAGAAATCGAAGTCGCCCGTTTCCTTCACATAGGCCGGCACGGCATTGAAGAGCCATAGTGCATCGTCGGAGCGGTAGTGCGGCGGAGGCCCTTCGCTGCCCGGCGAGTGGGCAAACGGCTTCACCACCGGCATGGCACCACCGTTGGCATACTGCCCCGTCAGCATCAGCTCCAGACACTCCAGCGACTCCTCGGCAATCAGCGAAACCGAACCCACCAGATCCTGCAGCGTATCGCGGTAGCCCAGTCCATCGCGCTCGCCCGCATAAACCATGCTCGCAGCACGTGACCAATAAAAGGTCATCAGATTGTTGTACGGTGCCCAGACATTGAGCATCGAATTGAATCCGGCGTCGGGCGTCTCCACCTTCAGTTCGCCAAGGCGCGAATGCCAATGCTGCTTCACGCCAGCAAAGGCGTTTTCTATATCCATTGCGCGGGGCACTTCGTTCACACCAAAGCAAACAGAAAATGTTTGCTCCTCTCCGGGAGCCAGATCCAGATCAACCTGGAATGCCGCGCATGGCAGATCGCCCGCAGACAACGAGCCGCGACACGCCCCCTCCACCACGGCCTGCGGTGCGGCATAGGAGCCATGCGCACCGAGGAAGCATTCGAGATCCGTATCGAATCCGGCAACATCGGCTCCATCCAACGCAAAGAAGGTGTGACGCGCCTGGTCTTTATTTTCAAAATGTTCGGGATCGGTCGGCATGTTGATGTTGGAGCCGATATCGATCACTCCATCTTCATAAGCCGTGGCGGCAATGTACTGCGTGTATTGCAGGTTGGTGCCATCGTCTTCGGCGTTCCAATTGCATTGCGGTTCCACGAAGGGAAAAACACTGACAGAGCGGTCGGCATCGCCGGGATTGCGCACCGTGATTTTCCACACTTCGTGTGTCGCATTCGGCGGAACAAAATAGAGCACTTCGCTTTCCAATCCCTGGAAGCCGGACTTGATCTTCGTGTAGCCGGTGCCGTGGCGGCACTCGTAGTCGAATTCTTCGATGGGCGGAGCGCCGGGCATCCACGAATTGCTCCAATGTTTGAAAGTTTCGCGGTCGCGCAAATAGACATAGCGGCCGGGGAACGAGGATGGCGGACTGTTAAAACGGAAGCGGGTCAGACGCCCTTGCGCCGCCGATTTATAAAAGGTGTAACCCGCCGCGTTGTTTGTCACCAGCCCGCCGAATTCCGCGCTGCCGATATAGTTGCTCCACGGCTTGGGCGTATCGGGGCGGGTGATGACATATTCTTTGTTTTCGTCGTCAAAGTATCCGTATTGCATATTTCCCTCAGATTGTTTCTGCATTTCGCCGTAGCGCGGATATCCGATCCGCGTTAACTCGCATCGGATATGCGAGCTACTTGCCTTAAATCATCACATGCACTTCGTGCGTTCCGCCATCGATGCACGTCAGCAGATTTCCAACCATTGGAATACCGTCCACCCGGATCTCCACGGCGCCCTTGCAGCGCCCTGAGGTGTTGTCGAGTTTGATGTTGAACACCGTTCCGCGATAGGTGCGCTGGATGCCCGCGCTTTTAATGTGCTTCGGCAGGCACGGATCAATCAGCAGGCCGCCGTAGTGGCGGCGCGCGCCGAGGATCCATTCGACCATCAGCATCGTGAACCAACCGGAGGTGCCCGTGCGCCACGGATAACCCGACTTGCCCATGAACCCCGGCACCTGCACATAAAAGTTGTTGAAGGAAAACGGCTCGCACTCGGAATTCGAAACCGGGTTGAGCGGATTGTCCGGCGCAACCTTTTCAAAGGTGCGCCACGCCTCTTCGGCGCGCCCCATCATGCAGTCGGCCACGGCCTTGAATCCGGCGGCGTGGTTGTAGCACCCGCCGTTTTCGCCGGTGCCCGGCAGGCTGCCGGAGTTGCGGCCAACGCGCGGATCGTATTTCGAAAACCCCGGTGCGCAGACCTGGAAGCCGACCTCCTTTTCGCAATGCTCATCCACCGCCGCCATGCACAATTCCGCCCGCTCGTCTGAAGCAACGCCGGCCAGCACCGCCCAGCTCTGCGTGTTCATAAAGATCCGCCCTTCCTTGCCGGCTGCAGAACCGATGCGGTAGCCGTCGCCGCAGATCGTCCGGACATACCATTCGCCATCCCAGGCGACATCGTTCAGACGTGCGGCAAAGGTGTCGTAATAGCCCTGCGCCTCCCCGGCCACATCGGAATCGCCTCGTCGTTGCGCCAGTTCCACAAATTCCTTCATGCCGAAACAAAACTGCATCGTCACCATCACCGATTCGCGGTCGCCGGCTTCCTTCGTCGCTTCCAGCCCGTCATTCCAATCAGCATAGTGCTGGTCGCACAGGGCGTTTGCGCCGGTGTCGTTGGCGAGGTAGCGCATGGCGCGCAGCATATGATCCCACACTGTTCCCGTTTCATCGCTTCCAAGGTATGGAACCGTTTCATCCAGCAACGAGAAGTCGCCGCTCTCTTTGATGAGCCACGGTACCGTCAGGAAAATCCAGGCCGGCTGGTCGGAATAGAGCAGGTCGTTGAGCGGGCGGAAGCCGTGCGGCACGGAACCGTTGGCGTATTGCGAAGAGAGCGCCCGCAACAGGTTGCCCTTCGCCGCTTCATAGTCGCACAGCGCCAATGCGCAGTCGCATTGCAGGTTGTCACGGAAACCCGCCTTATTCAGCAGATAGGAATAGAGCTGTTTTTTGACAAAGGTGTTCAGCAACCCATCCCAGTTTTCGTTGCCGGTATCGACCGTAAACGCATTGGTGCGCTTGGCCTCGGCAGCCTCCTGCGCGGCACACCATCCATCGACGGTTTGCTCATTGGTTTGCTGAAGAATGCCCTTCACCTCGTCGAGCGAGGACGTTTGCCCCAACAGGAAATCGGCGCGCCCTTTGGCTCCGGCGGGGATCTTTATCTTCACCTGCACAACGCCCGCACAGTCGGGGCCCATGCCCGGTTTGTTATCGGCATCCCAGCCCCACAGAATTTTCGGCGTGCCGAGGGAAAAATCGGAGCGGGTGAAATAGTCGCGGTAGCCGCTGGCACCATGGTAGTGGTTAAGCGCAACCACATAGCCTTTGTAGCGGCCGGTCGGCACATCCGCATGGCGATTCACCACCAGAACGCCGTTGATCTCCGGTTCGATAAAGGAGAGGTTGTCTTTCCAAACCGTGTTGCTTTCGGAATCGCAGCCATTGAGCTGAAACATCGCATACATGAAGACGGAAACCTCGCGCTCTTCAGCGGTCGCATTCTCAACCCAAACCGTGCGCACTTCCATCGGATGGTCGAGCGGAACGAAGACGCGCTGTTCCACCTTGAGGCCGATGCACTCGCCGGTCGTGATGGTCTTGGCCGGATAGTATTTGGTAACGACGTTATCGACCTGCTGCGGTGCGGGTTCGCCACCGGGACAGAAAACGGTGCCGGATTTCTCGTCGCGGATGTAGCAATATTTGTGATCCCAATCGACGAGCACGCAGGTATTGCCCGCGTGGTCTCGGCAGACGGTGCGCCCGTCGCCGATGTTGGTGATCTCGGAATAGATTTCGTTATCGCCGATTAGGTTGTAGTGAAGGTTGATCCACTTGCGCGGCGGCGGAGCGGTCAGCTCAAAGCACCCCTCTTCCGGGATGAAGCGGCCATACTGTTCGATGGAAGTCATAATCGGTTCCCTTGAATATCGAATACCGAACAAGGAATTTCGAATTTCGAAATAAGAATCTTCATCATTCTGCGGTTCCCTGTTCGATATTCTGCGGTTCTATTCTCCGTTCCATGCCGGACGGGATGGTGCCGTCGGTGTGCGGGACGCCAGTGTAAAAATGGTAGTTGCGGTTAATGTTGTGGTGCGCCATGGGAACCATGCCCTTTTCGACCGACATACCATGCTCGATCACCCTGAAACTGGAGTATGGAATCCCGCGCAGTCCCTCCTGCGACAACAGCCCATCCCATGAAAGGCCTTCATGCCCCCAGAGCCCTTCGCCATAGAGCGAAGCACCATCGGCGACATCGACCAGCACCAATCCATATTCCTGCATCGCCCGCGCCACCACTTTTTCGGACTCCCCCAGCCCGAGCGAATCGAGGTCAAGAGAAGGATCGAGCTGCAGCACTGCACCTTCCGGGATCCCGCCCGGCGTTCCGCCATCCGTCCAAACCGCCGGAGGGAACACATGTTCCAGCAACCCGGCGCAATCGCTGGCAAAGGCCAGCTTGTGCTCGATGCGACCGGCCAGAATTTCGTGATGCATGATCAGGCCGGCAATGATCGGGACGCCGGATGCGCGTGAGGGGCCATAAAGATGGATGCTCTCCCCATTGTGGATTTTGAACTGCGTTGGATTAAACACGCCCGATCCGTAGAGGTCGTATTTCATGCCGGTGCACGACCACCAGGTTCCGTCGTCTTTTTTCTGTGCCGCCCACATGTCCCACGCCATACCCCGCTCGCGGTCGATCACTGCAATGTGCGCATCGTTGGAGCAGTCCGGCTCCGCCTCGGGCGGAATCGGAACCGCCTCGCCGAACCCTTCGCCGTGACCAACAGGATGGCCGTCGCTGATATAGGGTTTGGAATTGAGAAAAAAATATTCATAGCCCGACTCGAAATGGGGCAGCCGCTTTTCGATGGAACAAACAGGCGTATCCGCCGTCGCTTCGTAGACGGGCACCGTCCATTCGTTCAGGTTGAGATAGAAACCGCTGTTTCCATCCACCTTTTCCAGCAACGCAATCCACTCCCCGCTTCGGGGATGGATTTTTGCCTCCCCGCCCACCTTCTGGTTCCAAAAACTATCGTCCGAAAAGAATCTTTTATTCATGGCAAAACGCTAGCAACCAACGGCTCGCGCCTCAAGCTAAATATGTTTAGTTCGTTAAAGTGGCGCGGATATCCGATCCGCGTTTCCTGATAAGCGAGCTACAGGGTCAGCGAGCCTTAGCGGTTGTTTTTCCAACGATGAGTTCCGAAGGAACCTGCGCAACATGACCGCGGAGCGCTTTGAACACCTTGTCCTTGCCGACCATGCTCAGCGCCAGCTCGCAGGCCACCTCGCCCATCTCTTCGAGCATATGGCTGATGACGGTCATGCGGGGGTAGGTGCTCTGGGCGTAGATGTTGTCGAAGCCGATAATCGAGACGTCGGCGGGCACGCGGAGTCCTACATCCTGCAAGGCCGCCTGCACTCCGATCGCAACCAAATCGTTCCGACAAATGATCGCCGTGGGCGGATGGTCGGAATCGAGCTGGGCTGCATAGTTTATTCGGCACAGGTCGATGTAGCTTGAAACCTCGGTTTCCCTGCCGAGCGTTTTCGACCAAATGTTTCCGATGGAAAACGACAATCCGGCCTGCTCCGCCAAGCCCTTGAGCAGGTTGCCGCGAACCGGTGTTTCGTCGCTGCCGTGGACGGCGACATAGTGGATGGAAGCATGTCCGAGTTCTTTGAGATGATCCACCGCCGTCTGGAGGCCGGGCATCGGATCGAGCTGAACGCTCGGATGCTCCGTCACCTGGTCGGGCGACAGAAAGACGATGGGCATTTTTTTGTAGCCCGGCCGATCCTTCAGGAAATAGGTCATGAAACCTGGCGCAACCAGCGCATCGACCTGGCACTTGCGCACGCTTTCGAACGCGCGCAGGGCGGTGTCCTTCGGGGTGTCGCTGCCGATCATGAGCACATCGCATTTATCTTCGCGCGCCCGGAGGTCGACGCCGGTGAGCATGCCTTGCCAAAAGCCGACAAGATATCGGTTGGGATCCTGCAGGACGATCGGAAAACCCAAAACGTCCGACCGGCCGCGCTTGAAGGTGCGGGCGTGGTAGTTGGGGCGATAGTCCAGGGCATCGGCGGCCTCCATCACCCGCTGCGCAGCCGTTTCACTGATCCGAAATTCGGCGGCTTTGCCGCTCAGTACAAAACTGGCGGTGGTCACACTGACTTCGGCGCGCTTCGCGACATCCTTGATATTGGCCATAACGAACTCCCTTCCAACCCCAAAACGCCAGACTGTACCTATTTAGCTATAGCTTCCGCAAGCCTGAGCGGTGAGATAGGCGCGCTCCAGCACATCGAGCGAAGTGTCGGGCTGCACCGTGTGGCTTGAGCCTCGCCGTTACGTTGGCTTTGGGAGATTTCCCTGCGGTTCTCAAAATGCATTCTGAGACCAGCGGGAATGGACATGCGAAAGAAAACGAGTTGCCCACCTTAGTTCGATCTTCATTCTACTACCTTTCCTCCGGGAGGATTTGCGGCAGTTTCAAGGATCGCACAGACAGTGAATTATCATCTAACCCTCTAATAAGAAGTTAGATAAGAGTGGAGCCAATGATCCGATTCGAACGGACGACCTGCTCATTACGAATGAGCATTTATTGCAGTATTACAGGTGTATATTGAATATATGATGTGTTTTGGATGTATTATCCTTGGTTCACAGGCCTTCTATTGCTACCTTTCTGGACAGGAATGGACAAATGCATAGGAGGCACACATGACAGCGACGAGAACCAAGAAGGGTCTTGGCAGACTCTACAAACGCAGCAACGGTAAGGAACTGCCTGCCGGGTCAAAGGTCAAGGCACCCTATTATCTAGAGTATAAAATCAACGGCAAGCGGAAGAAGGTTTGCCTCACCGACGAACACGGCAACAAGCTCTACACCAAGGAAGAGGCAGTAGAAGCGCAGATGCGCATTGTAGCCCCTTTGCAAGCAGAGAATGCAGAGCGTCAGTTGGAGGCCATGCTTCAAGCCGCAAAGGGCGAGACCGCACGAATCATTGATGCAAAACCAGCACTCCGCATTGCCGATGCCTGGACTGAATACAAGAAAGCCCACAACCGCCCAAAATCCGGGGAACGCACCTTGCACCGCTATGAGGCCTGCATTAGTGCCTTCCATGACTGGATAAAGGAGAGCTATCCCGATGTCAAAGAGTTGAGGGAAGTCGGCACAGAGCATGCCGAAGCCTATGCCGACCATCTGGAATCAAAAAAGCTATCCCCTTCATCGTTCAACATCTATTTGAACTCCTTGGCCATGGTCTGGGCTGTGCTCGAAAAGAAAGCCCGCACCACGCAGAATCCATTTGCTTGGGACAAGAAGAGCAGAACGGGCATACAGCGCAAAAACATCAAGGCAGAAGCCACGATCCGGAAAAAGCGGGCATTGACCTTGGAGGAAGTCAACAAGGTCATTGAGAAGGCAGAGGGTGACTATAGGACGCTTCTAATCATTCTTGTATGTACCGGACAGCGCCTTGTGGACGGCGTAAAGCTCCAATGGAAGGAAATCGACTACGAAAAGAACATCATAACCCTTACCCCCGCCAAGACCGCCAAGCGCACAGGCAAGCAGGTCTATATCCCTATCCTTCCCCAGTTGAGGGAAGAACTGCAAAGCATCATGCACAATGGCCGCTACGTCCTTCCCGAACTCGTGGAAGCCTACGACCGCGACAGGTCGGCCATCACGAAACGAATCCGCAAAATCTTTGATGCCGCCAAACTGAACGCACACAAAGAGACGGACATAAAAACGGGACAAGCCATAGTCGAAACCGGGGCGCACAGCCTGCGGCACTCCTTTGTCACCATTGCCCGGCTGGCTGGCTTCCCCGATGCCCTCATAATGAAAATCACAGGCCACACTTCGGAACAAATGATCGACCACTATACCGCCTTCGATGAAAAACTAGTTGCATCCTTGGCCGCTAACATCCCCCACGCCCTCCCCAACGGAAACAAAGGCTTCATCCAAGCCCCAGAGAATAAGGAGCCCTTGCCCAAGTGGGCACTCGAAAAGCTTAAGAGCATGACCGCTAAAAGCTGGGAAGAAATACGAGATGAACTGACAGCCCAAGGTTAAGCATGAAACCGCATAGATTGAATGATGAAACCATTGAGAAACTAAAAGAACTGCTGAAGCAAGATGACGAGCATCTGACAGATAGCATCATTGAACCGATTCAAATAATCACATATCAAGCATTTTTCCTGCACCATGGCGGCAACAATGGTATCATTAATCAAGATGCCTTGGATCAGCTGATTAGTGCTTTTGAAGCTTTAGGCGAACGGGATCAGAGATTGTTGATTGAACAGGTTTTTATGCTTCAAAACATACAACCAAACCACGAAAAGACAGGTTTCTACACGGATTTGGTGTTGCGAGCAGCCAAGAGTTGTTCGCAGGGGAACTCCGATAAATCACCTAGCCCATTTGAAGGCATCGAGCAATTCCTGGAGCAAAATATGAAACGGGTATTTGATCGGATGCCGAATCCTGAAGGGGATAGAGCCTCACTGTTAAAAACGTGCATGGAAATAGTGTTAGCCGATCCTGTCTTCGTAGGTACAAAGAAATGTTTGGCGGTTGAGCAAAAATTGGGGGATGTCCTTTTCGAAGAGAAGTTGCCTAAGGTTGTTACAGGAAATAAAATCCACTCAACCTATGCCGAACTTCGGGAACGGAAAGACAAGCCCCGTCAAGATGAATGGAAGAAATATCCGACGTTCCTTGATGATTACTTTGGACGGAATCCAAAGCATAGCATTACTGAGGGGAAAAGAGCCTGTGCCGCAGAATACGGCGTGAGCTTGAAAACAATCCAGCGCCATACAAGCGGCTATGAAAAACCAGGGACAGACTAAATAGAGAGTCCCGTCCTTCCTGTCTTATCTTGCCCTTAGTTCAACAAGAACTGAGGGCATTTTTCTGCGCCTAGAAAAGCAGAATCTGGACAGGAGATAGAGAGATGACCGGAAATACAGAAGTAATCAAACTGATGGTCAAGAATGATCAGACCATTCCCGACGACACCCGCAAGGAAATACTGGATGTTCTCAGCCGACAAGGACGCGGTCGCAGGCCGCGTTTAATAAATCGCCGTCAGGTGGCTGAGCTTCTCGGTGGTATTTCAACAAAAACCGTTGATCGCTACATCCAACAAGGTTTGATCCGTGAAATCCGATTCACATCAAGGCGTATCCGGTTCGATGAGGCCGAAATATTGCGTCTTGCACGGGAAGGAGTCGGCCATGAGTAAATTACCACAAAAAAACCCGCCTGAGCCGCATTCTACGATTCTCCAACAGCAAGCAATGCTCAAAGTGGTGTCGGAGCATCACCCAAGCCGACTAAATCATTTTAAGCGCGCTTATGAAGGAAATTCGTTGCGGGCAGCAATCACGGCCAAATGCAACGAATGCACATCCTGCGATACCGCCGCTATCCGCGAATGTTCAGGCACAGCCTGTCCCCTAATTCCCTATCGCCCGTATAGGCCAAAGACAGAGGGCAAAGAAGGCTGTCATGAATAATTTTCAGGAGCCGACCGTTCCAAATATCCCCGCACCACACGTCCGCGCATGGTGCCACCGTTGCGGCACCGACACCGGAACAACATTCAAGACCGCCCTGGCTGCCGGGATCGGGAATTGTTGCGCCGAGTGCGGAGCCTGCCGCAAGGGGCGACCCTACATCTCAAAACGTGATTTCCAATCTCTGATGCGCGACCGCGCCGAAGGAGCCATCCATGCAAACACCCAGCGACTGGATTAAGGTTCGCCGCCTGTTGTGGGATGATGATGAGTACATTCTACTGGCCGACACCGTGTATGAGAAGAAGCCTATGCGCCTAGCTCGCAAAATTACGGTACAGCCAAAGAAGCAGTTTTGCATCGGCAACTCGTTCTCTGCCGGTAGCACCCGCCGCCGCGACAACATTGTCCGTCTGCATACTTGGGTCATTGAACATGATGAAAAAATGCCGATTACCCATCAGCGCGATATGTGGCGGCTCGATGATACGCCGCATACCTTGCGGGTGTTTTCTGGCGGCAAGTCGATCCATACCTACATTCGGCTAGAAGAAGATGTCGATTCCATCACTTGGGAGCGAATAGCAAGAGACCTTTTGCTGATTTTCCCAAAAGCCGATCCGAAGCCACTGACCAACCGAATAAGCTTCTCAAGGTTGCCGTTTGGTGTGCGTAGTGACGGAGACCAAAGAACAGACCAGAAAGTGGAGGCCACAAATTCGCGAATACCCCTGAAAACATTGACCGATTGGATAGCCAGGCAAGATGTCATAAAGGAAAGGCAATGTCATAGAGATAGAGAAGAGTCTTCTTTTAGGGGAACCACAAGGGGAGAAAACGAGGGAGCCTGTCAAGCATGGCATGAACTCAAAACGACCTCCCCGGAAATTGCCCGTCTCTACAAAAAACTGATAGCCCACCGAGTCTCCGCCGAGCAAGGCCGCCGCAATACCGAACTGGTTGCTCTTGTTACCTTCGCCTTCGATTCAGTTTGTGAAGAAGTCGCCATGTCCTTTGCAGAGCTTTTCTACCGGCTTCATGCAAATGTGTTCGAGGACACATTGGAGCGGCACATGAAAGACGCACGCGCCCACTACAACGGAATGATGCGAAGCTATCCAGAAAGATTGAGCGAACGAGAACGATCCTTTTATGACAACCGTGATGAACGGGAACAAACCTTCTTCCGGATTTGCCGGGGGCTATCGCTCTGCGAGTGCAGCGAAGGCCGCACCCTTGGGATACCCCAAACGTACACCGGTTACCGAATGGGACTTGATACCCAACAAGTGGCCCGCCTAATCGAGAAGTTTATTTCGGCAGGCATACTCAGGCGGATACAACCAGGGACTCGCCACCATACCGACCGGAATGGAAATTTGATAAGAGGTAAAGCTGCTGTTTATGAATGGATTTTATCCCATCCCGCTCCCTCCGAGCCCTGAACCGAGTTTGTTCCGTTGGAATCCGGAGAACGACTAATGAACCACAAAATTATACCCGATCAGCAGATACCCCCCCAAACCCATGCACGGGGCAGGGGACACATAATTTTTCCAGAGTTCCTTGGGTTGACCTGCTCGAAAGACGGCACGAAAGGCGACTGTCTGATTTATCCCGACACGCCGCAAAACCGGAAGCGGCTTGTCCAGGCAAAGTGCCGCTACAACCGCCGCCATACCGGCTCGTTTGCGGACTGCCATTTTGTGCATCGCTACGAGATCCACCGCGGCGAGCCCGTCATCGTTATCCAGCGCATTGTCTAGCGCTGTTCAATCAATCCCGCCGCGCCCTGAAGAAGCGCTTAGGCTCTCCCTTTGTGGTATAGAAACGGATAACGGGGCTCTGTAAGATCTCATCCCAACTAATACAATTAATAGTCAATCGGGTGGGCATATTTTTTGTAGTATTCCTTGGAAATACGCTGAGCCTCTTCTAGTTGAGCAATAGACATTTCTATGGCGCATTCACTTCGAAGCTCCGCCGCACCTTCATGTCCCAATGCTGCCGAAACATTCAACCAAGCATAGGCTTGAACCAAATCCTTTTTTAAGCCGCCTTTTCCAAAGGCATATGCACTCCCTAATAAATATTGAGCCTCTTTTACCCCTTTTCTGGCAAGCTTTTCTGCAAATGGGATCGCCTTATCAAACTCCTCCAATTCCGAAAAAATCAATATGAGCCCCATTTGAGCTTCTAGATCATCTTGTTCAGCCGCCTTAAGATACCACCTTATCGCTTCTGTGTAGTTCTGCGAGATCCCGGCTGCTGTCTTCTCATCTCGGTAGATATGCCCTAGAAAGCGCTGTGATTTGACGTCTCCCTGCTCCGCCGCTTTTATAAACCATGCAGTTGCTTTTGAGGAATTTTGTGGCACTCCTTTTCCATATAGATAAGCCAGACCAATACAATGTTGGGATAACATATCGCCATCAAGAGCGGCCAAATGGAACCAGCGAGCTCCTTTTTTATAATCTTGTGGAACCAAACTCCCTTCGTAGCAAAATGCGCCCATCATACGCCGAGCTACCGTGTGGCCTGCTTCAGCAGCTTGTTTAAAATAAACTGTGGCTTCAGACTCATCTCCCCCCTGCATAGATGTCGAGTAGATAAGGCCGAGGGCGAACAATGCTTCTTTGTGTTGTTGTGCTGCCGCCAGCCGATACCATTTTATGGCTTTGTCGCGATCTTTTTCGAACACCTTCCCATCACGATAAAGTCCAGCCAATTCATACTGGGCTTCTGGATCTCCATTTTCGGCGGCAGTGAACAACTCTTGCCTGTTGAGAGCACCAATTCTTTCTGCAATAGAACTAATCTGTTTTTCTGCCGCCTCTGGGTCAGCAAATGTTCTCGCGTAAAATTCTTTCTCGTTCCCAAAGTTTATATCCCACCAGTCTCGTGCTCGCTCGTGTCCTTGCTCAGCGGCTTTATGCCACCACTCTCCCGCTAATTCCTTACTCTTGGGAACACCAGAACCAAGGGAATAGCATAGACCCAGTAGGAACTGTGCTTCCGCATTTCCTTGTGTGGCAGATAGCTGATACCACTTTGCGGCATCTTCATAGCTTTGCAATACACCGCTGCCCTCATAGTACAATGAGCCCAAAGAACATTGAGCCTCTGCATCCCCACGCTCGGCCTTTTGCTGAAGCGTTGCGATGTCGTCAGCCGCAAAGCTCAAGAGAGGAAGTCCGAGTAGGGCGATGGTTGCTATCAAGAATGCTGTTTTTTTCATATGATCCCCTGCGGTTATATCCCGTGGCACAAAAAAGAGGCGCAACCCCCCGGCCATGCCCTCCAGAGGCTCGCCAGAGCCCACACGCGAACACAACACAGGAGGCGCGCCCGAGTGGGCGCATCCTCCGCATGGTTCGCTCGCGTGTATTGAAACTGGCGATTTCTGAAGAGCGACTATACTTCTGATGCTAAATTGTCTTTATCTGTTTTATTAAGTCATGACCATACGCCGAAAAAGACCGGAATCAAGAGTACAGTTCACGGCAGTTGGGAATACAATGCATATCGGCCATCCTGCTTTTCTGCCCACTCCTACGCAGCAAACGCGCTCAGAACCTGCTACGCAGAACACGGTCACGTTTCCAGCTGACCTACGCCGCACCGCCAGGCGCCCTTTGTTCCTTCCGGTTCGCGACGGGAGCAGGCCACATCATCTACGATGGCCGTCCTGCATCCCTTTGCTCACCGTCATCCACAAAGTTCACCTCGCGCTGCTTCGTGTTACCCCCCAAGCCCCCCGCAACGGGGGGATGTACGCCGCGCTTAGTGCCAAAGAAGAAATTGTTCATCCAGCTTCAATCGTCGATCCGTCCACTCCCAGCGCCGCCAAGTGGAGGGTCGGGTTCCACCCCGTCCTTTGTTCGGTCGCTGTAGCCGGGATCGATGATTCCGGAAGGCGCTGTCCGTTCCCGGTCTCCTCATTCAGCTTCCTTCACAAATTCTCCTTTGTCAGCGCGGTGTGGGTGGCGGCTATTACCGCCACGTCGCGCTTCAGCCGCCTTTGCATTCCGCTCGCCGGCCAGCCAAGGCGGGGGCGCTGATGCTATCCTTCGCGGCGCTCGGAAGCATCATCGCCTGATCCCGCCAGCCTGCCCGGCCTTCGCCCTACGGGGAGCTCCACGCAAACCCGGCTCAAGCGCTCTACCTACTCCGGTCGCCCGCTGATCCGGAAAGGTCATGCTTCGATGTCGCATCACCTTCCCGGGCGGACTCCCTCCGGTGGCCTACGGCCTGCCCTGCGGGGCTATGGAGCCTTCGGCCGCACCCCGGCGGCAGTTTCGCCACGTTTCCGCTTTCAGCGAGTGGGGTCAGTACGAATAATCGTGAGCCTGCGGCATCTCCGATGCACGATTATCGGACTGACTCCCCGAGTGGCCGGAAACGCTCTGCAAAATTTGCCGGGTTGTTCCATCGCCCGCTGCGCGTTCTCCCTGATAGTTCGGAATCAAGGGGCGGTTCGTTCCTCGCACGTCCCATGCTTCCCTGCTGCCACCGGCATCGTTCCCAAGGTCGCGCTGGCGGGGGGCAAGCTCGCAAACCCGCATAATGCTTGATTATGTTCAGTGGGTTTTGGAAATCAGAATTTCAACCACCCAACATAACAAGTCATTATGCGAGCTTGGCTCGTGTCGGTGTCAAATTCATGCCACACCTACAGGGCGGGCGGGGCGGCCGTGGTTGCGGGGGCTTCCGGCTATCGCCTCCGGCCACCGCATCCCCCGCCCACCCGGCCAAAGCGCGCCCATCTCGCAAGCTTGCTGGTCACGCCCCGGCCCCCGCCCGAGAAGTAGTTCCACGCGCTCAGGTTCTCCAGTATCGCGCTACGGAACGGCCACCCAGCGGCTGCCCTGCGGGGCAAGTGGGTCTTCCAGACATTGGAACTTTTCCCTGGGAGAGGGGACGGGGGGCAATAGAGATGGGTGCGGAAATATAGCCCCTACGCCGGGCTTATCATTCCCCGTCATCATCCGGTTGCCAATCGCCCGTGTCCATATCCCTAATGCGGGAAGAGAAAACGGCATGGAACGTTTCAAGATTTTCCAGCAGCCATTGGTGCTGCATTGGCCAATCGTTCTTTTTCTTCGGATCAAGTTGGGGGTTTCGCAAGAATACATAACTGCACTTATTCTCCGGTTTTTCCTCCCAATCCAAAGCAGCACCCATTTCTTCTTCAATAGCAACCTTGTCCTGCTTGAGTAAATTGAAAATTGCGAAACGGTCTTCGCCCTTATTGATCTGCAAGCTTATTGAAATAAGACCCGATTGCATGTTCAGCAAAGCGGCAGGAAAAGCCTTGCTTGTTCCTATGCTGAAATTCATCCAATGACAGGGGTTTGGTTTTTGCGGACGCATAATGGAGCTGTTGTCCTCCATATATTCCCGGAACAGTTGCCAGAACTCCAACTGCAATTTCCGGGTAGGCGACAACTCCTTCTCCGATGATACAACAGCCGAGGTTCCACCCTTTCCTTTTGTCCACTCGTTGGGTTTCGATACCATGTTGAACTTCGGGGCAATGGCTGACTCACCAATGCGCCACAGCTCAATTTCAATCCCGAAGAAATTAATATCATCCCCAGTCACCTCATTCAGCCAATCCAACGCTGCGCGGTGTTCATCGGTGAAGCGTTTTGCAATCCATACGATCGTCACGGTGTTCAGACCAGCTGCATAGGTTAGCAGCTGCCCAAGGTGGGTATGGTCGGTACGCTCCACTTGATTTTCCACCAACACCCAGGCATTGGTAGCAGTATCCTTGCAAAGGATGTCCGCCCTGAACGCACCCACATTCTTTTCAACCGCTTCCAATTCAAGGTCGAGGCCAATGGTATTACCCAGTAAAGCAAGATTATCCTCCTTCGCCAGCCAAGGCGTAAAATCCTGCGCCTCCGTTTTCCACACATCCCGCAACTCAACTTTTTCCAATCTACCCAAACTCATTCTTGTCTCCATCCATCCGCTTTCCACCATCGATCCCAGCCATCAACCATGGTCGCAATCCCATTCAGTCGCGGTTCATCTTTCACCTTGAACACAAAACGACTGACATATTTCCCTTCCGTCTGTAGGAACACATCCACAATCTCACCAGCGTATCGGGCGGGCTCCAACTGACCTTTATGCAGAAAAAGGAAGCACCCGACAAAGGACTCTGCCTGCTCCTTGGTAAACGCCCAATAGCCCGTTTTCGTATACCCCGGCTCCCCCTCCCAAGGCTCATCCAACCCCATCCGTTCAATCAGGTGTAATCTTGTGAATGGCATGTCTATCTCTCCATCTACCAAACATCGCTGTAAATCATGAGAACCGAAAATCCGATGAGGGCTAAAAAGCTGAACCAGATAAAGAAATATGCTATTCGCCGATGCTTAATGTAATTAACGCACTTATTGAACTCGGCATCGTCACCCGTGATATTTTCCATATCCACGCCATCCAGAACGTCATCATAACGAGCCTTTAACCTCGCGTATGACTCTGAAAACAATATTTGCTTTCGTCTGGTTTCCCAACTTGAAGCCAAAAGGTGAGCGAACGAACCCGCCACAAGAATGCCTGTTAAAATAACTGCCTCCTTAGTAAAGAAGCTTCCTAGCGTTGCACCCTTAATCGATGCAGCGATGATAACGCCAAAGAAAAAAGTGAGTATCGCAAAGAAGTTGGCTTTCATGGACGAGGCCATCCCATCAGCAACTTCTAGTGATTGCCTGAACGCTTTTTGCAGAAACTCCGACAGCGAATTTTTTAGCCCAATGTACTCTGCGACATTGTCTTTTAGGTAAATTGCAAAACCGGACTGAATTGAGTAATAGCAATCTTCCGGCACAAGTAACGCGCTAGCGGCATCATGCGGCATGTGCATCGATATAATGTTTCTTGCGAGGTATAGCTTATCTGACAGATTGCCATCTGTATATGCCCACTTAAAAATACGAAACAGGGTCATCTCTTCAGAAGGTGTCCATGAAGAGTGGATGACATCGTGGAACTTAGTCTTTTTCCCCTTCAGCTTAAATGTAAGCTTTTCTTTAGAGAGTTCGGTAACATCGAACAGATAGATTGCAGACAGAACTAAGCATGCTTTTTGCAGTGCTTCGATAATCGGATTTCCTGAATCTGCCACAATGGTAGGACACAAATCGTATGGCGAAATTGTGAGCATGGAAGCTTGCCCAAAATGGCAATACTCCTGTTGCTGCTCAATGAACGATTCACGCATTTCGACATCTGAAGAGGGCGGTTCCAGATCAGCGGGAACAGATGTAAATTTCAATGAGGCCGTTGCAATAGTCGGAGTATCATCGAATAGCTGGATAGCAAGAGCCTTGTGCGATCCAATCATATTATTAAGCTCTAGTAGACGCTCATAAAAATCCTCGCTACAAAATGCCTTCCCATAACCGATGGGAAAATAAAGAGAAACCACCCCATCTTCAACCCTCTTATCGACTCTAAGGGCGAGACTGATGTTCTGATCTGAATGCTCACCAACTGCTTCTTCATATTCACCATGGAAACTTTGAGCGGCATCGATAGTGCTAGATGTTATAGTATGCTCCCACTCACCAACACTAAGCGTAATAGACACCACATCTCTCTTTGGAAAAGTAGCAATACTCTCTGCAAGCTGTTCCCACTCACAGGAAGAGTTAAATGACAGTTCAGCCTTGGCTTTGAGCAAGGTCAAACTCTCCTTAACTTCTAAGTCATTAGAGGAGAATCCTAAGTAGTTCTCTAGTTTACGAATTGGGTGCATCGATTCCATTTTTCTTGAAATACTCAAATCCACTTTCAGATTCGATAGTAATATATTTTCTACCATCGCTCTCGGAGGCTGTTACAACATTTTCTAAGTCATCAATTTCTCCAAGCAAACTCAGCTCCATATTGGGCCTAAGAGGGATTCTATGACCCATCTTTGCTTTGACCTTGTCAGCTACCACTGAAAATTGCCGATCAAACCCCTTTTGATCAGGTAAGGTTGTGGCAGCCACCAATAAACGGTCATACTTCTCACCTTGCAATTCTGTATTCAGGGGATGATACCCTCTGAAAATAATATCCAAAGCATCATCATGCTTATAATCCGAGCATGTTTTGAAATAAGAAATCACTCTATTCCGAAGCAACGTATAATCACTTTTATAATTTCTGGATAGCTTAAGCTTAAGAAGTCGCAAATGAGCGTCAAGTGCGGTTACAGTATTTGCTTCATTAGTATTTAACTCTTCAAGCTCAAGGAACTCACGCCACCAATACTTCGAGATAGAAGCATTCGTGTCGAAGACTGAAAGGGTCGGTGTTTCATTCATTTCCCCAGTTTCGGAATCAATATCGAACGTCATGGTAAAAGCTTTCAGCACGTATCGCTCAAAAGGTAAGCCCGACCTTCTTGTATAATCCGACTTATCCAAAAAGTTATTGTAGTCAACCTTAGCTATTAAAATTACAAACTGATCTTCCGCCTCATAAACCACCTGAACCAAGCCTCCAGCATGCAATTGGTTGAGATGCCCATATCGCTGATTAGCCTTTTGTTCCTCCTTCGCTAATCTAGTCGCGAGAGCAAGTGAGGTTGCATCAAAATCACAGTCGGCAATGGATGCATATTTATTGGTTAAAGTAGATGTCTCTCCAGTATCACTTGAGAATTGAAACGCTCGGTTATTTCGCTTTTTATGCAGAAAAGGAATAATGCCCTGAATGTAGTTTTTAACTTCAGCATTATTGAATGATGCCTCCGGGACATCCGCAATAGCCCTATGATAATCAATCGCGTGAAATGCTGAGTGCTTAATATCTAAATCGGTCATCTTGTCCCCTAGGTTATTTTTTCTATTCCTGCTCTGTTGCATCTCCGCCTTCAGCAGCATCTTCTTCACGCATGCGATCCGGCCAAGGAATGGAGTTAATTACTAACTTCAGGCAATACCACCATGCATAAACAGAAAAAGTGGAAGCTGCCGCTCCATCATTGAAAAGACCATGTGCTATCTGATTACGTAGATTTGCCCCAAACTCATCCGTCAGTAGAACTTTCAACTCAAAAGCTATATTGTCACCCAAGACTTCCGCCGCTCTCGGATTATCAAGTAAAGTTCCGAGACCATTTTCGGTTTCAATTCCAGATACTGGATCAAGCCGAGTTGTGATGATTTCGTTTTCCTTGAAAATAACTCGCACCAAATGCTCAACTTGCGGAACCAATAAATGGGTTGCAGCAGCAAAATCCTCCTCAAAGCCGAACAATAAACCTTTAGCCCACAAGCTAACTCTATCTTTCGGCACTGCTGAAGAGCTGGAGCAAAGAGAGCGCATCAAGTATTCCGTAAAACGGTGTTCCTCCTGAATAATATGGAAGGCTGGAATAATGGCTCCTTGCATAACGAGATCGATATGCAAATTATAGTTTTGCACCATACTTGCTCTGAGTTCTAATTGTGTGTTTGCGCTAGCGACATCAGAAATATCAATCCCCGGTGAGCGCGCACGCACTCGTCCATCATGCGTAAGATGAGTTGAGCCAAAGAGGCTGCTTAAAACATAACGTCCCATATTACGCTCAGCAGTTGCTCGAATTGCGGTGGCGTCCGCTCCTTGAAAAATATTCACGAATGCACGTATTACATCAGGAAATTCTCTTCCTTCCACAAATTGTCTGGCAGACTCTATCGATTCACTAATATCACAGCCTGGAATCATGGTTGCCTGCATATCTTCCACAGCATTTGCATTAGCTTCGTTCAGCAATCGTCTTAATTCTGTCAGGCGGTCTACAATATTATTTTCGCGTCTGAATCGATTAGGAAGAGTTCGATATTCGTGGATTGCATTTTCATAGCAATGGCCTACCGCGATAAACTCCGCTGATCGGGCAGCACCTTCTTCTGCCCAGCTCTCAGCAATTTCTACTGTTAGCGCGCGGCTTTCTTCAATTCGATCAAAATTAGTATGCCACTCTCTCGAATGCTTTATGTATGACCTTGTGCAATTCCAATCATTTTGATTTTTTGCCGTCGTAGCAATGCTTTCCAATTTATTACATACAACTATTGACTGCTCTACTTCAACACATGCCAATCCAAGTAACTGAGCAATCCATAAAGCTTGGTAGCGCCCCTCATATGTAAGTTCTTGAAGTTTGGAAAATAATGTTTCGCGAATTGTTTCCAGATGAGCCTCAGAACCTCTCCGCAGCAAATAGCACAAGCGGATAGCCCGCTCCCACGCACTCTCGCTATCACGAACGAGAGAATCTTGATCGAGTGGGAATTGTTGATACGCCTCAATTGCTGTGAATGCGTTGGCAGGATTCTTAGGAATTTCGATTAGCCAAAGCACATCAGCGAGCCGGGCTTTGATAAAGCAATCATCTACTTGAGGGATGACACCGTTAAAAAAACTCACATCCTCGGCAGTGAATATTTCAGGTATTGCCGTTGCAATTTCAACTGATATTCCACATCGAGAAACGAACGGATTATGAATACTTGAAGCATTGAAATCCATTGCGCATGCATCTGCTATAAGCCATAGCACTTTCCCCTTAGCGCTCTCTCCTGCCTCAATAGCCTCCCTAGCAACCTGCGAAAGCTTTTGCCAATAGTCCATGTAGTCTTCCGCACCATCAATAGCTGCCTCCCACCCTGATGACTGGAAATCATCTGCCGTTACAATCAAGTCCTCGGGATAGCGTTGGTCGCTCATCACCCCACCTCCCCATAAACAGGCGAAGGCACTTCTGGATAGGCGCGGTAGATGTGGCGGTAGACGGCAGAGGTCAGGTCGCTCACATCGGTTTCGGTATAGCTATTTTCCGGCAAGCCGTGCTCACCGTCATATAGGAAATTGTGGATCGTGATGCTTACCGCATCGCGGGTGGATTCCTTCTCCTGCCAATGGTGAATTTTCAGCACCTCGGCCTTGAGGGTTTCCAGCAGCTCTTCGGCTACGGCTTTAATGCGCTTGATCTCCGCCGCGCCAAGCTCCGGCTTTTTCAGCAGGTCGAATATGGCAAGGCTCTCTTCGTTCAGTCCCTCCCGCACAGCACGGTCTTCTTCTTCGTCCAGTTCCTGGACTTTCTTCAGCAGCTCGGCAAACGTCTGCTCAATGGTCAGCCTGCTTTTCTCGCTATTGTATTCGGCAATGATCTTTTCATAGTGCGCCTGCATATCTGTCCGCAGAGGATTCCGTTCGAGCATTTTTTTAAGCCGCTGCTCAATCATATCACTCATGCACTGCACCGTCGTTTTCTTGGCCGGGCTGCGTTCAAACTCCTGCCTCAACCGCTCAAAATCAATCTTGCTGATATCGTAGGGTTCATAATCGGCTTTGCCGTTACCAAATCCCGAAGGCTTGGTTTCCACCACCTCATCAACCACCCCATGCAGGATGCGGATAATATCGCTGATGTCCGCGCTCTCCTTGTCCTTCTGTAAATGCTTATAGACCACATTGATCGCATCGCGGTCGGGGCGGTAGGCATTCACCCCCGGATCATTGATGCATGCCTTGAACTTTTTGAACACCGCACGGCACATAATCTCAAACCGCTTGCGGCTCTCATCGTTTTCGTTGGCCGCTTCCTTGGCCCTCACAATCGCCGCGTTGCGTCCGAAGCCGGTAGCGGTCTTAATGTCATCCAGCGGGGCGTTGCGCTCATCAAGGAACGAACGGACAAAACCAATCGCCTCGCCCAGCTCCTCCAGCAGCTCTTCCTTAGGCCGTCCCGGATCAGCACCTCCGCCACCGCCACCGCGTCCGTCGTCGCCCGCTCCCGCAAACGTAGCCAATGCCTTGCGCAGGTTTTTCAGAATCCCGCAGTAGTCCACAATCAGGCCGTTGTTCTTGCCCTCGCTCACGCGGTTTGCCCGCGCAATCGCCTGCATCAGCGTATGTGCTTTAAGCGGCTTATCGATATAGAGCGTTGAAAGGCTCGGTACATCAAAGCCCGTAAGCCACATGGCGCAGACAATCACAACGCGGAACGGATGCGCAGGCTCCTTGAAAGCCGAATCCATATCCAGATGCTGCATCCCCATGAACTCCGGGCGGTCGCGCAGCTTTTCGGGAATACTGAATCCCTCCTTAATGAGTCGGCGGTGCGGGGTAATATCCAAGTCCCACTTGCGGAACTTTTCCATCTCACCCTGTTCCTCGCTCACCACAACGGCCATTTCCGTTTCCTGCATCCATGCCAGTTGACGAAGGCGGTAAAGCTCATCCTGCTCATCCTTTGCGGTAGGCAATAGTGCGCTCAGCTCTTCAATGCGTTCCTTCCAGCGTTTGGAAATCAGCTCGTGCATCTTCACGCAGGTAATCTTATCGATGCACACCAGCATCGCCTTACCGCTTTCCCAGCCCGTCGAATAATGCTCCACAAAATCCTCGGCCACCTGAGACAGCCGTTCGTGAGCGGTGATAATATGATAGTCCTGCTTCAGCGCCTGCTCCAGCCGCTGCTTCTTATTGATATCCATGGTGGACTCAATCTCTTCCAGCTTCTCGGCAATCCGCTCGTTCAAATCGTTGGTGGCGATTTTCAACCGCTCGCCCCGTGCATCATAATAGAGCGGCACGGTTGCGCCGTCCTCCACCGCCCGCTGGAAGTCATAGGTCGAAACATACTCCCCGAACACCCGCCGCGTAATTTCGTCATCCGAAAACAGCGGCGTACCCGTAAAGCCCATATAGCTCGCATTCGGCAAGGCATTGCGCAGGTTCAGCGCCAGCGTGCCGTATTGGGTGCGGTGCGCCTCGTCCGTAATCACAATCACATCGTCGCGCTCCGAATAGAACGCATCTTCTTCCACATCCTGATTAAACTTCTGGATCAGCGAGAACACATACGACTTGTGCTGCCCCAGCAACCGTTCCAGATGCTTCCCGTTCGCCGCCCGGCATGGATCGCGGTCATTATTCACCACGCCGCACCCCGCGAAGGTCTTATAGATTTGCCCGTCAAGGTCATCCCGGTCGGTCAGGATCACAAACGTAAAGTTGCCGCCCAGCCTGCGGTGCACCTTGCGCGTAAAGAACAGCATCGAATAGCTCTTGCCCGATCCCTGCGTATGCCAGAACACCCCCAGCTTGCCCTCGCGCTCCTCCCGCTGCTCCACCGACTCAATCGCACGGTTCACCCCAAGGAACTGATGGTTGCGGGCGAGAATCTTAACCGCCTTGCCCGTCGAATCATCGAACAGGATAAAATTCTCGATCAAGTCCATGAAATTGCGCTTATCGCAGATACCCTTCAGCAGCGTCTCCATGTCCACTACGCCCGGCTCATCCTCCTCAAGGCGCTTCCAATCCGCAAAGTGGTTATACTGGCTCGTAATCGTCCCCACCTTCGCCTCAATGCCGTTGCCCAGCATCACAATCGCGTTATGGTGGAACAGATGCGGAATCGTATCCTTATAGTCCGCCAGATTTTCACGGAACGCCACCTCCAGATCGCGGTGCACATTTTTGCACTCCACAAACAACAGCGGAATCCCGTTCACAAAACCAATAATATCCGCCCGCCTGCGGTAAAGATCGCCCCGCACCCACAGCTCGCGAACGCAGAGGAAATCGTTTTCCGTCGGCTCATCAAAATCAAACACCCGCAGTGTCTGCTTCTTCTGCTCGCCCTGGTCATTGCGGAAAGCCACCCGCACCCCGTTGCGTAGCAGTTCATACTTTTCGCGGTTTGTCGAAAACAGCGTCTGACTGATCATCGACTCGACCACCTGCCGCACCGCATCCTGATACGCCAGCTCCGGCAAGTCCGGATTCAATTCCTCCAGCTTTTCCCGAAGCAACGGCTTTAGAATGACCTCTTTGTCGTTCTCCCGCCCCAGCAAACCGCCCGCGCCAAAGGTCTCATGGTTATAGGCCAACACCGAACGCCACCCCAGATCATCGCGCAGATAGTCTGCCGTCGTCTGCTGCACTAGGGTATCTTCGGTGTACGCGCTCATACCTCAATCTCTCCATTCATCAGGCGGGGAAGTAATAGGTCGCGGGCTTCAGCCAATTTTCGGTTTTGAGCCACTATATTTTTTATCTGGTCATAGATAGGCAAGATGTAGTCGATAAATTCATCCAGCATGGAATGCTTTGGCATTATAAAGTCGAGCGCCTTCAGCGTTTGTTGACTAATATTCGTCTGAGCCGCACCTTGCGACAGGCCAATTAGATATTCCCTATGTTCCTGCACCCATTTTTGAAGAAATAAATTGTCTTCCAGCCTCCGTCTCGGAAAGAACGCAACACATGCTTGATTGGATGCTGACGGGGCGGCCAACAATCCTGTTCGCCCAATATTTGTTCCTCCATAAATTGCAACAAGGAGGGTTCCGACCGGAAACAACTTTGCGGCAGATTTAGAAATAGCCTCTTCCGTTATTTTTTCATCTGCCTCTAAAATGAAAAGTTCATTAAGCTCTTGAGTCTTAACCCAGTTAATATCTCCCGTGTAGTATTCGGGAACTTTTCGACTCGGTGTGCCCCCAGAGGTACTATCGAAAAAGTCAGATATAATTCCTTTCTTCCACCCCTCCGGCACGCCATCGACCACCTTGACCTGCTCATGGCCGGGGAAGCGCAGATGGATAAACCACTCCTTGTACAGCAGCCGCGCCGACTCCTCCAGCAACGCAATCCGCCGCCGATTGTTTTCTATCAGATCGTCGTAGGCTCCCAGAACATCAACCACGCGCTGCTGTACTTCCAATGGTGGGAACTTTACCTCAAAGTCAGGGAAATCTTTTATTGGAAGACGATTCACCGTTGCGCCGACGATGACCTTCGTATCCGCATACGACTTCCAGCCTGGAGAGAGAAAATAGAAATGGAGATAGCGTGACAGGAGTTTCTTTGGGTCGGGGCGGACTAGTCCCATCCTCCGGCCTAAGCATCCATCGAAGCCTTCAGGAATTACTCCGTAACGATGAAGCGTTGCTTCATACGAAAATACAACGTCGCCAGCCGTTGGTGTTACGCGCTTCGTCCATCGAGGGAACTCTTGATCTGAAACATATTTAATGTCGGAAAAATCCAACCGCCCATCAGGCGTAACGTTCTTTATCCCTAAGAAAATATGTCCGTCATCGGACTCCTTTGGTGTCGCGTGCGGCCCATCGTATATGCCAAGAGCATAATCCTTTATTGCCCCGGAACGAAAACTCATACCCCCAGCTCCTCAAAGTTACGGGCAATTTTCGCGGCCAAATCAACGGCTTCTTCATTAAGTCCGGCCAGCTCCACATGGATATCGCGCAGGGCTTCTTCAAAATCAAAATCCTCGTCCACCTCTTCCGGGGCAACGCCGACATACCGCCCCGGCGTGAGGCTCCAATCATTGGAAGCCAACTCGGTGTGATTCACCAGCTTAACCAGCCCCTCCACATCGCGCAGCTCGCCATCAGGAAAGCGCGACAGCAGCCAATGCGCCTGCTTATAAAAATAACGCACCCGCTTCAACTGCTCGACCGCATCCTTCCGCGCTGCCTCCGCCTCTTTCCGAAGGTTGGATTTCCGTGCCCCGTTGATCTCGGCACTTTTCCAAAGGTCGGAACTCTTGGCATCCAATTCCTTTTCGCACAGCTCAATCAAACGCGTCGCCAACTTATAGGCATGGTCGGCCAGCTTCACCAGATCGCGACTGCCCTCGGCCAATAGAGCTGGGCTGCTCTGTTCATCGGCAAAAAAGTGCAGTTCCTTGACTGTATTAGAATCCGATTCGTTCCATTGCTTCTGAGTATCCTGTCGCAATCCATCATATGCGCCGACATGGTTGTCCAAATCACCGAGTGCTTTCCTCAGCTCGGAATCCGTTTCGGCCTGTGCCCCGTCTTCCGGCAGCGAATCTAAAAACGGCTTCATAGCATCAAACAACTTATTGACCGCCTTGATGAAATCCGGCAACGGCTCGGACGCAGATACCGTGTTGCCCTGATTCACAAAGCAGCTATGCGCCTCGTTCAACACCTGATCCACATACGACTGCACCAGCTCAATAAACCGCTCATTCTGCCCACGGTAGAGCCAGAAGATGGAGTTGAGGTTCTTTTCCTGCTCCGGGGTAAAGTCGAAGATTTTGCGCGTTACCTTGCGGTAGACGTTGCGGGCATCGACCATCAGCACCTTGTCCTTGTGCTCGGCGGGTTTGTCCTTGTTGAAGAACCAGAGCTGACACGGCACGGAGCGGGTATAGAAAAAGTTGCCACGCACATCAATCATCGCCTCAACCGCACCCGTCTCAATCAACTTCTGCCGCACCTTGGCCTCTTCGCCGCCTGCGCTCGATGCCTGCGACGACATCACAAAGCCCGCCCGTCCCTTTTCGCTCAGGTAGCTATAGAAATAGGAAATCCACAGATAGTTGCCGTTGGAAACCTTCTCCTTCTTGTTCACGCCCGGCAGGCCAAACGGCAAACGCGGGTCGCGCTTCACCTTTTCCGCGTCCACCTCGTCGGTATTGAACGGCGGGTTGGCCATCACATAGTCGGCCTTGCCCAGCAGCTCGTGCGGGTCTTCATAGTAGGAAATCGCCTTGCGGATGTCGCCCTCCAGCCCATGCACGGCAAGGTTCATCTTGCCCAGCCGGATCGTGGTTGGATTCTTTTCCAGCCCGTAGAAGGTCAGCCGCTCCGAAGGGTTGGCCTTCATCTGCTCCACAAACTTCGCGCTCTGCACAAACATGCCGCCCGAACCGCAGGCCGGATCAAGCACGCTGCCCCGCTCCGGCTCCAGCACATGGGCAATCAGCGACACCAGCGAAACCGGGGTAAAAAACTCCCCGCCGTCATGCGCCTTGTCGTTGGCAAACTGCGTCAGGAAATATTCATAGATGCGCCCGAAGATGTCGCCCGAAGCCTTTTTCAGCTCGTCCGGGTTCAGGGTGCGCAGCAGCGTGCCCAGCACCTCGTTATCCAGCTCGTGGTATTCCGCCTTCGGCAGCACGCCCGAAAGCGTTTCATAGTCCGCCTCGATGGACTCCATCGCCTCCACCACCGCAGCCGCACGGTCTTTGTCGTCCGACAGCGACACCAGATAGTCAAACTGCGCCTTCTCCTGAAGAAAGATCGCCCCCTTCTGCGAAAAGTCCGCCTTCGTCAAATCCCGCGTCTTCCCGCCCCGGCTCGGCAATGAGGCCACAATATCATCCTTCACATTCAGAAAGCGGCTATAGGCATGACGCAGAAACACCAAGCCCATCACCGGCATAAAATATTCATTACTCGCATAGTTGGAGCCTGTACGCAGCAAATCCGCCGCACTCCACAACCGCTTCTCAATCGCCTCAATATTCTCTAACTGCGCCATTTAATTCTCTTCCTGTTGTTGCTGTTCAAAATCCTGCCGCATCAATAATCCCAGCTCATCACCTGTTGTAATGATGTCGGGTTTGCTCTCTAAATCGGTATCAAGCTGGGTGGGGGCATAGCCTTTGGGCTTTTTTGTGTCAGCACGTACAACCCAAGAGGCCAGAGGGCATTTGCGCCCAAGCCGACCGCTAACGGAACGGTGGGGCGTATGCGTATACTCCCCAACAGCCCCATACGTCGCCCTGGTCTTATTCCGTTGCAGGCACTCACACACCCGCTGCATTTCCAAATCCATGCTGCTTCCCCCAGCAAATCACTACACGCATTAATAACCTTTAAATGATAGGCTTGGAATCCGCCCTTCACAAGCAACCCTTCAAAAGAAATCAACTAGTATTTTCTACTAGACCAGCCACCACCTGAGCCCCGGCCTGGTGGGTGCCACCAATCCAGTTTGGCCAAAATCCTCGTTTCCGCTCAGCGGTGAGGGTTAATGCCCGGGCTTAAACTCCCTTAGCCACCTTGCATACTCTGAAATTATAGTATCAGGGACGGGGAGAGCGCATAAACCCATTCGTCATAAATGGTGCCGCCCGGGAGCTACCCCTTGGGGGTGCCCCATAGGGTCTCTGGTTGCTACCAATCGATCGTAAAAAAAGTGCGCCGGAATATCCATTTCTCCATTTCCTCATTTAGGGATATTTAGACTTTTTAATGCACCACGCTCCCAATTCTCCCGGCACATGCAAGCATTCCATAGCCTTTCATCAGCAAAGGAGCCCGTTGTTTAAGCGAAAGCACCGGAAATTCCCCGGATAACACATCTCGGATGTATTACGGATGCACTATCAAGGGTTCAACGGTAGGCACACGTCCAGACAGCAGTAGACACATAGGAATGAGGGATTTACCTCAAAACCCCTGAAAACATTGGATTTTATTAGGGAAAGAGTGGAGCCAATGATCCGATTCGAACGGACGACCTGCTCATTACGAATGAGCTGCTCTACCAGCTGAGCTACATTGGCCTCTCGAAAGAAGGGAACGTGTTTACGAAAATGGGCGTTCCGGGTCAATTCGGATCTGTGGCTTTTTTGTTGCCGCTACCGGTGCTCGGAGAGTTGGTGCAGGTTCAGGTTGAGATCCTGCCAGAGGTTTTCGGTGGCAAACTCGGGATACTCCCCATTGCTGTCGGCCATGTCGAGAATGGTGGCGACGCCGGAGCCTTCGATGCGGAACACTTCCAACCGGAAGTCGCGCATGGCGCGGCCGGAGGCGAGTTTGACATGGCCGCATTTGGCGATGGTTTGGATGACCTTTCGCTTGATCAATGTGCCGGACTTGACGTTGAGGTCGGCCTCGGTGATGTAGGCGAGCTCGCGCCCTTTTTCATCGCGCCAAACGAGTTTCGCGCGGCGTAGCTGGACGAGGGTTTTCTCGTTTATGGCGTAGGCCGGGAATTTGGGAAGGGCGTCGTTTTCATCCATTGTTGCGGGATTAAGCCCAAGAATGGCACCAAGCCGGGCGCCCACGCCGTTCAACACGAGTGGCTCCCAGTTGCCGCTCGTGGGGATACGGCGGAATTCGATATCGAGATTGGCAATGATCAGTCTGCGGACGAGGGGTACGTCTTTGTACAGCGGGCCATGCCAGTTGAACAACACCTTGGCATCGGGAATGACGGCGCCTTCGAAACCGAGTCCCTGCAGGTGCAAGCCCAGCAGCGGCGTGGCGCCGCATTTTTCGAGGGTGATGAGCTGGCGGGTGCCGTTGGACAACTTGTCGGCGACCAGGGTGCGGAAGCCGTCGGTGCGGGTGATGACGTGCACACCGATGTATAGGATCAGCAAGAGCGTGGTGGCGGTGACCAGGTTGCGCTTGATCCGCACCTTCAGGGGTCTTTTCTTTTTTGCGGTTTTCACTTTAGCCATTTGCCAGCTCCTTCGAGCGCGCCTGGGCCGCCAGCAGCGCGGCCACAACCGAGTCCTTCACATGCCGCTCTTCCAGGGTATTGATGGCGGCTTCGGTGGTGCCGCCCTTGGAAGTGACCTTCTTGCGCAGAACAGCGGCATCCTCGCCGGTTTCCTGCATCAGTTTAGCGGCGCCCATCACGGTTGCGAGCGCCAATTCACGGGAAATTCCTTGCTCCAATCCCATCTTCCCAGCCGCCTCGAGCATGCTTTCGAGCAGGTAGAACACATAGGCGGGGCCGCTACCGCTCAGCGCGGTGACGGCATCGATCTCCTCTTCCGCCACAATCACGGCCGAGCCCACCGCACCCAGCAGTTTTTGCGCAACCTGCAGATCGGATTCCGTTGCCCGTTCCCCCGCCGCGATCCCCGCCGCCCCCATGCCAACAAGCGACGGCGTGTTCGGCATAACCCGCACCACCCGGAGCGGCTGGCCATTGGCGATTTTGGCCGACGGGATGCCGGCCATGATGCTCACAACGAGGGCATCGGGCTTCAGGGCGCCTTCGATCTCCGGCCAGACCGAAGGGAAAACCTGCGGTTTGACGGCGAGCACCACCACATCGGCTTTGGCCACCGCGTAGGCATTGTCGTCGGATGTGCTGACATCGTATTTCATGAGAAAATGGGTCAGTCGCTCTTCCGAAACATCCGTTACGCAGACATTGGCGGCGGCAACCACCTTGTTCTTCACAATCCCTGCAACAATGGCCTCGGCCATGTTGCCCGCTCCAATAAATACAATGTTCATGCTTTTCCTTTGTTGCAGTTATGCTGACGGCCGTCAGCATAACTGTGACGCCTAGTTTCGTGATCCAAACAAATCGGTTCCGATGCGGACCCAGGTGCTGCCTTCTTCGATGGCGACTTCGAGATCGTGCGACATGCCCATGGAAAGCTCGGGCAACGGGGTTGCGGTTTCCTGCTGCAGGCGGTCGCGCAGCTCGCGCAGGGCGCGGAAGTGGACGCGTGTTTTTTCCGGATCGGGGGAAAAGGGCGGGATGGTCATCAGGCCGTGCACCTCGCACTTCTGCAGGCGGTTGGCCGTTTCGATGACCCCGGCCACCTCGTCGGGTTTCATGCCGAACTTGGCGGCCTCGCCGGAAACATTGACCTGCAGCAAAACCGGGAGGGTGGTTCCGGCATGGCTATCGAGCGCTTCGAGCAGCTTGAGCGAATCCACGGAATGCACCATCTGGAAAAACCGGGCGGCAATCTTGGCCTTGTTGGTTTGCAGATGCCCGATCAAATGCCACTCGAGTCCGGGCGGGCACAGGGGGATTTTCGACTGCGCCTCCTGCACCCGGTTTTCGCCAAAGAGGCGCAGCCCGCATCCGGCGGCCTCGCGTACGGCTTCGGGGGGCTTGGTTTTGGAAACGGCCAGGAGGCGGACTTCCTCGCGCGAGCGCCCGGCGTTTTGACAGGCCTTGGCAATTCGCTGCTCCACCCGCTCCAACCGTTGCTCAAATGTTTCGTTCATGCCGTTCGTTTCCCATTTACAAGACCAACTGTCCCTTCAAAGAGGCCTAGCATACCAAACATGGCGATCCCGGAAAGCGTTGTTTTGCACCGAAACCTGCCCGGAAAATCGGGCCAAGGATGCCTGCGTTTTTTAATTGCAATACTTTTGGTCCTATTTAGAATGCCCCTAGTTTCTGACGGAGATGTGACCGTCGGGCGAGTTCATTCGGAACCAAACATAAGGAGAGATAGAATGAAAAAGTTGATCGTAGTGGCACTCAGTTGCGTAGTGGCTTCCAGCGTTATGGCGAAAGATGCAGCCTTCCAGTTATCGCTGACCCCCGACATCGCACTCCAGGATCGGGATGCCAATATTACCGGAGTCTCCCTGGGTGTGTGGAATGAAAACCCAAGCCCCACGTTTAACTGGCAGTTCGGTTTCGTGAACGGCGCCACCGGCGACAGTGTCGGTCTCCAGTGGTTTATCTTCCTGCCGACCATCTTCAACTATGCCGAAAACTATACCGGAGCCCAGATGGGCTGGGTCAACTATGCGTCCGGCGACATGAAAGGCCTGCAGTGGGGCTGGATCGGCAACTATGCCGGCAACCTGACCGGCGTACAGCTGGGCACGGTCAACATTGCCCAGGGCGTTGAAGCCGGCTTCCAGTGGGGCTTGGTGAACTATGCCGCAACCGCGAACAACCTCTTCCAGCTAGGCTTGGTCAACATTATTGCCGACAATGCCTGGTTCAAGGATTTCCCGGGTGATCTGGCCCAGGGCATGATCATTGTCAACTGGAGCTTCGGCGGCGAATAATTCGAGCCAGGGCCAGTTCTGTAAAACCGCGGGGCGATCCCGCGGTTTTTTTTGCGCCTATCTCCGGCGCTGCGGCGGGGCGCAGAGTTTGGCCAGCAGGGTCTCGAGCATCAGTTCGTGGGGGATTGATCCGCCCGAAAGCATCCGTTCATGCGTATCCACCACCAGCCGCTTGCTGGCCGCCAGGCGCGTAACGGAATAGGGCGCGGCCTGGTTGGCGATCTTCGAGGCGCGGAACCAGTGCATCGTGCGCGGGTCGTCGGGCATGGCCTCGAAATAGTCGTCGATCTCCTGGCCGGATGCCCACTGGATCCGGTTGCCGTTCATGCGCAGCCAGCCCGCCTCCATGTATTCGCGGAAACGCAACATGTTCTGATACATGCTCTCGATCTGGATAATCAGCCCAATGGCCGTCTGCTTCTGGAACAGGAGCTGCCGGAAAATGCGGATGGCAACGGCCAGCTTGCGTTCGGCAATGGCATCGGTGAAGTCCCAGGTGATGGCCTCGCCGGAAGAGGAGGTCATCAACTGGACATCGGCCAGCTGGATGGTCTTGTCGGCGCCCTTGAACAACACCAGCTTTTCAACCTCGTTCATGATCTGGCGCGTCTCGAATCCGGTTCGGTCGATGAAGACTTGGGCGGCATCGTTGTCGATGGAATAGCCTTCGCGCTTGAAGAGGGAGAGGGCGCGCTCGAGAGCCACCGGGCGTGCTTCGTAGTCGCGTTCGGGAATATTGAATTCCTCAAGCTGGACGACCTCCTTCAACGCCTTGTGGAAGGCTGAGCGCTTATCGATTCCCGGAGCGGAAATGATCAGGAACTGGTCGGGCGAGAGCCCGGATTTCAGGTCGTTCGAAAGCTCGCCCAACAGACGCTTCACATCGGCGTTCTTCATGATCACCGCGTTTTTCAAGAACGCGACCTCGCGGAACCAGACCACCTTCTTGCCACCAAACAGGCCTACCGTCCGGAACGCCGCGATGCATTGGTCGACCGCCGCGACCGCCTCCTCGATTTTCGAGGCACTGCCGTCGATGATCTCCAACGAGAGCGCCTGCTCCTCCGCCGGGCAAACCTGGTCGACCTTTTTCCGGGCGTTGAGCCCCACCAGGTATTCATCGTTGCCACAATAAAAATATACGTTGTCCGCCATGAAATTGTTCCTCTTCCAATCCGCACAAGATATGATTTAATCCCTGTGTTTGAAACTGAAAACCACAAAGGGATAATTGGGCAGAAAGATAATAGGCAGAAAAATCTGATCCGGTTTATGCTCAGCAGATAGTTCTGCCGCAAATATTCTGCCTGCAAGTCGAGAGAAATAGATTATGCAAAAGACGATTTGGGCGCCGTGGCGCATTGAATATATTCTGTCCGACAAGGAAGAGGGGTGCTTCCTCTGCAAGATGTTCGCGGATGCGGCCGACCGCGACAACCTCATCCTCAAACGGGGCAAAACCTGCGCCGTGGTGATGAACCGCTACCCCTACACCGGCGGCCACCTGATGGTCACCCCCTACCGGCATCTCGAAAACCTCAAGGACATGACGCCCGAGGAGCGGCTCGAAATGACCGACCTCACCATCGAGGCCGTCGAAATCCTCAAGGCTGAACTGAAAACCGACGGGCTCAATCTGGGCTACAACCTTGGCGCCGCCGCTGGTGCCGGCCTGAAAGACCACATCCACCAGCACATTGTTCCACGTTGGATAGGCGACACCAACTTCATGCCGGTGCTCTCCGACACGCGCGTCATGCCGCAGGCGCTGATGGAGCAATACGACGCCCTCTTCCCTCTGTTTAATCCGCCTGATTAATGAATGTGTAGCCGCGATCCATGATCGCGGACCGAGGTCGAGGACCTCGGCTACACCGGGCTCCCGCTTCAGGATGTTTACATGCACCGCAATGACCTGCTTTCCAAACTTTGTAACTATCGGGAACACTGGCCGGATGAGGCCACCATGACCGACCGGCTGATCAGCTTCGTGGAGCGCCATACCGACTGCTTTGAACGGTCGCTTTCGGTTGGCCACATCACCGGCTCCGCCTGGCTGGTTAACAAAGCGGGCACCCACGTCCTTCTGACGCACCACCGCAAACTCAACGCCTGGTTGCAGCTGGGTGGCCACGCCGACGGCAATACCGACATCCTCGATGCAGCCCTGCAGGAAGCCCGCGAGGAATCGGGATTGCCCGACCTTGAGCCGATCAGCACAGATATTTTCGATATCGACATCCATCTCATCCCCGCCCGCAAGAATGAGCCGGAGCACGATCACCACGACATCCGCTTCGCCTTCCGCTGCACAGGAAGCGAAGAATACGCGGTCAGCAACGAATCGCACGATCTCGCGTGGGGTACGATCAATCACCTCGATGAATATACGACCGATGAATCCATGCTGCGCATGGCAAGGAAATGGCTGAATAGATGAACCAACATTTTACCGAAATTACGCTGAAGGCAACCGGCGCAACGGCGCTGACCGAATCCGAAGTGATCCAAAGCCTTTGGAGCGGATATGGGAAGATTGTGCGCGTCGGGTTGGACGGATCCGATCTCAAAAGCGTCGTCGTGAAGCATGTGCATTGGCCGGACGAGAAGCACCATCCGCGCGGGTGGAATACGGGGCGGTCGCACGAACGGAAGGTTAAGTCCTACCAGGTGGAAACCGCGTTCTATGCCGAGTGGGCGGCGCGATGCAACGATACCTGCCGCGTGCCGGCATGTTTTGCACTCGAAACGCATGGCGACGAAGTGTTCATGGTGATGGAGGATCTCGATGCCTCCGGCTTCGATGGACGGCGCAGCTACGTTTCGGATGCCGAAATCAAAGCCTGCCTATCGTGGCTGGCCCACTTCCACGCCACGTTCATGGGCGAGACGCCCGACAAATTATGGCAAACGGGCACCTACTGGCATCTCGAAACGCGGCCGGATGAATGGGCGGAGCTGGACGATCCGAAGCTCAAAGCCGCCGCTCCGGCGATGGATCGGAAGTTGAACGAAAGCCCGTTCCAGACGCTGGTCCATGGCGACGCCAAGCTGGCCAACTTTTGCTTTGCCGCCGACGGCCGGGTGGCGGCGGTCGATTTCCAGTATGTCGGCGGCGGGTGCGGCATGAAAGACGTCGCCTATTTCCTCGGCAGCTGCCTCTGCGAAGACGAATGCGAGCGGCAGGAAACCGCCCTGCTTCATTATTATTTTGAAACTCTGGAAACCGCATTGGGAAACCATGAAAAGCAAATCGACTTCACGGCGTTGGAAGCGGATTGGCGGTCGCTCTACCCCGTGGCTTGGACGGACTTTTTCCGTTTCCTCCAAGGCTGGAGTCCCGGCCACTGGAAGATCCACCGCTACAGCGAGCGCCTCGCCCACGAAGTTCTGGAACAACTGAAATAGGCAACGAATCCTCCCATCCGAACTATTCGTTGCTTTCCATTCATTCGTTGCTACCCTTCCCGGCATGAAACTCAACACAGACAATTTAACCGACCTCTGCAATCTGGCCATCGAAGCGGCGCGGAAGGCGGGTGCGCATATTTCCAAGACGCGGCCAACGGACATCCGGCAGGATAAGGAGGGCGACAGCCTCGCCTCGCAGGTGCTGACGGAAGTGGATGGCCAATGCCAGGAGATGATCCTGGAAACACTTGAACCGACGTTTGCCGAATATGACCTCGCCCTGCTAACGGAGGAGAGCCCGGACGACGGGAGCCGGTTGGTGAAGGACTTTTTTTGGTGCATCGACCCGATCGATGGCACCCTGCCCTACATCGAAGGGACGTCGGGCTACGCCGTTTCCATTGCCTTAATTTCGCAGGAGGGCGTTCCCTACATTGGGGTGGTGTACGATCCGATCGAGCACATCCTCTACCACGCGATCCGCGGCCAAGGCGCCTTCCGGAACGAAAAACCCTGGACGCTCGGCCATGTGGAAGGTCGGCTGTTCATGAACACCGACCGCAGCGTGGCCGAACAGCCGGAATATCCGGCGTTGGTGGCTGGGCTGGAGAACTTTGGATACGGAAAGCTGGAGACCACCACGCACGGCGGCGGAGTGATGAACGCCATCTGGGCGCTGGAAAACGCGCCGGCCTGCTATGTCAGGATGCCCAAAGAGAAGGTCGGCGGCGGTACCTTCTGGGATTTCGGCGCAACGGCCTGCATCTACCGCGAGCTGGGCGCGCACGTGTCCGACATCCACGGCGACCCGCTCGATCTGAACCATGCCGACTCGATCTACATGAACCGAAAGGGCATCCTCTATGCAACGGATGCCGAACTTGCCCGCAAGATTCTCGCCTTGAAGGAGAAACTGATATGAAAGCACTCATCATCGCCCTGCTCGCAGCCACATCGGTGGTCGCCGCCGAATGGGAAACACTGGAAACCAAGGGGCAACCGAACCCCCGCCACGAAGCGGCCTTTGTGGAATTCGAGGGCGAGTTCTACCTGCTGGGCGGGCGGCGCATCCAGCCCGTGAACATTTTCAATCCCGAAACCAAAACGTGGCGCAACGCCTCGAAGCCGCCAATAGAGATCCACCATTTCCAACCGGTGGTCCATGAAGATAAAATCCTGATCATCTGCGCCATGACCGGGCGCTACCCGAACGAGACGGGGCTCGAAAAGGTTTTGGTCTATGAACCGAAAAAGGATACGTGGAGCTGGGGTGACGAAATCCCGAAAAACCGGCGGCGCGGTTCGGCGGGTGTGGTGAATGTGGATGGTAAGATCTATGTCATGTGCGGGATCGTCAATGGCCATGTGGGCGGCTATGTGAACTGGGCGGATCGATATGACCCGGCCACCGGCGAATGGACAAAGCTGAAAAACGCCAAGCACAAGCGCGACCATTTCCAATGCACCTACCTCGATGGAAAAATCTATGCGGCCGGCGGTCGCACCACCTCGAAGGAAACAAACCAAGTGTTCGACCTCACGGTGCCGGAGGTCGATGTCTACGACATCAAGAGCGGCGCGTGGTCGGTACTAAAGGACGACCTCCCAACCCCGCGAGCAGGCAACTCGACGGCGACCATCGGCCAGGACATCGTGGTGGCTGGTGGCGAGAGCATGACCCAGAAAGAAGCGCATGCCGAAGTGGAGGCATGGGATACGTTAAAAGAGAAGTGGCACGACTATCCCCCGCTCAAGCAAGGACGCCATGGCACGGCGTTGATCCTGCACAAAAACTGCATCTATACCTGCTCAGGTTCCGGTGGGCGCGGTGGCGGCCCCGAACTGGAAACCACCGAACGCCTAAAACTGTCCAAATGAGTCTATTTATGAATGGAGAACCGCTGTGCGAAAACAAATCCTGCTTACGGCACTGATGATGGCCATGGTTACCACCGCCCAAGAAGATCCTTTCCTCTGGTTGGAGGAGGTGGATGGTGAAAAAGCGATGGAATGGGTCGAGCAACAGAATACGGCCACGACCAACGTGTTGAAACAGCATCCGAAGTTCGGGCAGGTCTACAACAAGACGCTGGAGATCCTCAACTCGAAGGAGCGCATTGCCTATCCGGCGATCCGTGGCGACCATGTCTATAACTTCTGGCAGGACGAAACCTACCCGCGCGGAGTCTGGCGGCGGACTAAACTGGAGGCCTATCTCAAGGATGCCCCCGAATGGGAAATCCTGCTCGACCTTAGCAAGCTCTCCGAAAAGGAGGGTGAAAACTGGTCGTTCAAGGGCGTGGACACGCTCCATCCCGACTTCGACATCTGCATGCTGCGCCTTTCGCGCGGTGGCGGCGATGCGGTGGTCAGCCGGGAATTCAACATCGGGGAAAAGGCGTTTGTTCAAGGCGGCTTCGTTTTGGAGGAAGCCAAGAGCGACACCTCGTGGCTGGATCGCGACACGCTGCTGGTCGGCACCGACTTCGGTGAAGGTTCCATGACGGCCTCCGGCTATCCGCGCCAAGTGAAGAAGTGGACGCGCGGCACACCGCTGGAAAAGGCCGGGCTGGTCTTCGAAGGAAAGCACGACGATGTGAGCGTGCGGTCGTTTGTGCAGAACACGGTCGCCCGGAAATATGCCGTGATAACGCGCGGCATCTCGTTTTACGAGAGCGAATACCATGCCTATGAGACGGGTAAGTTGATCAAGCTCGACCTGCCCCTCGACGTCGATGTCAGCGGATTCTTCAAGGGACACCTCTTGGCGAAACCGAAAAAAGATTGGAACGTAGGTGGAAGGAAGGTCGTTGGCGGTTCATTGCTTGCGCTCGACTACCACGCCCTGCTCCAGGGCAAACATGAATTCAAGGTGCTGTTCAAACCCACGGAACGCGACAGCCTCGGCGCGGTTTCCTCCACGGAAAACCTGATCCTGGTTCGCGTCTTCAAGGGCGGGCGCTACGACCTGTTGATCCAACATTCGTTCGACAAGGGGAAATGGACGGTTGACCACGTTGCAGCGCCGGAACACGGCACCCTGTCGGTGGTTTCGGCGGACGACTATTCCGACCGCCTCTTCCTGACGCACGAAAGCGCCCTCTCCCCCCGCACCCTCTATTATTCGAAGGACACCAAGGAATTCTCGAAGGTCAAGAGCCTGCCCGAATTCTTCAACGGCAACGATTTCAAGGTCGAGTTCCACGAAGCCGCCTCGAAGGACGGCACCATGATCCCCTACTCCATCGTGCTGCCCAGGGCGGCCAAGCTCGATGGCTCCAACCCGACCCTGCTGTATGGCTACGGCGGTTTCGAGATTTCGCTTCGGCCGGGGTATTCGCCGGTGATGGGCGCAACCTGGTTGGCCAACGGCGGCGCCTTTGCCGTCGCCAACATCCGCGGCGGCGGCGAGTTTGGCCCCGCATGGCATCAGGCCGCCCTCAAGGAAAACCGCCAGCGGGCATACGACGACTTCATTGCGGTGTCGGAAGACCTGATCCAACGCGGCTATTGCTCGCCCAAGACCCTCGGCGTGAAGGGCGGTAGCAACGGCGGCCTGTTGGTCGGGGTGGTCGCCACCCAACGGCCGGAGCTTTACGAGGCCGTGATCTGCGCCGTTCCCCTGCTCGACATGAAACGCTTCAACAAACTGCTCGCCGGCGCGAGCTGGATGGCGGAGTACGGCAATCCCGATATTCCCGAGGAGTGGGCATACATCGGCAACTATTCGCCCTACCAAAACCTTGCGAAGGACGGCGACTACCCGAAGATCTATTTCACGACCACCACGCGCGACGACCGGGTGCATCCGGGGCACGCCCGAAAAATGGCGGCGCGCATGGAACAGTTCGGCCACCCCTTCTTCTATTTCGAAAACACCGAGGGCGGCCACGGCGCAGGCGTGACCAACGAGCAGAAGGCGATGATGGAAAGCCTCGGCTATGTCTACCTGCTGAAGATGCTGTCAAAGTAGCACAAGCCGGACAGCAAACGGGGCGGGGATATTCCTGCTCCCGTTCCTTTTCCCGGTTGTCATCCGCATGCCCCGTGGTTTACCGTGTTCCAATGTTTGGCCGGAGGGCGGACTGATTTGGGGAAATCCGGGAAAGGGGTTGCGATGACAATGCGGTGGATAATCTGGAGCATGCTGCTGATGGTGTCGTTCCAGGCAACGGGGAACGAAAACCGCAGCGACGAACGTCCGAAGATTGGACTGGTGCTCGGAGGCGGCGGGGCGCTGGGGATGTCGCATATCGGTGTCCTGCGGGTGCTCGAAGAGCAACGCGTACCGATCGACTATATTTGCGGCACGAGCATGGGCGCCATTATTGCAGGCCTTTATGCCAGCGGGATGTCGCCGGACGAAATCGAGGCCTTCCTTTCCGGGCTGGACTGGAACCAGGTGATGAGCGATGCCACACCGCGCCGCGAACTTTATTTCCGCCGCAAGCTCGAAGACCAACGCTATCTCATCGAGATGGGGCTTGGCCGGAAGGGCTTGAAGATGGGAGCCGGAATGGCGGCCGGGCAAAAATTCAATAACCTGCTGCAGCTCCAGGTGCAACGCGCGGCAACCATCACCGAGTTCGATCACCTTTCCATTCCCTACCGCGCCGTGGCCACCGATCTTCAGTCCGGCAGCGCCCATGTGATCGGCCACGGAAACCTGGCGCGGGCGATGCGGGCGAGCATGGCCGTTCCCGGCGCCTTCACTCCCGTTGAAATCGAGGGTCGGTTGCTGGTGGATGGCGGCATCGTCAACAATCTTCCGGTCGATGTGGCCAAGGCGATGGGGGCGGAGTTCATCATTGCCGTCGATGTTGGTTCGGCATCCGACGATGTGGATCCGGAAGAGCTCAAGGGCATTACCGGAATCCTGGGGCGCACCTACGCCATCATGCAGCGCCCGGAACAGATTAAGCAGTTCGAACAGGCAGACCTTGGCCTGCAGCCGGAGCTGGCGGATTTCACGGCCTCGCAATTCGCCCGCGTTTTAGAGCTGGTGCCAAAGGGGGAAGTTGCCGCGCGCGGCAAGCTCGATGAGATTGCCAAACTCAGCGTGGACAAGGAGGAATATGCGGCCTACCTCAAGCGCCACCGCCGCGCCAACCCCACCGGTGTGCAGCTTGATGCCATCGAGGTTGCAGGTCAGAGCCGCGTCAGCGAAAAGTCGATCCGCGGCCGCATCCAAAGCAAGGCCGGCACCTCGTTCGATGCCCAGACCCTGCAGCTTGACCTCATGCGCATCTATGGCATCGGCGAGTTCGAGCAGGTGCTCTTCCACCTGGATCAAAAAGACGAGGAAACGGGCTCGCTCAACTATGTGGTGACGGAAGATCCCAGAGGACCGCTCTATCTCAACGTCGGCCTTAACCTGCGCAGCGATTTCCAGAACGACACCGATTGGAACATACTGCTCAACCTGACGCGGCGGAGCATCGGCCCGCTCGGAGCCGAGTGGCGCAACGATGCCATCATCGGCAGCACCCAGGGCCTTCTTTCCGAGTTCTACCAGCCCCTGGGCCATGGCGGCTATTTGTTTGTTGCTCCGATGATCAACTACCGCTCGGAACTCCAGGATCTCTACGACGACAAAGACCACATTGCCGAATACAATGTGGAGAAGACCGAGGCCAATTTCGATTTCGGCATTCAGCTACGCCGCTTCGCGGAACTGCGCGTGGGGCCGGTATGGGGCATCGGAAAGGGCGAGGTCGAGACCGGCCTTACCGGATTGCCGGATTTCGACGACCACTATGCAGGCCCGGCGTTCAGCCTGATCGTCGATCAGAAGGACAGAACCTATTTCCCGCGGCAGGGCTATTATTTTGAAACGCGCGGATTCTTCCCGCGCGAGGATTGGGGGGGCGATGTTTCGTTCGATAAGGTTTCGGCCGACTTCATCCTAAGCCATTCGATCAACGACCACACGATGGAAATGGCGCTGGAAGGCGGATCCTCGCTCGGCACCGACATTCCAGGCTATGCCCAGTTCACACTCGGCGGGGCCGATGGTTTTTCCGGCCTGGCCCAGGATCAGTTTCGCGGATCAAGTCTTGGGGTGGCAACGCTCGCCTACCGCTACCGGCTCAAGGAGCTACCGGCCCAGTTGGGGCGCGGTATTTATACCCTGTCCCGTTTCGATGTGGGCAATGTCTGGGAGAACGGCATGAACTCCGACGTTCGGTATGGCGGATCGCTGGGGGTTGGCGTTGACCTGAATATTGGCCCGTTGATGTTAACCTATGGCCTTGCGGACGGCGGCTACCACAGCATCTATTTCTCGCTGGGCAGCGAGTTTTAAGCGGAGGGTTCGGTTTCCAGCCGGAAGCGCCTAATCGTCCTGCTGGCGGATTTCCATGGAGATCACAATGGCGGTCGGGTCGACCGCCAAGTCGGCATCGTTCACCACTTCTCCCGAAGATGAAACCGTGCAGGTTGAGCAGGTGGAACAGGAGCCATTGCATTTCGAGAGCGCATAGCGCACCCGGCCTTCGGCATTCAGTTGCTCCAATCGAGGATGAAGCTCTTCGGGCTTCATCTCGAACTGCAACGCAAGGTTGCCGACGGTCATCATGCGTCGAGGCGTTAAGACATCCATAATTTGATCGAGCATTTTTTTTCTCCGGTTGTTCTCTCCTCCAACCGTTGGCGGAATGTCTACCCGTTGTCCGGGGCCCGGGCGAGCATTTTCTGAAGGGAACCGAATCAGAGCCCGAGCAAGGTGGCGGCTTTGCCGCCCAGGTCGAGATAGGCCGCCTTGTCTTTGGTCAGGTCGAGGCCATAGGCGGGCACCATCGCGGCCAGCTGCGCCTTCCAATCGGCGGAAGCCATCTGGTGCGGGAAGCATTTTTCCAGAACCTGGAGGATGATGGATACCGCCGTCGAGGCGCCGGGCGAAGCGCCGAGCACCGTCGAGAGCGAGCCATCGGCGGAGGCCACCACCTCGGTTCCGAACTGCAGGCTCCCGGTTCGCTCGGCATCCTTTTTGATAATCTGCACGCGCTGCCCGGCATTGATCAGCGTCCAGTCGTCATTCCTGGCGTCGGGAAAAAATTCGCGGAGCATTTCGCAGCGGTCGTTGTGGCTCTTGCGGCATTCGTTGATCAAATATTGGGTCAGCGGCATATTGTCGCGTCCGGCGGCCAGCATGGGCGCCAGGTTGTCGGGCTTGACCGACTTTAACAGGTCGAGGTTCGAACCGGTTTTTAGATATTTGGGGGAAAAGCCGGCATAGGGGCCGAAAAGCAACGACTTGTTGCCGCCAATTACCCGGGTGTCCAGATGCGGCACCGACATGGGCGGCGCACCGACCGCCGCCTTGCCGTAGACCTTGGCGGCATGTCGTTTAACGATCTCCTGGTTCTTACAAACCAGGAACTGGCCGCTAACGGGAAAGCCGCCGAAGCCCTTGCCTTCGGGAATGCCGGATTTCTGCAGCAGCGGCAACGCCCCGCCGCCTGCCCCGATAAAGACAAACCTTGCCGCAATGCTCTTTCCGCCAACAAGGCCCACTTTCCAGCCATCACCTGTCCGGCGAATGCTGCCGACCTTGGTATCGAGCGCCAGCTCAACGCCATCGAGGGAAACCAGATGATCGATCAGTTGCTTGGTGAGCGATCCATAGTTCACATCCGTGCCCGCTTCCACCCGGGTGGCCGCCAGGGATTCACCGGAGGGGCGACCTTCGGTCAAAAGCGGCGCCCAGCCTTCTATGGTCGCCCAGTCCGTCGTGAACCCCATCGTTTCGAACAGGTGGCTTTTCTCCATGGCCGCATGGCGCTTGCGCAGGAAGTCCTGGTTCGATTCGCCCCAGACAAAACTCATGTGCGGACACGGGCGGACAAAGGAGGACGGGTCGGCAACAATGCCCTGCCCCGCCAGCCAGCCCCAGAAATGCTTGGTGGTTTCGAATTGTTCGTTGATCCGTGCGGCCTTCGAAATGTCGATGTTGCCGAGGGCGTCTTCGGGCGTATAGTTGAGCTCGCAAAGTGCCGCATGCCCGGTTCCGGCATTGTTCCACGCGTTCGAGCTTTCCTGCGCAACGCGCGGCAATGCCTCGACAATCTGCATCGAGAGTTCCGGGTTCAGTTGTTTGAGCATGGTGCCCAGCGTGGCGCTCATGATTCCGCCGCCAATCAACACCACGTCGGACCGCCCCCCAATACTTCCTGAAACATGATCGTTATTCATGGGATTATCAATACGGACTAGGACTGGGAAAGTCAATGCCAAGGCCCGTTTTTGGCACTTAACAAGTATTCGAACTGCCACTCCGGAAAAACAACGGAATTCTAGCACTATATTCTTGATACACTTATGACGGGTGCTGTATTTTACGTTTCTTAAACGGAAGAGGGCGCAACATGCCGAACTTAAAGTATTTAGGAGGTGATAAGATCAACTTAGTCATAAATTACATCTGATTTTAGGGCGTAGTGAATGCCGTATGTTAATTAACCTTGTTATTCTGGGAGGAATAGAAGTGAGAACGACGAAAAGATTCTTGGGAAGACTGATACATATCGTCATGGTGGCATTGGTGATGATGCCATCGCTCGCAGCCCTGGCTGCGCCGGAAGCCATTTGCGTACCGTGGAAATCGGACGAGAGCCTGCCGCACTGGACGTATGACGGGGCGGCAATCACCCTCAAAGGCATAGCGCGCGGGGATGCCGTTGAATACAAATGGGACTATGGGGATGGGAGCGGCGATACCGGCTGGATGACCATCGCCAACCCCTACAACCTAGGTGTTCAACATGTCTACACCGGAGTGCCCAACCAACTGTTTATTGCAACGCTGACCGTACGCAACGGACTGGGCGAGGAGAATAGCGACACCTACCCCATCCGCATGTTCGTCAGCACGAACCTACGCAACAACGACCATCTGGAAGTGCGCAGAAACATGGCGATCGACGCGGGGCTCTGGTGGTTGCATACGCGGCTCAACCGCACCACATATGCCGCAGGTTCGCCGGGCTTTGGGCAACCCGTCGGCTACTGGCAACCCAGCTATTATCCGCTGGCCGCCACGGGGTCGGGCATCGAGGCGTTCCAGCTTTCGGGGCACACGGTTCTATCGGACTACGACCACGACCCGTATACCGAAACCGTGCAACGCGCCATGAACTACCTGCTCTACAACATCCGCACCTACGCCATCGGTCCACAACCCGCGGGCGATCCCGACACCAACGGCAACGGCATCGGCCTGGTGGCCAACAACGAGTCCACCGCGCGCCAGACCTACATCGGCGGCATCTGCATGGCGGCACTGGCATCGAGCGGTGCGCCCAATGTCGTTGCCCAGGTCGGTAGCGTCAACGTTGTGGGCCGCACCTATGCCGACATCGTCCAGGACATGGTTGACTTCTTTGCCTACGGGCAGGTCGATTCCGGCTGGGGCCGCGGCGGCTGGCGCTATTACGCCAACTATACCGAATCCGACATGTCGACCTCGCAATGGCCGGCATTGGGCATGCTCGCGGCGGAACGCAACATGCATAGCATCGTTCCGGCTTTCGTCCGGGCAGAGTTGCCCATTTGGATGAATACCTCGCAAAACCTCGCGGCCGGCAATAATCACGGTGCCTTTGCCTACTATTATCCCGGTTATTACCCCTACTACAACATTACCAAACAGGGTGCGGGATTGATCTGCTACGAATTCCTTTACCTGAGTCCCTCTGCAACCCAGGTCGAATATGACGCCAAACTGGCGGCTTTCCTCGCCGACACCAGGGTGCAGGCCGGAATTGGCTTCATCTACCGCCACTGGAATGACACCGGAACAGGGTGGGACTACACCAAGTTGCACGGCAACAGCTACGGCATGTATGGACTCCAAAAAGCCATGCGCATCACCGATCCCGCCATGGCGGACGTAACGGAATTCGACTATACCGCCGGAACGCAAACCGCCAATACCTTCGACTGGTTCTATTGGCCCGAAGGCCAGGCCAACCAAGGCATCGGATACTATACCGTGGTGACCCAACAGGGGGATGGCAGCTGGGACGACACCATCGGCCCCAACGCGGTCTACGATGAATTCGCAACCGCATGGCGCATCTTGGTTCTGTCGCCCAGGGTAACGCTTCGTCCACCGGTTGCCGTGGTTTGCAATTGCGACAAGCAGGAATACAACCTCAACCAGACCATCCAGCTCGATGGCTCCTGCTCCTACCATACCGACGTCAAACGCTCACTTGTCCAATATGAGTGGGACTTCGACTACGACGGCACTTTCGTGGCCGATGCCAGCGGCATCACGGCGGAAATCCCAGGCGGCTACGCCGTTCCCGGCATCTATCCCGTCGCCCTTCGCGTGACGGACGACACACCAAGCGGTGCCTTGACGGATATCGCCATCTGCGAAATCGACGTGCACGAGCCCCCGCATTGCCCGCATGCCTACGCCGGCGGCCCCTATGTTGGCTTTGTCGGAACCCCCGTCCAATTCGACGCAACCCGTTCGTGGGACCCCGACGCCGCCGAGTTCCCCTACCTCGGCGATCCGCTGGAATTCTCCCTCATCGAATGGGACCTGGATAACGATGGCCTCTTCGGCGCAGACGACCTCGATTGCTTCGGCATCGGCTCCGACGCCTTCGGCAACCAACCGCAATGGGTCTGGCATGCTCCGTACGAGGGCATTATCGGCCTGCGGGTTACCGATACGGGCATTGCCGACAACGGCGAGATCTTTGAAATTTGCCAAGACTTGGATTTCACCGAGATCAAAATCGGCAACCATCGACCGATCGCGGATGCAGGCGGGCACTACATGGTTCCGACCAACACCTGCTTCGAGCTCGATGGCAGCGGATCGTTCGATATCGACCCCGGCGACTACATCGCGTCCTATGCATGGGATCTCGATAGCGACGGTGTCTTCGACGACAGCTCCGAGACCAACCCGACCTTCTGCGTTTCGGGCGAGCTCGGCAAGGTCTACGACATTGCCCTGAAGGTTACCGACAGTTTCGGCGAAACAGCTGTTGACCACACCACCGTCACCATCATTTCCAACCAGGCACCGGTTGCCCTTTGCACGGATGTCGTGGTGGGAACCGATGCCGGCACGTGCAGCGCAAATGCCTCGATCGATGACGGCTCCTTCGATCCGGATGGCGATGCCATCATCATCGAGCAAATCCCGGCCGGCCCCTACCCGCTGGGCGACACACAGGTAACCCTGCTGGTCACCGATGACGGCGGATTCTCCGACTGGTGCATCGCAACCGTAACGGTCGAAGACCGCACGCCGCCGGAAATCCTCGATGCCGCCGCAGCGCCGAACCCGGCCATGGCAGGCGATACCGTGAGCTTCACGGTCGATGCGACCAACGCCTGCGACGCCCTGCTGGATGTGGTTTGGGACTTCGGCGACGGATCGCCTCCCACCACCGACACGGCCCATGCCTATGCCGCCGACGGAACCTATAAGGCGATCGTTACGGTAACGGACGATGCCGGCAATTCCGCCAGCGCCCCGGTCACCGTTGTTGTTGGCGACTCCCTCACCGGTTTTGTTTTCGGTTGGGGCTGCATCGATTCACCCAAGGGGGCCTACAGAGCCAACGCATCGATCCACGGCGAAGCCCGCTTCGTGGTCTATGCAAAATACCGCGACGGCAATCCCGATCCGACTGGCCGCTCCGGCTTCAACCTCCAGGCCGGAAGCCTCAAGTTCATGAGCACGGGCTATGAAGCGCTGGTGGTCAGCCCGGATGGCAAGAACGCCCAGATCAGCGGAGAAGGTTGGGCCAACGGCAAGTTCGGCTATAAGTTCAGGATCTATATGCACGATGGTGTCGATGCCTTCCGGATCCGCATCTGGAAGGAAAATGCACTGGGTGTGGAAATCCCCATCTATGATAACGGGAGCAAGCTACCCATCTGGAAAGGCAGCATTGTTATCAGTAAGCAAAACGATCCGGCAAACTGGTGGCTGGAACTCTAGCCTCCTGGTTTTCTGGTAACCGTGCCGTTCCGGCACATGGATCAGCCCCGTCAGGAATGGCGGGGCTTTTTCATGAACGAATGAACTGCTAAAAGAAGTACTCAATCACACAACTTTATATTAGCATTTTCTAACATTTCTTTTTTATGTTTATTTTTTATTGCATCTAACTGCATTATCATCTTTTAATCCAACCCAACAAAGCGGGCGACTGGTTAAACCAATCCGGGCGTTGGCTATGTTTTTTGGAATCGTGGGGTTCGATTTCTTACAATGCTGGCCTGTTGGATAGTCCTTGCTTGGAAGGGAGTGCTTGAACAGCTGATGATTCGAATACCTACGAGGCGTTTTACGCAATGGGGTTTCATTGCGACCACGACCCCCTGAACCGAATTCCATTCAGCACGATCCCACTCCTTTATCACAAGGCATCCTAATGGTGGCACATCCACTAGGGAGGTGGTTGGATAAAGAGAATGCAATGAAGAGATGATCGGAAAGTCACATTGATAATCCTAAGTATATTTCAATCATACATTAGCTAGGGAGGCTAAAATGAAACATGTAAGAAAGAAACTAGGCGTTGTTGCCGCCGCGTTCCTCGCGATTGCATCGATCGCCCACGGAACGACGGAAGGTGTCAAAGTAAAACTGAGTGCGGTGAATACGTTCAAGGAAGGTTCCGCGAATGTCATGGTATCTCAAGTCCGTGTGGTCAATTCACTTGGAACCGCCGTTAGCGACGTAACGGTGTCCGCCGCGTCGGGATCGGCCTTGACGGTGATACCGAGCGTGTTCACGATCGACTATCTGGCCGCTGGTGCCAGCGTTGTGCTCGACGACACGGTAGCCGTGGTCACGCCCGAATTCACGGGCCAGGAACAACCCGAAGGCCTTGAGCTTGAGTGGGACATCACCGCAACCGTCATCGCACCGGAAGGAGCGCCTATGGTGGCCATGGTAGAACCGGCGGTCGCCCCCGTCACGCTTGCCCCGGTCGATCTGATCTTCTGCATCGATAGCACAGGCAGCATGTGGGACGACATTGGCGCTGTAAAAGCCGCCGCGAACGAGATCATCACCCAAATCGCCACGGACATTCCTGAATTCAGGATTGCAGTGGTAGACTACCGTGATTTCCCCGTTTCCCCTTACGGAGGTAGCACGGATTATGAGTACCGGGATGTCCTGCCCTTCACCACCGACCAAGCCGCAGCTGTGGCTGCCATCAACTCCATCGGAACGGGCGGAGGTGCCGACTGGCCGGAATCCGCCTATGCGGCCCTGATGCACTGCATCGACTCCACCTCTCTTGGTGGCTGGCGCCCGGAAGGCATGAGCAAACGGGTGATGATCATCATGACCGACGCTCCGCCGCACGACCCGGAACCCTTCACTGGGTATGTCGCAAACGACGTTTGCCTGGCAGCCCTCGAAGCTGGCGCGTCGATCCTGTATCCTGTGATTATCGGTGGCGACAGCTCCGCAGCCGCCTACTTCCAGGCCCTTGCCGACTGCACCGGTGGCGAAGTCTTCACCGCCGCCAACGCCAGTGCCGTTGTTGCCGCTATTAAGGCCGCCTTGGAAGAGATTTCCTATTCCCCGGTCGTCAATGCTGGCGGCCCGTATATCGGCGATCCTGGCCAAGCCATCGTTTTCGATGCGAGTGCCTCGTTCGATCCCGACGGCGTGATTGTCCTGTTCGAATGGGATTGGGACGCCGACGGTGTTTATGACGAAGCCACCGGCGTGCCGACGGCGACACACTCCTGGCCTGCCGAATACACGGGCATCGTCAGGGTTCGTGCCATGGATAACGATGGCCGCACCTCCGTTGGAGCAGCCGACGTAACAGTCGCAGACCACACACCGCCCCAAATCCTGTCTGCCGACGCGATCCCGAACCCGGCCATGGTGGGCGAAACCGTCACCTTCTCGGTCGACGCGATCGACTCCTACGACCCCACCCTCGATGTGGTCTGGGACTTCGGCGACGGATCGCCTGCAACCACCGACACGACGCATGCCTATGCCGCTGCTGGAACCTACAAAGCCACGGTAACCGTGACAGACGATGCCGGCAATAGCACCAGCCTTGCTGTAACGGTTGTTGTTTCCGACATCCGCGCCGGATTTGCGTTCGGCTGGGGATGCATAACCTCGCCGAAGGGTGCCTATTCGGCGAATGGGTCGATCAACGGCGAAGCCCGCTTCGTGGTCTACTCGAAATACAACGACGGTGAGACCATTCCGGTTGGCCGTGCCGGCTTCAACCTCCAGGCAGGCAGCCTGAAGTTCGCTAGCGATAACTATGAAGCTCTGGTCGTCAGCCCGGATGGAAAGAACGCCCAGATTTCGGGCGAAGGCACCGCCAATGGAAAGCCCGGATACAAGTTCATGGTTTGGATGGGCGACGACACCGCCGATACCTTCCGGATCCGTATCTGGAAGGAAGATGTTACCGGCGCCGAGACCACCATCTACGACAATGGCAGCATGCTGCCGATCTGGAAGGGTGGCATTGTCATCAGCAAGGAAAACAACCCGGAAAAATGGTGGCTGAACCTCTAGCAACCTAGCCGCTGGCCAAAATGTGCCGTCACGGCACAACCACCAGCCCCGTCATTTTTGGCGGGGCTTTTCTTTTGGGATAAGCAACGTTTGCCAAGCCGCGCCGTGCTCATTACCTTAGCTTGAACGGAGGTTTTCATGGAGTGGTTGAACGAGTTGCTGGGCAAGGTGGATGATTTTGTATGGGGGCCGGTGATGATCGTCCTGCTGGTCGGCTCCGGACTCTTCCTGACCGTACGCCTGATGTTCGTGCAAGTCCGGCATCTCGGCCATGCCATCGCCTGTGTGATGGGGAAATACGACCAGCCCGATGAAAGCGGCGATGTCTCCCATTTCAAGGCGCTGGCCACGGCCCTCTCGGCCACCATCGGCACCGGCAACATTGCCGGCGTGGCCACGGCCATTGCGTCCGGCGGCCCCGGCGCGGTATTCTGGATGTGGGTCACGGCGCTGGTCGGCATGGCCACCAAGTTCACCTCCTGCACCCTGGCGGTGAAGTACCGCAAGATCCATGAGGATGGTTCTGCCAGCGGCGGCCCCATGTATTTCCTCTCCCTGGGTTTGAAAAACAAAATGCTGGGCGGATTCCTCGGAGCCCTGTTCGCCTTCTTCGGGGTAGTGGCGTCGTTTGGAATCGGAAACATGGTGCAGGCCAACTCCGTGGTCGGAGGCCTGGCCTACCTGTTGCCGGATGCCGCGCAAAGTGGAGGATTCACTCTTTGGGATGGCTTTGAAATCAGCTGGATGAGCTTGGCGACCGGGCTTACCCTTTCGGCGCTGGCCGGCATCGTGATTCTTGGCGGCATCAAGCGCATCGCCAATGTTGCAGGTGTCATTGTTCCATTCATGTGCTGCTTCTACGTCGTTGGCGCGGGCGTCATCCTGATCCTTCATGCCGCGGCCATTCCCGAAGCGTTCGGTTTGATTTTCAAATATGCCTTCACGCCCTACGCCGTTGGCGGCGGGGTGATTGGGACGACGGTGCGTTTCGGTGTGGCGCGTGGTGTCTTTTCCAACGAATCCGGTCTTGGCTCGGCGCCGATCGCCCACGCGGCGGTCAAAACCAACGAGCCGGTGCGCGAAGGCACGGTGGCCATGCTGGGGCCGCTCATCGATACGCTGATCATCTGCACCATGACGGCGTTGGTGATCCTGGTGACGGGCGCCCATTCCAGCGAGCACGATGGCGGGGCGCTAACGGCATACGCTTTCCAGGAAGGGTTGTTTGGCTGGGGGCACTATCTGGTTGGCATCGGCCTGGTGTTTTTCGCCTATTCCACCATGCTCGGCTGGTCCTATTACGGGGATCGCTGCGCGGAATACCTGTTCGGGTCGAAAGCAATTCCGGTCTACCGCTGGCTATTCGTCGTTGCCATCACCATCGGCGCCGTAGGCGGATTGAAGGTTATCTGGACACTGGCCGACATTTCGAACGCCCTCATGGCCATCCCCAACCTGATCGGCCTGATGCTGCTCTCCGGTGTCGTGGCGAGGGAAACAAAGAAATATTGCAAACGGTTGAAAAACGGTGAATTCACCAAGCGTTAAACCTGCCCACTATTTTTTTTCCTGCTCCGCTGGCTTTTCGGTTTCCCGGAAACTGATGGAGGCCGAGTTGATGCAATAACGCAGGCCGGTGGGTGGCGGACCGTCGGGAAAGACGTGCCCCAGATGGGCATCGCATTTGCTGCAGACCACTTCGGTTCGGATCATGCCGGCGGAGGTATCGCGGTGTTCGGTGATGACTTTGTCGTTGACCGGCTTGAAATAGCTTGGCCACCCGCAACCGGAATCAAACTTGGTGTCGGAAAGAAAGAGGTCGGTTCCGCAACAGATGCAGGAATAGATTCCCCACTCCTTGTTGTCCCAGTATTTCCCCGTATATGGCCGCTCGGTTCCCTTCTGCCGGGCAACGTAATATTGCATGTCGTCGAGCTGTTCCTTCCATTCGGCCTCGGTTTTGACCACCTTGTTCGTATCCATGGATTTTGCCTCCTCTTTTGCGCAGGCCGTCAACCCGGCCAAGGCGATTAATAAAACAGTATATAGATACCTCATCATGCAACCTCCGAATAAAAGACCCTTTTAGTCTAGTTGCTGTTCAATGCAGACACAATTTTCTTTTCCAACGATTTCATTGAAACCGCCCCCGAGGGGGATTAGGTTCCTGCCATCGAATGGAGAGCATGGTGAACGACGACTGGATCGATATTAGGAAAGACCCTGCACATGTGAAGCGTGAGCGGGCCAAGGCCAAGGAACTGCGCAAGGGCGACTGGTGGAAACAACAACTCACCCAAGGGGTCTGCCATTATTGCGGGGGTCATTTCCAACCCGATGAGTTGACCATGGATCATGTGTTGCCCGTCGTACGCGGCGGAAAGAGCACCAAGTCCAACTGCGTTGCCTGCTGCAAGGAATGCAACAACGAGAAGAAATACCTCACCCCCGCTGAGCTGATCATGCGGGAGTTGGAGAATGAATCCGAACCGTCCAACGATTAGAGCATTTTAAATAATTCTATAGCCATTAGATGAGTCATTGTGTAGAGTTCTTTGCATGAGCACTCTATCACTGGATCTACGCCAGAGAATTCTGGCCACCTACGATGCCGGAGAAGGAACCCGGCAGGACATTGCTGACCGATACAAGGTATCGCTTGGTATGGTAAAGAAGCTCCTCTCGCAACGGAAGCGAACCGGCGATATCGCCCCGCTTCACAGCCATTCAGGAAGAAAACCCTACTTCACCCAAGAGCACCGGAAGCAGATGAAAACGCTGATTGATCGGCAACCTGATATCACGTTGTGGGAGATCCGAGAGCAACTGGAGCTCGATTGCACGCTGCCTGCCATTCACTATGTACTCAAGGACATGGGGATGAGCTTTAAAAAAAACGCTTCACGCCAGCGAGCAAGGGCGCGAAGACGTGAAACTCGCACGGGCTGAGTGGATGGCCATGCAAGGGCAACTTGACATTGCTCGGTTGGTCTTTATTGATGAGGCTGGAGCCAAGACCAATATGACTCGGCTGTACGGACGCTCGCCGAAAAATGAGCGGGCTTACGATCACGCCCCGCATGGCCATTGGTGTACCACCACCATGATCTCCTCCATTCGTTTCAACGGAGAAACAGCCTGCATGGCGATTGATGCCGCCACAAGCGGCGATGTATTCCGTGCCTATGTCGAACAGGTTCTAGCTCCGACTCTTCGAGTGGGCGATATCGTTGTGCTTGATAACCTCTCGGCTCATAAGGACAAGGCTTCGTTACAGTTGATCGAAGAAGCTGGGGCAGAGGTTTGGTTCCTTCCGCCCTACAGTCCTGATCTCAATCCCATCGAAAAGATGTGGAGCAAAGTAAAGCAATTGCTTCGCGGGGAAAAAGCGCGCTCCCTGGAATCTCTGTTTGATGCGATCGGCGCTGCCTTAGGGTGCGTTAGTGCGGCGGATGCTCAAGGTTGGTTTGCCTCATGCGGCTACAGTTTAAATTAAATTGCTCTAGTCGGGGTCCACGGCGTTGGCCAGCTCTTCACCTTTTTCATAGGCGGAAATGTTTTCGAGCGTCGTCTTCGCAATGGCCGAAACGGCTTCTTCGGTAAAGTAGGCCTGATGCCCCGTAATCACCACGTTCGGGAAGGTGGTCAGGCGGGCAAATACATCGTCGGTACGGATTTCAAAGGTTTTGTCTTCAAAGAACAGTTCCTCTTCTTCCTCGTAGACGTCGATCCCCAGATAGCCGATCTTCTCCGATTTTAGGCCTTCAATGGCAGCACGGGCATCAATCAACGCACCACGGCTGGTGTTGATGATCATTACGCCCTTCTTCATTTTGGCGATGGCATCCATCCCGATCAAATGACGCGTCTCCTTAAACAGGGGGCAGTGAAGCGTAATAATGTCCGATTGTGCAAACAGTTCATCGCGCTCGACATATTTTACGCCTAGCGCCTCGCACGCTGGATTCTTGAATTTATCATGGGCAATGATGTTGCAACCAAATCCATTCAGGATTCTGGCCACGCATTCCCCGATTTTCCCGGTTCCCACCAAACCAACCGTGCGCCCCCGCATATCGAAGCCCAGGAGTCCATCCAGCGAGAAATTGCCTTCCTTGACCCGCGAATTCGCCCAGTAGACCTTCCGGTTCAGGGCAAGCATCAAACCCACCGTGTGCTCCGCGACGGCATACGGGGAATAGGCCGGAACGCGAACAACCGAAATACCCAGCTCCTTGGCACTGTGGATATCAACATTGTTGAACCCCGCGCACCGCAAGGCCACGAGCCTTGTACCCTGGGCAGCCAGTGCAATCAGCACGGAAGCATCGACCTGATCGTTCACGAAGACACAGGCGCACTCGTAGCCCTCGGCCAACTTAAGGGTTTCGCGGCGAAGCTTTGATTCAAAATAGGTAATCTCGTGGCCAAAATCCTTATTGGCCAAATCAAAAAACTTACGGTCGTAGGGTTTGTTGCTGAAAAAAGCGATTTTCATGGGGTTCTCGTTCGGGGATGGGCCTTAAAATAGGTCGAGCTGGTCGGGCTGTGCCGCAAACTGGGGAAAACGCATTTCCGCCTTTCCAATCATTTTCACCAGATCGTGCTCCAGGCAGGATTCCCCGCGCATTTCAAGCGTCTCAAGGATTTTGGCGAATAGAAGCCCGCAGTAGGAACTATCCTCCTCCGCCCGGTGGAAGGTTCCGCTTGGGAATCCGAAATGGCGAACCAACGTCCCCAGGCGATAGTTCGCTAGGCCGGGGAAAACAAGGCGCGCCAGCGGAAGCGTGTCGAGCACGACACCTTTCGGCGCGGCTGCCTTATGCAAATTCACATCCTCAAGCAGGAACTTGAAATCGAAGGGAGCATTGTGCGCCACTAAAGGCAAATCACCGCAGAAGTCGGCAAAATCGCCCATCACGTCTTTAATACGGGGCTGGCCCCGAACCATATCATCCGAGATCCCATTCACCTCCGATGCATCCGGCGGAATCGGAATGCCTGGATCAACCAAGGTTCCAAAGCCTTTCACGGCCCGGGCTCCGTCGAACAAAACCGCACCCACTTCGACAATCATGTCGGCATTGGGTTTTGTTCCCGTGGTTTCCAAATCAAAAGCAACGAATTTCATAATATAGTACCAATATAGGATGGTTTCGGCTCTTGCGAACCAAAAGGGGAATAAAAAAAACCCGCCCGGGTTAATGGGCGGGTCTTTCGAATCACCTGACGCGTTCCTTAGTTGGTGGAAGCGGTCTGGCGAGCCAGTTCGCGCTGGGCGCGAGTCATTCCGCGGTCGTCCACCTGGGTGGCTTTGACGGAGATGATCAGGTTTTTCTTCTGCGAACGGGAACCTTCGGTGCGGAAGAGGCGTCCGATGTACGGGATATCCCCGAGGAACGGAACCTGGTCGCGGAAGGTTTCAGTGCGCTCGTCAACCAGACCGCCCATAATGACAGTGCTACCATCGGCGATGGTGACCTGCGTCTGAACCGTCCGGGTTTCGAAGTAAGGCATGCGAGCCAACAGGGCACTACCGTCGCCGAACAGTTCGGACTGGTTGTTACCACCGGATTCGTATGCGTTGTAACCTACGACGTAGTTGTCGAAACCTTTGAAGTTGTTGATTTCGGGCTGCAGGTCGAGGTCGATGGTGTTGCTTTCAGCGTCAACCACCGGAGTAACCTTGAGCACGACACCAAGGTCGTAGTCTTCCCAGTCCTGCGGCTTGACGACCGGAGCAGTACGCTGACCGGTTTCAACGTCGTAGTCCTGCGGGTAGCGGTGGACTTCCACAACGCGGATGATGGCTTCGTTGCCGCTCTTGGTAGTTACACGCGGAGCGGAGAGAACATCGCCGGTACCTTCCTGTTCCATGGCGGTGATCGCCAGGTCGAACGGGAACTGGCCGTTGTTTGCGAGAACCATCTGGGCCGGAGCACCGCCCATGCTGGACAGGATGCCGGACTGGAGGGTCTCGAAGGCCGTGGTGTTGTTGCGCTGGGCGTTACCGAACATGTTCTGGCCTGGGCCAGTCGAGTTGTAAGGATTTGAGATCGTTTCATAACCCGTGGATGGGCTGTTCAACAGAACGCCGCTGCTCGGTCCTACTGCAGTTGTACCAGATGTAACACCTTGGCTACGCTTGTAGTAAGAGTTTTGCGTGTCCAAACCGAGGCCGGCAAATTCGCCGTCGTCGTACAGCGTCCAGTCGAATCCGAGTTCTTCCAAGGCACCTTCGTTGTATTCAACGAACTTGGCTTCGATTTCAACCTGCTGGGAACGCTTCTTGATCGCGTCGTCTTCGAGCTCGGCAAGGATGTCCTCAACCGCCTTGATGTTCTTCTCGGTGTTCTTGACGAACAGCTTGTGGAAGTTCGGCTGGTAGATTGCAGAGGAACCTTCCGGCCAATCAACGATGGAGAAGAATCCCTGAACGTCAACCGGTCCGCCGGCGGCGCTATCGGAGGAGGCATCGCCGAACAGGTCGTCGGCTCCGCCGCCACCACCGCTGCCAGCCATGGACTCGAGTTCCATGCCGACTTCTGGGATCACGTCGTAGGGTACGGTTTTAAGGTCGGCCGGCGGAACATGGCCAACCGGCATGATCGCAACGGCTTTGGGCTGCACTTCGAATTTCAGGGAAGCCATTTCCACAATGTACGAAAGCGCTTCGAAGAGGCTCATGTCGCGGATGGAGATGGTGATGTTGTTCTGGTCGGCGGCCATGGAATCCTCCATGCCGAGCAGAAGGATGTTCACTCCCTGCTTGCTGGTGTCGAGACGACGGCAAGTTTCCGTGAGGAAGAGCACAACGTCCTTGATGTTTGCATCGCGGAAGTCGAGGCTCGGGATGGTGATTCCCTGCAAACGCGCAGTCATGTTTTCGACGGCGATCTGCTCCGGGGACTTAACCTTAACTTCGGTTTCACCGAGGTCGACGTTAAGAACCGTGCTTTCCGGATTCCATGCGGTATCCACACTGGCCATGGCCTGTGCACGGCTGGAACGTTGCTTCTGAACTTCGTTGGAAGCAATCTTCTGTGCGGTGCGTTTCAGGTATTCCATTGCTTTGCGGTTGAACGGGTCTTCGTCCAAAACAGCTTCAAAAGCGGCTTCGGCCTTGACCAAGTCACCAGCGCGATAGAATGCGACAGCCCGGGAGAACATGTCGGATTCAACTTCAGCGGGAGCGACGGCCACCGGAGCAGGAGCTACGGCCGCGGTTTCTACCGTTGCAGGTTGCGCGGATTCAACCGCGGCAGGCGCGGGTGCGGCTTCCGGAGCGGCTGCGGGTGCAGCGGCTTCGGTGCCCTGGGCAGCATCCAGCTGCGCGAATACGTCATCCAGGCTTTCCTGGGCTCGAATCGTTTGTACTCCAACAAGAGATACAACCAAAAGAGATGAGATATAGGTTCTATTCATTTCCTTCCCCTCTACTTCTATTTAAATGCCAACTCAACCGCGTGTTGACCAGGGCCCGCGGAAAGCATTTACCAACAACTATCACCCTATTCTAAATCCTCCGGCGAACCACCTAGCCCGCCTTCGGCCAAACCGACAATGTCGAACACTTCTTCGGTTTCCAAATGCTTCACCACGACCTTGTCGGGATGCACACTCAGAACCGTGTACTCGTCACTATGCAAAGATAATAACGCGCCCATAGTAGCGATTATGGGAGTGCGATCAAGAATATTAATCAACTCAACTTCACTTTCTGGATCGGCGGTCGTTTTGCCCTTTTCGAGCACAATTTCCGATTCGCCGCGCCGGACCACAAGCCGTCCGGTTTCACCGAATGCCTGCCCGGGGATAAAGCGTTGAACGACAATGCCTTTCAGGGCGCTCTTCAAATCCTCATGGATCTCATCACGCAGCCCTTCACCCAGATCCTCGCCCACCATTTTGAAATAGGTGTTGCCGTCGGAAGGTGTGTTTATCTGGAAAACCAGCTTCCCATCGGGCAATTCGCTCTCCCCCTGGAACACGGCCGGAAACGGAATATCGCGCCGTTTGACAAACCGCAGCTTCAAGGCATACGGGGGATGGGAGCCGGCATCCCGGGGGTCGCTCTTAAAACGGAACTCCTCAAGATTGGTAAACCCATCGCCGTCCAGATCGGTCAGCGCGTCCGCGACATTATATTTGTCCAGTCCATATTTAAGCTCCCAGTCGTCGGTAATGCCGTCGCCGTCGCGATCCAGTTGGTTCATTGCGGGTTGTGGGATGTTCGAATAGGGGCAGACCTCCGCCTCGTAGGGAATGGGGTAGGCGCTGCCGATCGCCACAACCCGCAATTCACTGACCAACAGGCCCAGATGGGAAGCATCCGACTGAACCGGGCGCTCCGTTGCGGCGACGGCACGTTCCAGGGCTCCGAAATCCAACGCTTCGGCCGGGCGTTCACGGCTTGGGCTTGCCCAGGCGCGGGCGGCCAGGCGGGCCTTGCCCGAGACGACCTGCCTGCCAACGGCAACCAACGACACAACCAAAGCGATCAACAGGCAAAGCAACACCATGCCTTCGATCCCCAGGAAAGCCTTGCGGGACGTCTTCATCGGCCCTCCCCTTCCGCACCGAAGTTGTAGACATCCACCACCATGGACACCTGAACGTCATCATTGCCGGCGATAATCCGCTCGGGACGCGAGAGCGCCTTTTTCCCGACCAGGATGCCCTCGGAAAGATAGCGCAGGGTTTCATCGTCCGTTTCGCCGGCGCGCTTCACCAGGTCGGGATTGTAGGCGAGGATGTTCGATTTCGTGGTATGCGAAAACCCGGATACAACGATGAAATGCGGGGCGGCGGCGAACCGGTCGAGTACGCGCCAAACCACATCCTCCTTGGCCGTGAAGGAAACCCCCACGCGCTCCGTATAGTAGAGGCCTTCGGGATGGACTTCCGAGGCCAGCAACATACGCGCCCGGGGTCTCTCCTCTGGATTGGCCGGACGGCTTGGCCGGCGGCGACGCTCCTGGTTCGGCGGCGGCAAAGCTTCCTCCTCGAACGTTTCGCGCGTGAGGCTGTCGATGGAGCCCACACCGCTACGAACCAGCACCTCGGCAACGCGCTCGACCGAATAGAGCTGGCGCGAAAGGCGCGGCACGTGCGGGTTGGCCGGCACGGAACCGCCACTGGCATACTGGGCAAACCCGACCTCCAGCGAATCCGGCAAAACGACCCCCTCCTGCAGCGCCATTTTCCGGAACCGTTCAATCACATCCTGCGCACGCGCCGAAAAATCGGCCGCCTCGATGCTGTCCTGCGGAAGCGGATCCCGCATGAGGGCCGCCGCCAGCTCGCCGGCTTCATATTCCAGCTTGTCCAGGTTTTCCTGCACGGCTCCGATATTTTCCTCCGAAGGGAAGGGCTGACGGTCGTGCAACCGCTCAAGTTGGCGATAGCTGCTTTTCAGCGCCCGCTTCTCGTTGCCCAGCCTGACATTGCCCAGAACCAGGAAAACCAATTCGGCAACGAGGAGCATGGCACAGAGGCCGCCGCCCATGATCAACAGTTTGTTTTTCTCGAAATTCATTCCGAGCCCTCCTCGAAATGGACATCGAGCACAAACTCCCGGGCAAACCGCTTTTTGGTCGGCCGCTTGAACACCTTCGTTTTTTCACTGAACCGATCCTTCGCACGCAGGCGGTCGCGGAGCTGGATAATGGCATCCTCTCCCTTGCCCTCCCGGTCGAGATAGCTCACCACCGTAATTCGCTGCCCGATGGTGCTTTCATCCTGCAGGATAGGCTCGCTTCCGAGCACGAACATGCCTTCGGCCAGACAACCGCGGATATCCACCAGCACATCCAGCCAGAAGGTACGGCGCTCAATGGCGCCCTCATAGACTTCGGATTGGCGCTGCAATTCGGCAATCCTGCGCTCCAGGGGTAGCATCTTTTTTTCAACGCGCTCCAAGGCCTGGATTCGGGCACGCACCTCGCGGTTCTCGATCTCCGCAAGGGCAGCCAGCCGGTTGAGTCCAACAATCCATGTGCCGGCCACCAGCACAGCGGCGGCGGCACCGGCGACGAACAGCGGCTGCTTCCGGCGGAAGCTATGCGCCTTTTCCAGCGCTTCCGGCACGAGGTTGATTTCCATCCCGCCCGACCGGGCCAAGCCCGCCAAAACCGCGATGTTGCCAGGATCGGCAACCACTACGCTTTGCTGAACGCCCAGCAACGGGTCGAACGCTTCCACGGGGATGCCGAGCCGGCTCTCCGTTTCGCCAAGATGGCCGAGCCCGCCCGCCAGCAGGATGCGCTGCGGGGCATTGCCCCCCTGCTGGCTCCGATAAAAGGTGATGGAGCGCTCGATCTCCTGCACCAGCCGTTGCCCCATGCTGCCCGCCACCGGCAACGTACGGAAAAAGGTGCGGTCGCCATCGATGAAGACGAGGTTGGTCGATTGCTTGCCGGCATCGACGAGCAGGCTGGGCCCGGTACCGGTGGGTTGTGTTGCCCGCACGGCATTGGCCAGCGCCGCCGGGGCCACATCGACCCGCTCGACCAGCAGGCCGTTGGCACTGACCGCATGCACCAACCCATCGACCAGCTCGGCCTTGACCGCCACCAGCAGCACTTCGGGTTCCGGGGCCGATGCATCGACGATATGGGCGTCCCAGACCACCTCGTCGATCGGGAAAGGAATATTCTGAACGGCTTCATGGCGGATCGTCTGCGCAACCTTGTCGGCGGCGACCGGCGGCAGTTTGACCAGCCGGGAAAAGACGGATTGGCCCTCGATGGAAACAACGGCCTTGCGCACGGTCGGCTTGCGCTCGTCCAGCAGCCGCTTCAGCGCCGTGGCCACAACGGCCTCGCGGGCCATCTCGATATGCGGGTCGGAATCGATCGCCACACTGCCGTGGTCGAGCAGTTCAAGCTGGCCGGAGGCATGGCGGGCAAAAACACCCAACCGGATGAAATCCGCGCCTATATCCAGTGCTATGAACCTGTCCGCTTTCACATTTCCCATCCTTTGTCCAGCAGTTGGGAATGATGCTACCGCATGGGGGGTATAAAAAGAAAAAAGAGGTTAAATCAGACTCAACAGATGTGCCGCCGCCACGCCGGGATCGGTTTCGCGCAGCAGGCTTTCGCCCACCAGGATCGCATGCGCGCCGGCCTCTTTAAGCTGCACGACGTCCTCCGGAGCCTTTATACCGCTTTCGCTAACCAGGGTGCAGCCAGCCGGCGCCATGGCCGCCAGCTCGAACGTGGTGTCGAGCGTGGTCACGAAGGTTTTCAGGTTGCGGTTGTTGATGCCGATGCAGTCCGATCCCACATCGATGGCGCGGAGCATCTCCTCCTTGTCGTGCACCTCCACCAGCGGCTGGAGCCCGATTCCTCGGATTTCCTTCAGGAAGGTGGCCAGTTCGCCATCCGTCAGCGCGCCCACAATCAGCAGCACCGCCGACGCCCCCATGGTCTTGGCATGGGCAATCTGCCAGGAATCAACCACGAACTCCTTGTAGAGCATCGGCAAGCCAATGGCCTCGCGGACCTCCGCAAAATCCTCCGCCCCGCCGCCGAAATATGTGTGGTCCATCAGGCACGAAACCGCGCTGGCCCCGTTGGCCTCGTAGCCCCGGGCGATGCCCGACGGACTGAACGGATCGCGGATCAGCCCGGCCGACGGCGACTTACGCTTCACTTCCGCAATCAGCCCCATCGGCGTTGCCCGCAGCGCCTCAACGAAGTCTGGGCGGCTTTCAACCGCCTGCGCCTGCAGGTCAGCGAGCGAAACGAGCTTCTTCCGTTCTTCAATTTCAACACGCTTGTCCGCGCAGATTTGTTCGAGAATGTTCATGATTCGTAGTCTTCGTGCTTTTTGAGCCTTTTCGTGGCTATCTATTCTTCTTGAGATACGCCTCAATGAACGGATCGAGGTTGCCGTCGAGCACCCCTTGGGCGTTGCCGACCACCTCGTCGGTGCGGTGGTCCTTCACCTGCGTATACGGCTGAAGGACATAGGAGCGGATTTGCGAGCCCCAGGCAATTTCGCCCTTGTCGCCGTAGAGCTGTTCGACGGCCTGGCGCTGCTTGTCCTGCTCGTGTTCATAGAGCCGCGCCTTGAGCATTTTCATGGCGGCGGCCTTGTTCTTATGCTGCGAACGCTCGGCCTGGCACTGCACCACCGTGCCGGTCGGCAAGTGGACGATACGCACCGCCGAATCGGTGGTGTTGACGTGCTGCCCTCCCGCACCTTGGGCCCGGTAGGTATCGATGCGCAACTCGGACTCCACGATTTCGATATCGATGTCGTCATCGATCTCCGGCGTCACGTCGACAGCGACAAACGAGGTGTGGCGGCGCGACTGCGAATCGAACGGGCTGATGCGCACCAGCCGGTGCACCCCGCGTTCGGACTTCAGCAGGCCATAGGCATACGCACCGGAAATCAACACCGACACGCTCTTGATGCCCGCTTCATCCCCGGCCTGGTAGTCCATGATCTGAACCTTGAACTCCTTGCGCTCGGCATAGCGCGTGAACATGCGGTAGAGCATATCCGCCCAGTCGCAGCTCTCCGTGCCCCCCGCCCCGGCGTGCAACGTCAGGTAGGCCCCGTTGCCATCGAACTCGCCGCCGAGCAGCGACTGCATTTCCAGCGACTGGAACCCACTCTCGACCTTGGCGATTTCGGCGGCGGCCTCGGCCAGCGCCTCATCCTCGCCCGCCTCGGCCAGCTCCAGCATCACCCCTGCATCGTCGAGCCCGGCGCTGATCGCATCGAACGGGTCGAGCACCAGCTTGAGCCCCTTGGTCGCGGCAATGTTGGCCTGCGCCTTGTTCTGGTCGTTCCAGAAATCCGGCCCGGCCGCCTCGGCCTCGAGCGCTTCAAGCTCCGCGCGCTTGGCGGCAATCGCCAGATAGCCCTCCATCTCGGAAAGCTGGCCCCGGAATTCATCTATCTTGTTTTTCAGTTCGTCTTGGGTCATCGGTTCAGTCCAATCGTTGGAAGGGCGCAATATAGCCCAACCTTCCCCGATGCCAAACCCTGCATTGAAGAAAAAAGCTAGTGTTTCTTTTCGTCCAACCGCCGGACAGCGGTATCTTCGGTAAGCAACTGCATCTGCCGGATGGCGGTCTGGTTGAGCTTCACCAACCGATCCTTTCGATCCATACCCTCGGCGATGAAAAGCGCATTCAGGTTTTCGAGGTTGGCCAGGCAAACCAGCTGCGCCGCATTGGCGTGGTCGCGGATGTTCCCCTTGTCATCGGGATGGCTTTCGCGCCACTACTTCGCCGGCATGCCGAAAAGTGCCGTGTTGAGCACATCGGCCTCGTTCGCGTAGACAAAACTGATCTGCTGCGGGGTCAGCTCCGGCGGAATCAGGTTGGCCTGCACCGCATCCGTATGGATGCGGTAGTTGATCTTCGCCAGGTTGCGCCGGATATCCCACCCCAACTGCTTCTGCTCGATTTCCTTGAGGCGCTGGAATTCCTTGATCAAGTACAGCCTGAACTCCACCGACACCAACGAGGCAAACGCGAACGCAATATCCTTGTGCGCAAACGTCCCCCCGTAGCGACCCGCCTTTGAAACAATGCCGATGGCTCCTGTCGGCAGGATCCACTTGGACGGGGTCATAACAAAGGCGTTGCTGCCCGCTTCATTTCTAACCGTGCCGAATTCGACACGGTTAAAATCCCGGTTGTTCAGCTGTTTCCAAACAATGGAAAAGTATTCCCCGAATCCCCCTCCCCATGGAAGCGCGCGGCGGCGGTTTTTGCGGGAATGTTAAATCCAGATTGACGATCGTCAATCTGGATTTAATGTCCGGGGCGGCGGATCGGGGTTGGAGGACAGTGGGGCGGACATTCTTGTCTGCCCGGCGCAGGCTGGAAAGCCTGCCCCATGTTGAAAAGCCTATTTCTTCACATCGGCCTTGAAGAAGCCTTGTGCCTGGGTCGGGGTGACGGTGGCGGAGTTGCGGGGGTAGGCGATGTTGGTTTCGAAGGGGGTGAACTGCGTGTGCTTGAGATTGGGCGTCCAGTGGATGTTGTAGACGCGGTTGGAGGCGGTCGGCCATTCGAGGATGAAGTTGCCGGAGACGGGGCTGGCCGAGAGCTTGAACAGCGAGGCGGGATTGGTGGGGATGGTTCCGGCAATGTATTCGGACAGGTTGTCCTGGCCGTCGGAATCGAAATCGTTGGTGGCGGCCTGGGAGAGGTTCAGGAAATAATCGCGTTCCCAGTCATCGTTCAGGCCATCGCCGTCGGTGTCGTCGCTGGCCCAGCTCCAAACGATGGAGGAGGCAAGGTCGTCCAAGACCACCACGATGCGGTTGGAACTGCCGGATGCCGGAACACTGCCGGTGCCCGTCCAACCGATGCAGGTGAAATTGGTGCCGCCGACATCAACAACGGTATCCACGGAACAGGTGACCGTCGACCTCCAGGCATAGGCCGCGGTTCCAGCAGCGGGAACCGGCGAGCCGAAATCGGACACGACGGTGAGTTCATAATCGCGCGCGTCGAAAACTACAGATACGGATTCCGAGGCCAACGTTGTGTCACGGACGGTGCGGAAACCGATCGTGTCCTGAAAAATGGAGGGTGCTGTCGTACTGACATCGCTACATCGCGCGTAGGGTGCATAATGATCCCAACTTCCGCCGCGAATGGCTCTCGACAATCCTGTTCCCCAGCACCACTCGTATACGTTGCCGGCCATGTCGTATAGGCCATATCCGTTGGCTTCGAAATAGCCGACGGGACTGGTGTGCGGACGGGAGCCATCGTCGAAGTCCGGATGCCATCCGGGAGGAGAGGTATCGCTCACATCGTAGCTGTAGGAGGATGAGCTTTGATAGTTGGCGTTGGTGTGCGCAATTTCATCGCCCCACGGGAAACGTTGGTTTTGCAAGCCGCCGCGCGCGGCAAATTCCCATTCCCCGTTGGTGGGCAGCCGGAATCCATTGCCCGAGCCGATTTCCGGTTCGCCAAAAAGACGGTTCTTGTAAACGGATCCGGTTGAAGTTTCATAAACGGGAACCAGCCCTTCCTTCTGGCTACGGGCGTTGCACCAGATGACGGCGTCGTACCAATCGACCTTCACGATTGGATGCCCGGATGCGCGAGATTCAAAAGTTGTGTTTATGGAAAACTGATTGGCCACGGCCCAGTTGTAAACGGATTGCCAGAGCTCCTTATCCACTTCGAACGCATCCATGAAAAAAGGATCTCCCGCTGGAACAAGCGCCATTTCGGATGGAACGGGATCGGAGGCCTGCACCGTGATGGAAAGATTGGAGACCACAACGCCATTCAGCTCGGTGCCGCCCTCCCAGAACGCATGCAGGCCGGTGCCTACGGACACGGTGCCCAGATCGGTTGTTGATACCCGGGTTGAACCGTTTGAAACAATGAGTGAAACATGGACGCTTGAACCGGAGATGCTGGAAACATCGTAGTGGATGTCTACCAGTCTGGTTCCTTCGCGCTGGGCGGCGGACACGTTGGAGAGCGTGATGGATGCATGGGTGTTGGCGGCAACCATCAGGGCGATGACGGAACAGCAAAAAAGGAGAGTCGAGTTCCTCCTCGACGACTGGAGGGGCAAGTTCCACCTTGCCTTGCGGGGATGTCCGGGTGGAACCGGACGCTCCATTGGCCCGGGTGGAACCGGGCCCTCCAAGACAGATTTCTTGCGAACTTCCCTATTCGACTTCAGGCACATCCTTCTTCCTCCGGAATTTCCAGCCTTTGGAACGAAGCACAAAGAGGACGGTGGCGCCGGCAATGAGGGCGACCTTGGAAAAGACGTTGCCGTTGCGGGTGTAGAAGGTTTTTTCGAGGCCGATGGGGCGGGGATGCAGTTGACCGGTGGTGAAGCCCTTGGTGAGGGGCTCGAGATTGCGCTGCACGTTGCCGTAGGCATCGATGATGCAGGAGACGCCGGTGTTGCAGCAGCGCGCCATGGGAATGCGGTTTTCGATGCAGCGGAAGATGGCGTGGGCCAGGTGCTGCTCCGACTGCGCGGAGGGATCGAACCAGGCATCGTTGCTTTGGCTGACCAACCAGCGCGCGCCGGCGCGGGTGGCGTTGACGGAAAGCGGGGCCACGATGTCTTCGAAACAGATGAGGGCGGAGAAGGAGGCGTTGCCGCGCAGCGGCAGGATGGTGCTTCCCGCGCCGTGGCGGAAGTCGACTTCGATGGGCGTGAACTTGCGCATGAGGCCGGGGAACGGAACATATTCACCGAACGGGACGAGGTGCTGCTTGTCGTATTTTCCGAGCTCTTCGCCATCCTTGCCGAACAGCATGGAGCTGTTGTAGTAGATGCGGCCGGCCTCGGTGAATTCGACATCCATGCTGCCCAGCAGCAACGGCGTTCCGGTGGCGGTCATGCTTTTCACGAGGTCGTAGCTGGCGCGGCTGGTGCGGAGGAAATCGGGCACGGCGGTTTCGGGCCAGATCATCAGGTCGATCCCCTCGAGCCGCAGGGCGGTGCTGCCCAGCTCGGCCAACCGGTCGCGGATCATTTGATCCATCTCCGTGTCCCATTTTTCAACCTGTGGAATGTTGGGTTGCACGAGGGCAACGTTGACCGATTCGTAGAATTCGGGACGGTTGAAGAGCACGTTCATGCCGTGCGCGATCGAGAGCGCGAGCGGAACGATGCCGATCATCAGCTCGAAATGCGGTCGGTATTTTTTCATCCGCGAACCGTGGGTGTATTGGCGGAAGGTGATGAAGGCGCCGGCGTTCATCCAAACAATGTAGGCCGACACAATGGAGACCCCGCCCCACTCGGCGATCTGGATGATGGTGGGGTTCGCGTATTGCGAAACACCGAGCGGATTCCACGGGAAGCCCGTCAGCAAAAAACCACGCACGTATTCGGCCCCGACCCACACCATGGTGACGGCAAACATGAAGCGTACGTTTTTCCAAACGTTCTCGCCCGCCCATCGTTGCACCCCGAGCGTGACCGTGATGGCGAACGGAATGAAGTAGAGGCCGCAGTAGAGCGCGAGCAGGGCATAGCCCACCAACGCGCTGGCCTTCATGCCAACCCCTTCGACCGTGCCGGTGAGGTTGTGCAACCACGAGAGCGACATCATGAAAAAGACAAAGCCGGAGAGCAACGCCAACCACGACGCCTTTTTGATGGACGCGCCTTGCACGGCAAACATGAGCGGAACCAGCGCCACGAAAATCAAGGTCGAGTTGCCAAAGCCCGGAAAGCCCAATGCCAGCAACACGCCGGATAGGATGCTGCCGAAGACCGCGAACCAGATCGACTGGAAAATGGGGTTGTTGAGATTTATGGCGGGACGTTCGGCATCGTATTTCTGCCGCTTCTTGTCCATTTCCTTGAACGAGCCTATCATGCGAAATCCATTCGTTAAAAGTCGAGGTTCATCAGCGAGGGAACCGATTGCCAATTGCGGTGCTGCATCTGCTGGCGGAATAGATCGGCCATGTATTCGAGCAGGTCGTCGGTTGCGGTGAGCGTCTGCTTGCACCGCGAACCTTCTTCGACATTCAGCGCGGCCAACCCCTTGAGCCCAAGCACCCCCTCGCCTTCGGTGGCATCCCAGAAGACAAACATGTTCTCGATGATGGCGCGGATGGATCGGTAGAGCATCATCTCATGCCGTTCGGATTCGGAAAGGGCAAGCCGCCCGAAATCGAGCGTCCACATCCGGTCGACCTGCGCCCCCGCCCACTCGGCCGGACGGATGATGCCGAGTGAAAAGTAGGGAAGCAACAACGGGAAATGGTGGAGCTCGGAAAGGATTTCAAGCCATCGGGCAACGTGCCGGCTGTGGGGTTGCATGGAGCCGAGCACCCGCTCGGCGGCGGCACGGTCGTTCACGGCGCAGAACGCGCGGGCAATCAACAGGGCCAGGTCGGTGCGCTGCACCCCGCCCGGATGGAATTCGCGGCAATACATGGCAACGCTCGCCGCCACATTGTCCGCCATGGTTCCGGGGGGGATTTCCAACGCGGCGAAAACCTCCTGCAGATGTACCTTCCAGGGATCCTGCCGTTCCAGGGTGTGAAAGGCCGCGGCTCTCATTCGCGTCCAATCAGGCGCTCGACCTCGTTCATGAACTGGCCGGCATCGCGGAAGCGGCGATAGACGGAGGCATAGCGGATATAGGCAACCTCATCGAGCTTCTCGAGTGCGGCCATCACTTTTTTACCCAGCATGATGCTCGGGATTTCCTTTTCGAATTCCGACTCGGCTTCCAAGAGAATCGAGTCGGCCAGACGTTCGATCTGCTCGACGCTGATGTGCCGTTTGCGGCAGGCAATGTTGAGGCTCTTAACGAGTTTGCTGCGGCTGAGCTCTTCCCGCCGGCCATCGCGCTTGGTCACCTGGAGCTGGGCACGCTGGATCTCTTCGTAGGTGGTGAAGCGGTGCCCGCAGCCAACACATACGCGCCGCCGTCGGATGGCATCGCCGTTGCGCACTTCCCGGCTATCGATTACACGGTTTTCCCGGCCTTCACATTTTGGACATCTCATGGAGCGTACCCCTTCCCTAGGTTGCGCAGAACATAGACTTAATGGACGAGTCCGAACAATAAAAAACGCCCCGCAGATGCGGGACGTTTTCGACTTTGTCAGAAGCACGCCTTATTTCTTTTTAGCGGCTTTTTTCTTCGCAGCCTTCTTCTTGGCCGGTGCCTTCTTGGCGGCGGCTTTCTTCTTGGCCGGCGCTTTCTTCACGGCTTTCTTTTTAGCCGGTGCCTTCTTGGCAGCCTTCTTAGCCGGTGCCTTCTTGGCTGCTTTCTTCTTAGCCGGTGCCTTCTTGGCGGCTTTCTTCTTGGCAGGCGCTTTCTTCGCAGCCTTCTTCTTGGCGGGCGCTTTCTTCGCAGCCTTCTTCTTGGCGGGCGCTTTCTTCGCAGCCTTCTTGGCGGGCGCTTTCTTCGCGGCCTTCTTCTTGGCCGGTGCCTTCTTGGCGGCGGCCTTCTTCTTGGCCGGTGCTTTCTTGGCCGGTGCTTTCTTTACGGCTTTCTTAGCCGGTGCTTTCTTCGCGGCCTTCTTAGCCGGTGCCTTCTTTGCTGCTTTCTTCTTCGCTGCCATTGTAGCCTCCTTGGTTATTACTCCTGACAAGCAACCATCGATGCATCTCCATTGCCCAAACGAGTTTGCAATCCTTCAAAGAAGTATCAATGATCGCCCTTCTGAAAAACGTTTATAAGCACAAAGCGAATGTTATGCAACCCGTTTGCTTTATAAAAACGCATGTCTCATATGAAGTTGCATCAATGAATTTATGGGATCACAAGCAATGAAATATCGGTGCGGTGCACAACAAAAAAGCCGCCCGCATCGCGGACGGCTTTTTTTGCCGGACATCGGGGATGACCCGATGAATAAAGGCGATTCCGAAATCGCCATGGTTGTACGCGCTATAATTCCTGCGTGATCTTTTCGACGATGTAGGCCTGGATCGTGTCGCCTGCTTCGAAGTTCGTGAAGTTCTCCGGACGTATGCCGCACTCTTGCCCTTGGCGCACTTCGGCGGCATCGTTTTGGAAACGCTTGAGCGAACCAATGAGGCCTTCGAAAAGAATGTCGCGACCGCGCTTGATTCGGATGCTCGCCTTCGAAGTAATGCGACCGCTCATCACCATGCAACCGGCAATCTTGCTCTTCTTGCTGAGCTCGAATACTTCGCGGACTTCCGCTTCGCCGATCACCTGTTCGCGCAGTTCCGGTTCCAGCAAACCCTTCATGGCGCTCTCAACATCTTCGATCAATTCATAGATGATGCTGTACAAGCGGATCTCAACCCCTTCGCGCTTGGCGGCGGCGTTGGTTCCGTTTTCGTTGCCGGTGTGGAAACCGAGAATGATGGCATCCGATGCACTCGCCAGCATGACGTCGTTGACGGTAATGTTGCCGACATCGTTGGTGATGATGTTGATCTCCACCTTGTCGCTCTTGATGCCGCCAAGCGAATGCGCAATGGCTTCGACCGAACCTTGCACGTCGGCCTTGATGATCACCTTGAGTTCCTTCTTCTCGTCCCCTGCGCCGGCTCCGAACAGGTCGTCGAGCGACATCTTCTTCGGGGCGGCTCCGCCACCCAGCTGCGCGGCGCGTTCTTCGGCCTGCAGCTCCTCGGAAAGCGCCTTGGCTTCCTTGTCGGAGGCCAGCACCTGGAATTCGTCGCCGGCACCCGGCACGTTGGTGAGCCCGAGAATCTTCACGGCGGTGGACGGTCCGGCCGTGCGGATCTTCTTGCCTTGGTCGCTGATGAGCGCCTTGATGCGGCCCCAATAATTGCCGCAGATCACGTTGTCGCCCACCTTAAGCGTACCGCTCTTGACGAGCACGCTGGCGGTCGGGCCCATGCCCGGCTCCATCTGGGCCTCCACCACGAAACCGGTTGCCGGCTTGTTGGGGTTGGCCTTGAGCTCGAGCATTTCGGACTCGAGCAGGATGCGTTCGAGAAGCGAATCGATTCCTTCGCCGGTTTCGGCACTCACCGGAATGCAGCCGATGTCGCCGCCCCAGTCCTCGACCATGATTTCGTTTTCCTGAAGTTGCTGCTTCAAGCGGTCGGGGTTGGCGGCGCGCAAGTCCATCTTGTTCATTGCAATGATGGTGCAAACGCCGGCCGCCTTCGCGTGCTTGATGGCTTCGATCGTCTGCGGCATCACACCGTCGTCCGCCGCAACAACGAGCACGGCGATATCGGTGAGGTTTGCACCGCGGGCACGCATGGCCGTGAAGGCGGCGTGGCCGGGGGTGTCGAGGAACGTAATCTTGTGGTCGTTGAGTTCGACCGTATAGGCACCGATGTGCTGCGTGATGCCGCCGGACTCGCCGGCGGTGACGCGGGTGTTGCGCACCTTGTCGAGCAGGGAGGTCTTGCCGTGGTCGACGTGCCCCATGAAGGTGACGACCGGCGGCCGCGGCAGCAGGGCGTCGGGCGTGTCCGGAGCTTCAGCCAGCTTCTTGGCCTGGACTTTCTTGCTGGTCTTCGGCTGTTGCGGCGCGGCCTTTTTCTTCTCTTCCTTGCGTACGGTGAAGCCGTGCTTCTCGCCAATCTGCTTGGCGATCTTCAAATCGATCTCGGCGTTGATGGAGGCGAACACGTTCATCCGCATCAACTCGGCAATCACCATGTTGGGCTTCATACCCATCATTTCGGCAAAGTCCTTAACGATCACCTTCGGCTTTTTCAACTCGATCAGGGTCGGGTCCTTCGCCGGTTCGTCGGAGGCGGCGGGCGGAGCTTCCTTGGCAACCACCTCTTCGGCGGCGGCCTCTTCAACCGGGGCTTCCTCGGCGGCGGCCACCGGGGCGGCCTCTTCCTTCACCTCTTCGGCAGGAGCCGCTTCGGGCTCTTCTTCTTCCTCGGCCGAGACATTATCCTCGCGCGCGTCCTCGATCGAGCCGTAGCCCAGCTCGTCGCAAACCTGGGTGATCTGATCCTTGGTCAGTTCGGATTCCGGGCCATCAACGACGATATCGATATCCCCCAGAATCTCGATCAATTCCTCGGCGGATACGCCGACATCTTTAGCTGTCTCTTGTACTGTCATCATTCCGTAATCTCACCGTGTTCTTTAATGTATTCCGCCTCTGCCGCATACCAGAGGGCCCTGGCCTGCTCGGGGGAAATGCCTTCGATGGAAGAGAGGTCGCCCATCTCGGCGGCCAGGATACCTTCCAGCGTCAGGAAGCCGGAGAATACCAGCTTGTCGGCGTATTCGTCGCCGATGCCTTCGATGGCAGCGAGCTTGGTTACCGCAACGGCAACGCGCTCCTCGAAGTCCATGCTCTCTTCATCCTTCTGGATGTCCACGCGCCAGCCGGTCAGCTTGGAGGTCAGCCGCGCGTTCTGGCCGCGCTTGCCGATCGCCAGCGAAAGCTGGTCGGGCTCGACCGTAACCTTGACGGTCTGCGTATCCGCATCGGCTTCGACATGCTTCAGCCGGGCCGGTGCGAGGGCGTTGGTTATCAGGGTGTGGATATCGTCGCTCCAGCGGACGATATCGATCTTTTCGCCGGAGAGTTCGCGCACAATGTTCTTCACGCGCATGCCGCGCATGCCAACACAGGCGCCAACGGGATCCACGCGCTCATCGTGCGAAATCACCGCCACCTTGCTGCGGTAGCCGGCCTCGCGGGCAATGCCCTTGATGTCCATCGTGCCATCGGAAATCTCCGAGACCTCCAGTTCGAAAAGGCGGCGGACAAAATCGGGGTGGTTGCGCGAAAGCACGATCTCGGGGCCGCGCTCGCGCTCGCGGACATTAAGGATGAGCGCCCGGACACGCTCGCCAATCTCATATTCCTCGGTCGGAACGCGTTCCTTGGAAGGCATGATGGCTTCGCCGTGCTCCAGCTCGATCACCACGTCCGAGCGGTCGAAGCGCGTCACGGTTCCGGTGGTGATTTCGCCGAGGCGATCCTTGTATTCGTCGAAAATGATTTCCTTCTCGGCGTTGCGGATCTTCTGCATGATCACCTGTTTGGCGGTCTGCGCGGCGATGCGGCCCATGCGCGGAGGAGTGGTTTCGATTTCGGAGCCATCCGACAGTTTCCGGTAGGCCTTGCGCTCGAAGGTGCGGCGATCGATCTCGATGCGCAAATCCTCGTCCACTTCGTCCCCGTTTTTCTCGGCAACACTCTGCAGGGCGGATTCGATGGCACGAATAATCGTTTCGCGCTCCACGCCCCGTTCGCTTTCCATGTATTCCACAACGGCTTTCAGTTCCGCAGCATTCATTCGCCACCTCCTTGCTCAACCTTCAATAAATCAAATAACAGGCCCATAGAGAACAAAAGAGCGGCCAGGGGCCACTCTCATCCAGAGCCAAACTATCAACAAGTCGAGCAAAGTACGCTTCCCGCCCCGCGCCGTCAAGCGGCAATCCGGCAAAATCCGGAGCCGGGGCACCGGAGACCTTTAACCCTTAAAAGGGGCTTCGTGGCTCGGTTCGCGCTTACGAACCTCCGCGAACCAACCCCATCCCGAAGTTGTCCTGGATGAGGGAGGGCATGTTGCGGATGGCGTCGCGGTCGTATTCCTTGGTGGGTTCGTCGAGCCCTTCGTAGGGGACGAGGTTGGGGTGCTGGCGGAGGTCGTCGTTGCGGTCGCCGGGAGTCCAGCCGGCGAGAAGGCGCTCGGCCCACCAGCGGTCGTGCTCGGTTTCGGCCAGGAGCTCGAGTTGCTCCAGGGGGAAGCGGGAGATGGTTTCGGAAGCGGAGACCGGCTGGAGCGAGTAGCCGAAGGCGCGGATGCGCTCGAGGAAGGCGTCGGACTGGTAGCGGTTCGACCAGCGGTAGTGCTCGGCGAGCGATTTCCAGGGATGGAAGCTGGGCTTTTCGGGATCGTACCAGCCTTCGGCCTTGGCCTGCTCGATGTAGCTGTTGTGGATCTGTTCGGCAATCTTGTCTTGCCCGGGAACCAACCCGTAGCATTCGTCGAGGGTGCCGAAGAAACGGATATCCTTCCACCGCTTCTGGTCCTTGATTTTCTGCGCAAGCGAGGAGAGGCCGGAGCGGGTTTCCTGCCGGACGTAGACGGGATTGTCGCCGGTAATGACGGGAGCCGGCAACGAAAGCGCGGTACTCATGGACGCGTCGGGGTCGGAGAAGCAGACGGCGACGCTGAGGATCTGGTTCGGATCGTCGGCGGCTTCGGCCAGCTTGTCGCGTACCGTGGCCGATTCGGCATAGGCCTTGAGGAAGGTGAATTCGATGTCCGGCATGGCATCGATGGCACAATGGCTGCGGAAGGAGACCTCGCGGGCTTCGAGCTTGGAATCAACGACGGTGATTTTGGTTTTCCTGCCGGAGGCATAGTGGGCAATCCGTGCGGCCTGCACGGCGATGGCCTGGCCCATCTGGCCGAAACCGAGCACGAAGAGATGCACATAGGCGGAGGATTCCTTCCGGGCAACTTCGGGAGCATAGGCCAAGGGCGGATACACATGGGCCGTTGAGCCACCCGGAATGGCGCACCAGATGCGCCGCGCCCAGTCCTCGCAAAAGTTGAAGGGGTGGAAGTTGGCCACCCCCTGCCTGCCCGAGGGAATGTCGATGTCCTGGATCAGGTCGTAGGAACGCAGATCGTCGATATGGATATGGATGGTGACTTTCCCTTCCATCTTCCGCGCATCGCGCAGCTCGGCGATGCGGGTGGCGGCCTGCAGGTTGCGGCTATCGTTGCCGCGCACGTTGCGGTCGCCCAACACCACCACCTCGTCGGCCCCGGCAACATTCAAGGCCTTGAGATCGGTGTTGGAATCGAGCGAGCCGCGGAAGACGAAGACCTTGCGCGGATCGACCGCACATTCGGGGCAATCGAACTCGGTGCGCAGTTGTTCGCGCACCTCCTCGGCGTTTTCCTGCGAGAGGATGATGACCTTGCGGCCGGGCTTGGCGAGCTTTTCAACCACGGAGACGCCCATGGCGCCCCAGCCCAGCACCACGCCGTGCCCGTCCTTGAACCGGCAGCGGGCATCGCCCTCCAAGGTGCGTTGGCCCCGGCGGTCGAGCGCGTTGACGAGGATCGACACGAACACCCCTTGCAGCACGAACCATCCGCCGTAGGTCACGAAGAAGTCGAGCACCCGGCTCCAGCCGGTCGTTTCGCCGAGATAGTCCGGGCACGTTGCATGCATGAACGAGACCCACCACGGATTGTCGCCGAGATCCTTCGCGCCGAACTCGAAGTACGGCAGGCAGAGCAACACGGCCCCGAAGGCCACAATCAGTGCAAACGCCCCGATCAAAACGATAATTTGCCGCGGCGTCGAACTCCACGCCCGATAAACCATCTGCGACCACCAACATCCGAATGCATTTTTTTTCATTGTTCCACCTTTCAATCCATCTGTTCCACGATATCCGTAATGCTGATGCGGGGCTCGTTGGAATTTCCTTTATCCACATGCTCCATTAGAAGCCCGTTGGAATCCAACCGCAGGTATCGAAAGTCGCTGTTCTCCGCACCGCTCTTTTGTTTGATTGCGACATAAGACGCCCCGCCAAGAACCTGCTCACCGTTCAGCTCAACCACAATGTCGCCCGGACGAAGCACGGAGTGCACAACATCGTTCTCGGTGCCCCACACCACGGCCCCGTGCCGCATGCCGGTTTTTGCGGCTTCCGTTGCATAGGCCTTGACCGCCTTGACCACGCGGGGGGCAGAGGTGGAGTCCGGGTTGAATTCCAGGAACCGATCCATTTGCAGGGAGGCATCGGCATGCATGCCGCAGGCCATCAGCCGGATAATCTTGCCCCACATGATGCCCGGATCGTCGTCGGGCAGGAGCGTGCAGTCGGCGCGGATGGCGGGTTCCTGTTCGGCAAGCATGGCCTCCAGCTCCGCCAACTGCTTTTCCATTTGCTCCACCTCTTCGGCCTTTTGAAGAAGCGGAAGCATCGCATCTTCCTGGCGGCTGAGGTTGGCCTGCTCTTCGCCCACCAGCGCAGCCATTTCGTTCATGATGCGGTTCATCCGCTCCTCGGCGCTTTTCGCCAGGCGTTCGCATTCGGCCTGGTCGTCCAACCAAAGCAGGTTGAGGCTGGCCAGATAGGCGCAGGTGGAGAGCGGCTCACGGAAGGCCTTCCGGAACCCTTCCGTATCCTGGTTCAGCGGCGCGAGGAATTCCGCTGCGCCATACCACGCCATCGCGGCGCTTTCGCGGTTCCACTTCCGGTATTGGACAAGCAGCTCGCGCTTGTTGGCCGGACTCATCACGAACCGCGGATCGACGCAATTCCGCAGGAAGCCGACATTGTTCACCAACTCCTCGGTCATCGTGGAAGCAAAGGGCACGAACGCATCGGCGTCGGCCGCGTTCAAAGGCGATCCCTGAATCCACGCGAGCAGGCCTTCCGGGAACGGGTGTATTTTCGCACCGGTATTTTGCATTTCGCCCGCAACATGTGCCGCCTGACCTTCCAGCTCCTTGATCTGCATATCCATCGGATAGTCCGAGCCGGATATGACCTTACCTTCAAGATATTCCGTATAGCGCTCGAAGGATCCGAACTGCTGATCCCAGCAAACCAGCATGAACAGCATGTGCGAGGCCACGCGCCGTACCTGGTTTTCGTCTTCCGGACTCGGAGCGTCGTTCGGGGCGAGTTTCCAGACCCCCAGAGCCAGCAGCCCCGCCACCGCCACGCCTGCGGCCACCTTCGGCCACGCCCTAACCCGCTTGAAGGGCAAGGGGGGCTGGACGGTTCTTGTCGGCGTCCGCCCCGCGCGCCAGGCATCCAGCACCGTGGTTACCTCATCCCAGCAACCGTCCGCGCCGTTGGAGGCATCCACCCATTGGGCGTGGGAAAGATAGTAGACATAGCTCCGCGATAGCTCAAACTCTTCCAACAGGACGGGCAGGATCGGCATCTTGCGGCCAAAGGCCTGGTTCAGCTCGCTCTTCACATGGGGCGACTCGTTGGCCTCGGCCGTCAGCAACAGCACGAATCCGTGGCATTGATCCAAGCCTTCCATAATCTGCTCGGCAAAATCCTGCCCGCCATGGATCTCCTCCGGCGCGAGCCAGGTGTCGTAGCCCAGGGTTCGCAGCTTGTCCGCGAACGAGCGGGCGGCCTCGCCGGATTTCGATGAATAGGAAATGAAAAGTCTCATCGGTTTGGATTCACTCATCTTCTATCTTTCCGCTAAATGGGTTCCACTACATGATTCCCATCAGAGCCATTAAACAAACTCCGGGATAAAACGGAACAATTGCCTGGAGCAGAACTCCTCGCCCAAGTAAACCATCTGCGACCACCACCTGAATGTGCTTTTTTTCTTCATTATTTGATCCTTCTGTAGAGCCTTTGCTGGAAATTGTTCCACTGGGATGTGGTTTCCGCGCGGGTGAGAACAAGTTCGTCGCCATCCGCCCCGAACTGTATGCTTGCCAACGTGACAGCACCGTCGATACCGCCTTGTTCGCCCCAAATATTCATGCCGTCGTGGATGCCTATCTTCCAAGTGGAATAGGAGGTTTGGTGAAGTGATCTATCGGCGGCACGGAAAAAGTTGTAGCTGCATCGGCCATCGGGAAGAATCGTCCACTCAAGAATGAAAACCCGGCCTTCGAACAGCTCTTCACATCGCCACCTTCCGACCATGCGATCCCGCAAGGTTTTCAGCTCTCCGGTGTCGCACCCTTCCGGTTTTCTCATGAAGGAGAGGTCGGGAGTATGCACCTCCCACTCGGTTTTGGCCGAGTGAAGGATATCGGTGTCCACCTCCAGCCATTCCAACTGCGACCAGTCGGAAACGGCTTCATTTCCCCAGTTCCGGCCATCGACAAACGTCTCGTTCCAATGCCGGGCATAGATTTCGCGTGCCCCCTCCTTGTCGCCGGTAAACAAGAGGGCGTGCGCACAATTCATCCACAAGGGAGACGGATCCGACTCGTCCAGGGTCGGCATCATTTCCTGCGCCCGCTTGTTCGCATCGTCAAAACGCCCGCCCTGAACATAGTGCCAAAGCAGGTTGCCCACGAGGTTCTCCCTCATCAAACCGGAGGATTCCTCTTCGCATGCCCGCTCAACAAGGTCGATGCCGGCAGCCGCAGAGGGATCAACCACAAAATAGGTTTGTGCGTATTCCGATAGCACGAACGCCTCAAGGCCGTTGCCTTCGGTTTCCGCCAAGGCAAGCGCGGCGGCATAGAGCCTGCGCGATTCCTCCAATGCCCCTTTCCACCGGTGCCACACGGCCGCGCAGCAAAGCCGGTCGAAATCCAGGCCGTCCTGTTTTTGCGCCGACGCTGAAAGCGATCGGGCCACCTCTTCCTGTGTACAGCCCCACAACAGCGACAGCACATGTAGATGGCCGTTCATGGCCGCCGAATAGGCCGGAGTTGCGCCGAGATGGGTGCGCACCTCTGTTTCCGCCCCCTGCCTCAGGAGGAGCTCGGTCAGATCGACCTTTCCAAGTTCGGTGGCAAATCCCAGCGGGGTTCCCCCGATATAGTTCCGATGCTCCAAATCCGCCCCGTGGGAAAGCAACGCCCAAACCACATCGTTCGTGTGTGCGGTCGAACTTCCTTGGAGAGCAAGAAACAGCGGAGTGTTGCCTGCTTTGTCGACGGCATCAATGTCCGCCCCATGCAAATCCAGCAACGATTGCGCCGTGGCCGTGTCGTTGTATAAGGCGGCCAAATGCAGTGGTGAGCTCCCGTACGCATTGCGGGTGTCAACCCCCGCCCCGTCCTCGACGAGCGAGAGCATGGCACCGCCATTGTAATTCCAGGATTCGGCCATCACCTTGTCGAGATTCCACTGCGCCTGCTCGGTGGAGGTCTCCTCCATGGCGACGGCAATGATGGCAATAATAAACACCGTTGCAGCGGCATAGACCATCCCCCGTAACAACGGCTTGAAATATACGCGCAACACGTTCAGGCGCCGGATTGGATTACGCTTCCTGCTCCATCCGGCAATCTGCCGCTTGGTTCGAAGGCTATTTCCAATCCAGAGCCCCCACAGCAGGGTGACGGGAATCCCGAACGCCAGGCTATCGGACAAATCCGTTCCATCGGTAAAACATGTGGCATATCCCGCCAGATCCAAGCCAAGTCCAACCAATGCAACCCTCAGGTCTGTCGTTACACATTTGACCGAAGGTACGGGCATGACCTTGCGCCACGTTAGCCAACCCATGAACAGGAGTGCAGGCATCCAGGCCAGAAGAATGGCCAAGGGGGTTGCATAGAAATCCACCCATATCTCCATCGAATCGTTTTCCACCACTACATCGCGGAACGATGGAAAAACGATCCCTGCAACAAGAATTCCCATACATACCAGCAAAATAATATCCATCGTACCGATAGCGACCCAGCCAAGCACACTCTTGCGGCCCCGCCGCTTGACCGATGCCTCGACGAATGCGCGCTCAAGGTCGCCTAATGCACCACCGGCATACACCCATTGGATTTCCGCGCGATCGACCAGCCGGTCGGTTTCGAGCAGCAGGGCGCGGTTGCGGTGTTCGGCATCCCACTGCCGGGCGGATTCGCGGAGCCATTGGCGCTGCTGCATGCGTTCCCGGTTCTGTTCGATGTGAAGCCCCACCTCCGACCAGTGCACCAGCAACAGATCATGGGCAAGGGCGACCGTGGGCTCGTGTTCGGCGTCCTCCCCGGCAATCAGCAATCGTTCTTTAACCAGTCGCTTGATCATGCGGTCGGCAGGAGTATCCTGCCCGAAAAATTTGCGCCGGGGATATTGGCGGACAGCCTTGCCGTCGCTGTCCAGCCCAACCAGCTCATCGAAAATTCGCGGCAGCGCCCTTTGCTCCTCCTTGTCCATCGAGGCGACGACGGATCGGGCGTGCTGGTCAACCGCGCCGCCGATCTTGCCGATGGATTCGTATTCGTCGTATGCGAGTATTCCATCCTCGTAACCCACTTCATAAAGGCGATGCAGGGTAAATTCCAGTAACGGGAGGCAGTCGCCCAGTCCGTTGGCGTCGTCGATCATGGCTTGGTCGAGCCCGACGCCGTCAATCTCTTCATAGCGGAGCCCGGCGGCCAGGGCGGGACGGCGGACGATCAGGTCGATCGCGGAGAGCGAGGGAGACTGCAGATGGAAAAGGCCATCGCTACCCGAGGCATCGAGCAGGTCGGGCAACGCTTCGAGTCGATGGTAGAAATCGCTACGCATGGTGGCGCACACCCAAACCCGCTTACTGCGTGCGAGTTCCAAGAGGATTCGGGCAAACGCCTTGCGTTCTGCGGCATTCCTGGTTCCCGTGAACAATTCCTCGAACTGGTCAATGAAGAGGAATAGATTCGCCTCTTTCGCTTCCAAGCAATCCTCGACCATCAGGCCGAGACTTTGCGGACTATCCTTGGCGATGTTGGCAAGGGTTTCATTACCACTCAATTCCGGCAAGGCGGTTTCATTGTGCAACGCCTCAATCAATGCCCCGGCCAGATTCGCTTCCAAGCCGGGATTCATGATGGCATAGCACCAGCGCTCATCCCGACGGGCATCGAGACGTGCTATAACCCCCGCCCGGATGAGCGAGGACTTTCCGCTACCGCTCATGCCCAGTACCATCAGAAACGCCATGCCCTGTTCGTCCAGCATCCGGAAGCGTTCCAAGATGCCGAATGTTTCCTTTTGACGCCCGAAGAAGACGGGATGGTGGTGGACGTCGAACGGTTCGAGCGCGCGGAAGGGCGAACCATGCGGCCAGGTGAGGTGCAGCTTGCTCTGTTCGCGCCCGACCCCGAGCCGATCCTCGATCCACCGCGGCAGGTGCTCCTTGAGCAGTTCCTCGAACTGGTTGAGCGACTCGAATTGGTGAAAGGCGGCAGAGAAGCTGCCATCGCTTTCGTTTTTGGTTAGCCAGTCGAAAAAGGTGCGCGTTTCGCGGAGCTGCCGGCTGGCATCCTCCGCCTCCTCAATGGGAACCAAAGGTTCGCGCCCGGTTTTGCGGTAGACGAGCAGGTCGGGGAAGCGCTCGGAGGAGGGGGTATCGTCATAAGCCTGCAACGCCCTTACGATCTCCAGCTCGGTTCCAGTCGGATTCCGCCCTTGCCAGGTGGGCGGATGAAACACCGGTTTAATGTCCTCCGTCTTTCCTTCTCCCAGCGGATAACCAATCTTCGACCAAAGGATGGAAACCACGAGGTGTGTTTGCTCAATGGGAACAATCTGATCCTGAAAACCACCCCGATTGGCGCACAGTAGTTCCTTTTCCCAGAGCACCCGTTCGATATGCACCCAAGAAGCATACCGTTCGCACAGCTCGGCAACCACGGTATCGACCACCCGCCGCTCCTCGACTACGTCGGAGGGCGAACTCACGAATATCCTAAAAACCGGTCGTCTATTCTTTTCCATCCCCTGCCCCCTGGATTCGATACCCCAGATTCTTCAGCCCATCCAGCGTGGCGCGGACGGTGGCGCGGTCGTATTCCCGTTCGCTTTCGGGCAAGTCGTTGTAGGGAACGAGGCACGGATGCTGTTTGGCGGCTTCATCGCGCACCGGCCCATGCGTCCAGCCCTCGGCCAGACGCCCTTCCATCCAGCGGACATGCACCGCTTCCGCCAGGTGTTCGATCAAAGCTTCGTCAACCACGTTCCACCCCTGGGTTTCCGTTGGCCCGGCATCCCCAAAAGCAGGGCCTGATTAAGTATCTGCCAAAGATCATATTGACATTAAAGACTTCCGTCGAGCCGCAATACCAAATAGTTGATCGGCCAGGGAGGCGGCGGTTGCCGTCAATCTTTCCACCCTTTGCCGTTGTGCCGGTTGGGGGATTCGTGTATCACCCTCCGCACTATGGAAGAGACGAAGAGCAAAAGGGTTGTGGCGATCGTGGGTCGCCCGAACGTAGGGAAGTCGGCGCTGTTCAACCGGCTGGTGGGGCGGCGCGTGTCGATCGTGCACGAAGAGGAAGGCGTAACGCGCGACCGCATTGTGTGCGAGGCCAACTGGGAAGGCGAGCGGTTCGAGCTGATCGATACCGGCGGACTGGGCCATTTCGGCAAGCAGGTTTCCCCCGACCAAATCGTTGAAGGAACCGAAACGCAGGCGGAAGTGGCCATTGCGGATGCTTCGTTCATTATTTTCGTGGTCGACATCTCGGCCGGGCTCGCCCCGCTGGATGAAGAGGTGGCGCGCATCCTGCATCAGAGCGGGCGCACCGTATTCCTCGCGGCCAACAAGGCCGACAATGAAGACCGGGAAGAGGGCGCGTACGACTTCGACCAGCTCGGCTTCCCCGTCTTCCCCGTTTCCGCCGTCCACAACCGCGGCATCGTCACCCTGATGGAGGCGCTGATCCCCGAGCTGCCGAAAGAGGAAAACCCAACGGAGGAAGAACCGCTCCGGGTGGCCGTGGTGGGCCGGCCGAACGCCGGGAAATCGTCCTACATCAACCGCCTGCTCAAGGACGAACGCGTGATTGTCTCGGATATTCCGGGCACCACCCGCGACAGCATCGAAATCCCCTTCACCATCGGCAAAGGCGAAACCGCCCGCCACTACCAGCTGATCGACACCGCCGGCGTCCAGAAGGACACCCGCGGCAAAAGCGCGGTGGATTGGTTCAGCAACCTGCGCACCGACAAGGCGATCGAACGCGCCGACGTGGTGGTGATGGTGCTGGACGGCGAAACCGGGCCGACCACCCGCGACAAGAAGGTGGCCGCCAAGATTATCGAAGCCCAGAAGGGGTGCATCCTGCTCATCAACAAGTGGGACCTGGCGAAAGACGCCGATGAGGACGTTACGCAGACCAAATATTTGCCGGCCCTGCGCGAGGCGCTGCCCTTCATGGGCTTCGCCCCCGTGTTGTTCGTTTCGGCCAAGGACGGCTACAACATCAAGCGTTCCGTGGAAGCGATCGACTATGTCGCCGCCCAGACGCGCGTCGAAATCACCACCGGCGTGTTGAACCGCGTCGTCCAGCAGGCGGTCGAGAAATATCCGCCGCCCATCGCGAAGGGCAAGCGCCTGAAGGTGTTCTATGCCACGCAGTCCGGCACCAACCCGATCTATTTCAAGGTGTTCGTGAACGATCCAACCTATTCGCGCTCCAACTGGCTGAAATATTTGCAGAACCAGTTCCGCGAGGCGTTCGGCCTCGAAGGCGCGCCGATCTTCATTAAGCTCGTCGCCCGCTCGCGGCCGGAAAGATAGGCAAACTCGACCATTCGGGCACAAACGCGAGGGTCTTTCCCATGAAACCGTGCAGAGCGTGTCGCCATGAAATTTCGGAACAGGCCCGGGCGTGCCCGCAGTGCGGGGCGCCCTTCCCCGCCAAGGATGAATGGGATGGCTACGGCTTCGAGTATAAGTCCGCCGCCACCGTGATGGGCGTGCCGCTGGTTCACGTTTCCTTCAAATACCGCGACCGCAAACCGGTGCCGGCCTACGGCATCATTGCCATTGGCCAGTTCGGCGTGGGCGTGGTTACCCTGGCACAGTTCGGGGTTGGGCTGGTCGGCATCGGCCAGTTCACGCTTGCGGGGTATGCGCTGGCGCAGTTTGCCGTGGCCTGGTCGTTGGTTGCGCAGATCGGCCTCTATTTCCACCAGGGCATCGGCCAAATGGTGCTCAAGATCAGTGAGTTGTTCTGATGCTGATGAAAGACGGCCTCGGGAAGGCGGCGGTGGAACGGATGGCCGGGTCGTTGGCGCGTACGGTTCCGGGTTTTCCCGAACAGCGTTTCATTGCGGATGCGATGGCGGGCATCGAGGAGTTGGAACTGAAGGATCGGGTGCGGCACCTGATCGGGGTGCTGAACACGTATCTTCCAGATGATTTCGAAGAAACCGCCGCAATCCTCATCCGGTTGAAGGGCAACTGGATTCCCGGCGATCCGGACGACAACCTGCAGGGCTTCGCCGCCTGGCCGATCCTCGACTATGTCGGCGAGCACGGTCTTGGCCATCCGGAAACCGCCTTGAAGGTGCTGAAGGAGCTCACTTCGTTCTTTTCGGCCGAATTTGCCATCCGTCCATTCATCACTGAACATTTCGAGGCCACGTTCCGCACCTTGGGGCAATGGGCGGACGATCCGGACGAGCAGGTGCGGCGGTTGGTTTCCGAGGGCATCCGGCCGCGCCTGCCGTGGGGGCGGCAACTGCCGCAATTCATTGCCGATCCCTCCCCGGTTCTCCAGCTGCTGGACAACCTGAAGGACGATCCCAGCGAAACTGTGCGCCGCTCGGTCGCCAACAACCTGAACGATATTTCGAAGGATCATCCGGAAACCGTCATCAAGGTTTGCAAGCGGTGGCGGCAGGGGGCCGGCCCGGAGCGGCAGTGGATCATCCGGCATGCCACGCGTACCCTGGTGAAGGCCGGGCATCCGGCGGTGTTCGGCCTGCTCGGCTACACGGAAAACCCCAAGCTCGCTCTCAAGTCGCTCAAGGTTTCCCCTGGGGCCATCCGCCTGGGGGAAGCGATCGAGTTCAACGCGATGATCGAATCCACGGCAAAAACCACCCAGAAGGTGGTGGTCGACTACGCGCTCCACCACAGGAAGGCGAATGGGAAAACCAGCCCGAAGGTGTTCAAATTCCGCTCCCTGGAGATCGCCCCCGGGGAAACGGTTGAACTGGCCAAGCGGCATGCCATCAAGCCGATCTCCACGCGCAACTACTATCCGGGCGGGCATGCCGTGGAAATCCTGATAAACGGAAAGACATTCGGGCGGGCAACCTTTAAGCTTACGCTTTCTTAACCCGGAGAATGAAGTGGAAGCCTTGCAGACCCTCAGCCCCATGACCTGGATCATTTTAATCGTAGCGATCGCCATCAGCATTGCCGTGCTGTTCAACAAAGCCATCAAGGCGACGATGAAACTGGCCGTGATCGCCGTGATGGCCCTGCTCGTGATCTACTTCCTGCAACAAGCGGGCCTCTTCCAACCTGCAACGACTGGAAATTAATATGAAAAGAGCCTTCATCCTGCCATTCGTGTTCGCCGCAGCGGTACATGCCGACGAAGGGGTTTTGCTCCAGCGCATCGTCGCACTCGAAAAACGCGTGGCCGAACTGGAGGCCAGGCTGGCCCCGGTGCTGGAGGAAGAGCGCGTGAAAGAAGTCGCCGCCCGGCAAAAGGAACTGGCGCGTACCCGCATGATGATGGATGGCGAATACCTTTCCCGAAACGACCTCAACCTGATTGAAAAGGGCTACCACGCCGCCAACCAGGACTGGAAAACGGAAGAAGCCAAGAAGACGGTGGCCGTGCTGACCGAAAAATATCCGCGCGCCAACCGTACCGGCTGCGCCGTGCTCGCCTTGGCGCAGGCCTCCGAAGGCGATGCGCAGATCAAGCTGCTGGAACAGGCGATTGAAACACACAACATGTGTTTCTACGCCAACGGCGTGCAGGTTGGCGCCTACGCCCGGCTCTACCTCGGCATGCGCCTCAAACACGACGGCAAGGACGGCGAGGCCAAAAGGCTTTTCGAGGAGCTCCGCACCGCCTATCCCGACGCCATCGACCACACCGGCCAGCTCCTCACCTCGCACCTGGAGGGGTTGGAATAGTTTCCGTCCATGTTATCAGCCGGGCGGGAACTGGCGATTTTTGCACGGTTCGTGCTAGTTCTGCTCAACGGTATGGATGGAACCAGCTAGCTTTCGAGCTCGCTGCAAAGGGAAAGAAAGGCGAATGAAAAAGTTGTTTAGGATCGGATTGCACGGGTTGCCGCCAACGGCGGTGACGCTGCAAAGCCATGCCGAAACAGCTTCGGCTCGCCACGTTGGGCCCTCCCCCATGGAACCCTTCTTCTCCATCAACGGGATTGGCGCCGCCTTGGCGCTTGTTCCGGTTGCACAGGCGGACGGCATTCCCCTATGGCTATGGGGAGTGATTGGGCTGGTTATCTTTGCGGCCATGGCGTTGCTGGCTTGCAGCTGGGCTCTCAACTCAAAAGCCCGAAGGCAAACCGCTGAATGGCGCGCAAACGAGGAGCGCTATACGCTGGTGTTCGCCACCGCAGGAGACGCGATGTTCCTGCTCGACCAGGGCAGCGGAACCATTCTTGAATCGAACGAAGCGGCGGCAGCACTGTATGGCTACAGCCATGATGAATTCAGGCAGTTGAAGAACACCGACCTTTCTGCCGAACCGGACAAAACCAGCAGCGCGATCAGGCAGGAGCTTCAGGTTGCGCCGCTTCGCTACCACCGCAAGAAAGACGGAACGGTCTTCCCGGTTGAAATCAAGGCCACCTACTACGACCAAAACGGGGAGCGCGTCAGCGTGGTGAACATCCGCGACATCACTGAGCGCGAACAAACCCAACACGCACTGCGGGAGAGCGAGGCGCGCTACCGGCAGTTGTTCGACAACATGACCTCCGGTTTCGCCCTGCATGAAATGATCCGCGATGAAAAGGGAAACCCCATTGATTATCGGTACATCCAGGTCAATCCCGGATTCGAAAAGCTGACCGGCCTCGCGGCGGAACGCGTGGTTGGGCGCACCGTCAGGGAACTGCTGCCCGAAATTGAACCGGCGTGGATCAACCAGTTTGGCCGCGTGGAGGAAACCGGGGAACCGGCCATTATCGAGGATTATTCCCAGGATCTGAACAAGCATTTCGAAACACGCGCCTTCCGCCCGGCACCGGGCCAGTTCGCCGTGATTTTCCACGATGTCAGCGACCGGAAACACGCTGAGCAGGTGCTGGCGGCGAGCGAAGCGAAATACCGTGAATTGTTCGAGCACTCGGCGGATGCCTTCCTCATCATCCAAGAGGGCCGGTTTACCGACTGCAACATGGCGGCCGTGGATATGCTCGGCTATTCGGCCAAGGAGGATGTCATCGGGAAATCTCCGGGCGACCTTTCCCCAACAACTCAGCCCGATGGACTGGATTCGGGTAAAAAAGCCCAGGATATGCTCGCTGCCATGGAAACCAGCCAGAGCCTCCGTTTCGAATGGCACCACAAGAAGGCCAATGGCGAGGTGTTCCCGGTCGCCGTCACGTTGACCGCGCTCACCGACAACGAAGGCCGCCCCATGATCCACACGGCCTGGCGCAACATCACCGCGCGCAAGCAGATGGAGGAAGCGCTGGAGAAAAGGATTGTTGCCCTGACGCGGCCGCTGGACGACGACGCGGAAATCGCCTTCGACGATCTCTTCAGCCGGGATGCCATCCAGCGCATCCAGGATGGGTTTGCCGCGGCCACCGGCGTGGCTTCCATCATTACCCACCCCGATGGCACCCCCATCACCGAGCCGAGCAATTTCACCAGCCTGTGCTACGATATTATCCGCAAAACGGAAAAGGGCCGTGCCAACTGCCATAAATCCGATGCCGAACTCGGGCGGCACCACCAGGAAGGGCCGATTGTCCAGTGCTGCCTAAGCGGCGGTCTTTGGGATGCGGGAGCCAGCATCGAGGTGGGCGGCCGGCATATCGCCAACTGGCTGATCGGGCAGGTGCGGGACGAGTCGCAATCCGATGAAGACATGCGCCGCTATGCCCGGGAAATCGGTGCCGATGAAGACGCGTTCATGGATGCGTTCCACCGCGTGCCGGTCATGCCCCGCGAGCGCTTCACGAAGGTCGCGGATGTGCTGTTCACGCTGGCCAACCAGCTTTCGGCCACGGCCTACCAGAACATCCAGCAGGCCCGCTTCATTGCCGCGCAGAAAAAGGCGGAACAAACCCTTAAGGACCTTGCCGAAGTGCAAGGCCTGATTCTCGACAACAGCACGGTGGGCATCGCCCTGCTTGAAAACCGCACCTTCAAATGGGTAAACCCCCGCATGTCCGAACTGTTCAACATTCCGGAACAGGAATTGCAGGGCGCTTCGACCCGCCTGTTGTACGCCTCGGAGGAGGACTTTCTGGAAAACGGGGCAAAGGCGTATGCCGTGCTGGAGCAAGGCAACCGCTTCGAACACACGCTTCAGTTCCAGCGCGGCGACGGTTCGTTGTTCTGGTGCCGGCTGATCGGGAGTGCGCTTGATCCGAAAAGTCCGCTGGAGTCGGGCTCCCTGTGGATGTTCGAGGATATCAGCGAACGCAGGGCATCCGAAAACGAGCTGCTACGCCTATCCACGGCCATTGAGCAGTCGCCGGAGACCGTGGTTATTACTGATCTGGAGGGAAGAATCCAATATGTGAACCCCGCCTTCGAGCGGGCTTCCGGCTTTGCCCGGGAAGAGGTTCTTGGGATGAACCCGAATATGCTCAGCAGCGGGGAGCATGACGAAGCCTATTATGCCGATCTCTGGGATACCATCGCTTCGGGAGGGATCTGGGAGGGGCGGATCGTCAACCGCCGGAAAATCGGCACGCTCTACACCGAGGAAGCCTCGATCGCCCCGGTGAAGGATGCCACCGGAACCATTACCAACTACGTGGCCGTCAAGCGCGACATTTCCGAAGAGCTGATCCGGGAGGAAGAGTTGCGGCAGGCCCAGAAGATGGACGCCGTCGGGCAGCTGGCCGGCGGCATCGCCCACGACTTCAACAATATCCTCCAGGGCATCATGGGCTTCAGCGAGATGCTGCAGATGGAACTCGATGCCCAATCCCCGGAATACGACGGAGCCGTGGAGATCCACAAGGCGGCCAAGCGAGCGGCTCAGCTGACGCGCCAGCTGCTGACCTTCAGCCGGAAGCAACCCTCCCATTTCGAAACCGTGGACCTGAACAACACCGTCCATGACGCCCTGGCCTTGCTCAACATGTTGCTGGGCGAAAAATACGACATTGTCCTGGATCTTCAGCAGCAACTGCCCCCCATCCATGCCGACCCCGGCCAGCTGACCCAGGTCATCATCAATCTGGCGGTTAACGCGCGCGACGCCATGCCGGAAGGCGGACGGTTGACCATTTCGACCGACAGCGGCACGTTCCAGCCCGAAGATGCCGCACTCATTCCCGAGGCCCAGGCGGGAAGCTTTGTGTGCCTTTCGATCACCGATACCGGCTGCGGGATGGACAAAGACACCAAAAAACGGTTGTTCGAACCGTTCTTCACCACGAAGGAGGTTGGCGAAGGGACAGGGCTTGGGCTGTCCGTCGTGTACGGAATCGCCCAGCAAAGCAAGGGATGGGTCAACGTCTACAGCGAAACCGGAAAGGGGAGCTGCTTCAAGATCTATTTCCCGGCGATCGCGGCCTCGCCAGCATCCCCGGAAGAACCGGCACACCGCCATCAGGCACATGGCCGCGCAACCATCCTCCTGGTGGAGGACGATCCCGAGCTGGCCACCATGGGTATGGAAATTTTGCTAAACGCAGGACACGATCCCATCCTCGCCATCAGCGCCGAAGAGGCCATGGAACATTTCCGGGATGTGGATGGCAACATCGACCTGCTGGTCAGCGATATGGAACTCCCCGGCCTGCGGGGCGACGAACTGGCCGATGAACTGCGGAAGAGAAACCCCGCCCTGCCCGTGCTGCTGCTCAGTGGATACCGCGACCAGCACGTCCGCTGGCAGCACCTGGAAGACAGGGACTACCTATTCATGAACAAACCGTTTACTATTTCCAACCTAACCGCCATGGTCGGGAAATTGATTCAAGAGTACAAAGGCGAGGGTGTATGAATGAAAAGAATATTGCTCATCGACGACGATCCGACCGTGCAGAAGCTTTTTTCCCAGTTCCTGGCAAAACAAGGCTATGAAGTCTTGCAGGCGGAAAACGGAAAGATCGGCATGCGCATCATTGGGCAGGAGAAGCCCGACCTCATCATTACCGACATCCTGATGCCGGAAATGGACGGGCTTGAAATCCTCCTTGCGATTCGCAAGACCGCCGAAGAGCTGCCCATCATTGCGATTTCCGGCGGCATGCGCAGCATGCCGATCAACTTCCTGAATCAGGCCAAGATGTTCGGCGCCCGCTACGTCTTTGAAAAACCCGTTCCCCTCGATGTACTTCTTTCCGCCGTCAGAGACCTGCTCGACGTCCATCCTGAATAACAGGCGTTCTTTCATCGCCTTCCGATTTGCCTGGATGACGGAATCACGAATCTTCGAACCGGGTGCTTAAATAAAGCTCTTCCACCTGGTCGCGCGCCCACTGGGTTTTGCGCAGGAACTTCAGGCTCGATTTAATGCTCGGCTCCCAGTTGAAGCAGCGGATATCGATGAGCCGCCCCAGCTCGTCCCAGCCATAGTGGTCGACCAGGCGGTTGAGCAGTTTTTCGAGCGTAATGCCGTGCAGCGGATTGTTGGGTTGTTCATTCATAGGCCGGCACCCTGCCCGATTCGCGTTGAAACCGCCAGCCATTACGCTAGTATGCGCACTTTTCACGAATCAATCGTCACGGAGCGCTCGCATGGCATGGACAGGTAAAATCATTGGAGGGGTGCTCGGCTCATTGCTCGGGCCCATCGGCGCGGTGGTGGGGGTTGGCCTCGGCCATCAGTTCGACAAAGGCGCCGACCGGATCAAGGCAACGGCCCAGACCTTCCAGGTGGCCTTCTTCGGTTGCCTGGCCAAAATGGCGCGGGCCGACGGACAGATTACGCAGGACGAAATCCAGGCGGTCGAGCAGATCATGGCGCGCTTCGGCTATACCGGCCCGATGCGCGAGCAGGCCATCGGCATCTTCCGCCGCGCAAAGGACGATCCGCACACCGCGGAAGACTATCTCAACCAGCTTTCGGGCGTGGTGCAATTCAACCCCCAAATCGCGATGACCTTCATTGCGGCCCTGCACACGGTGGCGGCGGCCGATGGCGTCATGCATCCCAACGAACGCGAAATCTTGCTGCAGGCCGAACGGGCGTTCCGTCTACGGCCGGGCACCATCGATGCCATGCTCGGCGGCGTGCGCGGCAACACGGCGAATGCGCTCGAAAATGCCTACAAGGTGCTCGAGGTTTCGCCGGATGCCTCCGATGCCGAAATCAAGAAGGTCTACCGCCAGAAGTGCATCGAGTTCCATCCCGACAAGCTCGCCTCGAAGGGCTTGCCGGATGAATTCATGACCTACGCCCACGACCAGCTCGCCAAGATCAACGAGGCCTACGACGTCATCAAGAAAGAGCGGAGTCTCTAGCGAGGGATCAACTCCCGCTATTGATCCTGATCAGTTCGCCAATCATTTTGTCGCAGATCGCATGGGAATCCTCATCGCAGGAATTTGTTACCACGATAAAGGCCCTGTCCAACTGGGAAGCAACCCAGACGGTTGCATACCACATGGTGTTGCTACCACTATGCGTCAAGACCACTCCGTTGCCCCACGACCGTTTTGCAACAATCCATCCTCCGGCATAATCGCCGACCGGGGTAATCAGTTTCTTCAGGTGTTCACGGCCGAAAGAAAGCTCCTGGCCCTTTCCGTTGGGCAACTGCAAGGCAATGAATTTCGCCCAATCCTCAACCGAGCAGTGTACCCGGCCTGCCGGGCCGAGCGCCTCTGCGTTGTCGGATTGCATGGCGCTCCATTTTTTTCCTGATTTGTTGTGCCCCCAGGGCTGATCCTTTCTTCCGCGTTTTCCCGGCGGGCCGAATCCGGCCGAGTCCATATCCAAGGGCTTGAACAAACGCTCTTCAATCAGCTCCTCCCACGTGTCCCCGGTTTTTTGCTCCACCATGCAAGCCGCGATCATGTAGCCGAGGTTGGAATAAAGATACTCACCCTTTTTTGCCTTCGGAGCATCTTCCAGGCTGTCCTTGAGTATTTCCACGCGTCGTTTTTCAAGCTTCATCTCGGGGTGTGCCCACCAGTCTTTCGCGTTGACCGGAACACCCGCCCGATGCGTGAGCAGTTGCCAAACGGTCACGTTGTGATAATCCGGATGGATTCGTTTCCGAAGCTCCGGCATAACCTCAATCAGTGTGGTTTCCCACGTGATAGTCCCATCCGCAACAAAAGTTGCCAGCAACGTGGAGGTCATCGCCTTGGTGCAGGAACCGAGATGAATGACATCGTTTTGCGTAAACTCCTCGCGTGAACCGTCCTTCCGAACTCCGGCAGCGCCAATGGCGACAATTCCTTCCGACGAAGCAATGGCTGCAACCATTCCCGGAAGATTTTCCCGCTCAATAATCCCCTTTAGGGAAACCTCGATTTCCTTTGATTGCCCGGCCGACTTTTCCGGTTTTGCATAGGAAGTTGGAATTAGAAGCGGGAGTGAGGCTGCAATGATGATGCCGCTTGAAAGATTCATACGATGCTCCTATTCACTGAGACTAAAACAAACCACTTGGTTGATGATGGTTACAACAATAACAGTCGAAGCAACTAATGAAAATTGGGTCTTTTTTCATTCCCATCCACAATCGGCAGGAGTGAGGCCGCCGGTTTTTACTTTCGCATTCCGCGCGTGGGTGTAGAAAGGGCTTGTGGCCGGTTGCGGTGGCCGGTGCGGTTGCGAAATTGTAGGCAGTGGAGGACGGAATGAAGGCACATATGAAATGGCGGAACTTTGCGAAACAGGCGTTTGTGCTGTTGGCTGGCGCCTGCTTCCTGGCGGGACTCGTCGGATGCAACGACGATGACAATGATGATCCGGTTTCCCTCGAGGCCGGAACGTGGGAACTATCAGCTACGGCCTCCGGTTATCCAACCATGACCGAGACCATCGAGCTGCCCGGCGAAGGCGGGGTGGTTCCGGAAGGCACCTTCTCCTACGGAGGCATGACCTTCACGGTCTCCGGAAACTCCATCGACCTGGATATCGAGCTGGACGATGGAACAACCTTCCGCCTGGACGGGAAGATCGGCAGCGGGACATCCATGAGCGGAACGTTTTCGTATTATGATCCAGGGCCACCGGAAGAACGATTCTCCGGCAACTGGAGCGCCCGCAAGATTGACTGACGGAAGCCCCATCAAAAACGGTCTTTGCGGCTTCGAAGCTCGATGAACTCCTCCAGTGATCCGGCGCGAAGAAACGGGTTGGTTTTCTTCTCTTCCGCCAATGGGGCAAAAATGGCGCGGGCCGGATCTTGTTGGTAAAGATTCCGACGGGCGAGCATGTCCGGATTGTCCGGCTCGGTGGAGAGGGCGAATTCCATGTTTTCCACGAGATAGTCGTGTCCTCCGAACAAGCGGGTTTCGTCGGGTAGTTCACAAATTGCCTGGAGGCTGGAATAATATTGCCCGGCCGTCCCCCCAAGTATCCGGCCGCAGGCCCCGTTGATGATCGTGTCGCCGGTAAACAGGATTCCGAGTTCCGGAAAATGGTAGCACTTGTGCACCGCCATGTGCCCGGGGGTTGAAAGGGCATGGCAGGGCGTTCCCAACAACTCAAACTCGCCGGCCTCGACACCGGGACTGGTCGACTGCACCCCCAACCGGTCGACAATAGCCCTGCACCCGCCAACATGGTCATGGTGCGCATGGGTGATCAAAACGTTGGTCAACCGAAGGTTTTCCTGTTCCAGCGTTTTGAAGACCGGCTTCGCCTCCCCCGCATCCACCAGCACCGCCCGCCCTTCGCGGCAGACGAGATAAACAAAATTATCGAACAGCACCGGCACCGCCAGCACGTCGTATTCTCCAAATTCAAATCGGGTCGTTTTCATGGAATACCGCAAGCCAAATGGTTTTTTCAGTAGACGACGTGGACTCAACACGATGCCGCCGACGGGCGGGAATCATGATGTGGTCGCCGGGATTCAGTTCAACCGTTTCGTCCTCGAACGTCAACACCGCCGAACCCGAAACCAGCAAGACCCACTCGTCCTGCCCCTGGTCGTACCAGAAGCCATCGGGCGAAGCGTGGCCATCTGAAACAATCCGCTCGATCCGGACATCGGCGCTTTCCGCAAGAACCTCGACCCATTCGTTGGGCAAGGCGTCCGGTATGTTGTTGAACAGGCTCTTTTTCATTCGGCATCTCCCGACTCGTTGCATAAGCTATACCCCATGTTTTCCCTGCTGACAATTTTCGCGGGCGCGTTTGTGGTCGGGCTTTCGGGGGCGATGGCCCCGGGACCGGTCTTGACGGTCACCATCAGCGAAACCCTCAAGCGCGGCTTCAAGGCCGGACCACTGATCGTACTGGGGCACGCCGTGCTCGAAATCATGCTGCTGGCCTTGATCTTCGCGGGGCTCGGCCCGTTTTTCCAGCACCCGGTTGTGACGAAGGTGTTCCTCGTTGCCGGTGGCGCCGTGCTGCTTTGGATGGGCGGCACCATGATCATTCAAAACAAGAAGAGCACCCACGACGCCCTCAACGCAAAAGGGGCGGAAACCCCCTATGGGCCGATCTGGGCGGGCATCGTGCTGAGCGTCACCAATCCCTATTGGATTATCTGGTGGGTCACCATCGGCATGGGCTTCGTGACGCAATCCATCCAGTCCGGCATCGCCGGATTGCTCAGTTTCTATTTCGGCCACATCCTGGCCGATCTTGCGTGGTACAGCTTTGTGTCGTTCAGCGTTTCGGTCGGCCGGAAACTCTGCCCTCCGATGGTGTACCGCGTCGTCTTCATCGTCTGCGGCACGGTCCTGATTGGACTCGGGGGCCTGTTCCTCTCCAAAAGCGTCTAATTAAAATTGACGGCCGTGAAATCGAATTAGACGCTTTGCGGTTCCCCGAGCAGGAGTTGCAGCACCACATTCGCCTGCATGTGGGCGGCGATTCCGACGCGCGGCGCCATCAGGCCGCACCCGGGAGCGGCGCCGGTTTCGAGGTCGCCGACAATGAAGATCCGCTCGCCGAGCTTGCGCACGCCGATGGTTTCGCCGGAGCCATAGCCCGCCATGCCGGAGGCGGCGACAATCGGCGCGCCCTTGAACGACTGCAGCAGCATGGCCTTCTGGTCGGGGCGGTCGAAGGCCTCGACCATGACGTCCACCGGGCCAAAAAGGCCGTTGATGTTTTCGGGGGTGATGCGCAGGCAATGGGTTTCGTATCCGACGTACGGATTGATCCGCTTCAGGTTGGCTTCAAGGGCATCCGCCTTGGCTTGGCCGATCTGGTCGATGAAATATTGCTGTCGGTTGAGGTTGCTCGGTTCGACCACATCGAAGTCGGCCAGGATGAGGCGCCCCACCCCGATGCGGGCGAGCGCCACGGCAACGGAGGAACCCAATCCGCCCAGCCCGGCAATGCCGACGGTAGCCTGCTTGATTTTTTCGTGCACGCCCGGGGTGTGGCGCGAAACCATCAACGCTTCGAGCTCATCGGCCGGAGGGGTTTCGCCCCGCCGGATCAGGTTGACGCTGTCGCCTTCGTGCAGCGCAATGTCTTCGGAAACGGCAGCGCCGTTATAAACCAGCACATCCGCATCCGGCTTGTGTTCCTTCCTCAGGCTGAAGAGCGATGTTTCTTCCGCGACTTCCAGCACGCGTTCATTCAACGTTATTTTCATTTCATTTCCTCGGATCAATTAACGGGATGTTAACCACCAAGGCACGAAGTTCACGAAGCTTTTCTGCTTTGTGTTCCTTGTGCCTTCGTGGTTGACTCCCCTTCAGTCCAAACGGGAACTTGCATGCTTAAACGAACCAAGAACTTTTTCAGAACGACCATTCTCGGTGGTGTGATCGTGATCCTGCCAACGATCATTCTCATTTTCGCCTTCCGGTGGCTGTTCGGCATGGTGGGGAGCGGCATCAAGCCGCTGACCGACCTGGTGGTTAGCACGATTCCCCTGCCCGACCGGTACGACCAGATGATCGCGACGGCCATCGTGCTAACCGTGATCGTGATGGGCTGCTTTCTGGTCGGCTTGTTCGTGCGCACCCGGCTTGGCCAATGGATCTACAACGGATTCGAAGACAGCGTGCTGAGCAAGGCACCAGGCTACAAGATGGTGAAGGAGACCGTGAACCAGTTCCTCGGCAAAAAGGAATCGCCTTTTTCTTCGGTTGCCCTCGTACGGATTTTCGAGAACGAAACCAAGGTGACGGCCTTCATCACCGACCGCCACGACAATGGCACGGTCACGGTTTTCGTGCCGACGGGACCGAACCCAACCTCAGGCTTCATCTACCACCTCAACGAGCAATATGTTCATCCGGTGGATGTAACCGTGGAGGACGCCATGCGTTCGGTCATCTCCTGCGGCGCCGGCTCGGAAAAGCTCATCAACAGCTTGGATTCTCCGGCATGGAATCACCCTTCCCCACCCGGGGGGTGACATCCATTTGCACGATCGTCAATTTGGATGTCACCTTAAGGGGAACGGACCTAGCCGAAGATCAGCCAGTAGCCAGTTCCGAAGACGGCGATATCGACCAAGGCATGCGATAGCCAGCCGGGCCAGATGGTCTTGTAGCGCACGAACATCCACGACCACCAGACGCCGCCGATGAAGATGAAAAACGAACAGATGGCCGCTACCGTCGAGCTGAAGTAAAGCTGCATCGCGAGATAGTGGTGGATCGTAAAGCATATGGCCGATGCCACGATGCCACCCATCCGGCTTAGGACCTTTTCGAACTGGCGCACCACAAACCAGCGCCAGACATATTCCTCGAGCACGGAGTTGATCAAGATCCAGTAGGCCGCCGCACCCAGATAGAGCGGTTTATGGTCGAGGCCGACTTCCTTCATCATTTCCTTGAAGAAATCCCCATCGATCCATTGCGTACCCAGCAGGCATGCGGATCCGGCCACGAACACGCTAATGAACAACCCGCTGCCCAGCCCCATTTTGTATCCGCCGGGGTCGGTTTTCCCCTTAGCCGGCAGATGCCGATCAACACCGAGGAACCAGACCGCCGGAAACAGCAGCAACCAAACTTTCGAAAACATGAAAACGGCCCTGCCGATCGCGGCATCGGGATAGAGCATCATGCCGAACAACACCCCGACAGACGGAGCGGGAACCAAAAGCAACAGCGAGATGACCGCCCTGCGTCTCATGCGCCTTTCGACCGTTGGAAATAGATGCTGCCCAGGGGCAATCCCGTTTCAAGGGCCACCACGTCGCATTTGACCTTCATCAGGAAAAAGATTTCGCGTCCGCTTTCCTGCAACGTTTCAAAGTTGCCCTGCCCTTTTGAAATAATCATGTCGGCTTGGTCGAACAAGGCACGGAAATCGGGCGAGCATTGATCCAGGATGGTTCCGGGCGCGTCCGAACCGTTGTCCACCACCCGGCAAACCCGGTCGATTCCAACCTGGTCAACTTCCGCCGGGGTGATGTCGTTCAGGATCGGCTTCCCACGAACAACGAAAACCACCTTTTCGGTTGGAAGTTGTTCGATCAGCAGGCGGTCGAGCACCGCCTCGCCGCAGTTGTCGCCCAAATACAGGATCAGCTTGGCGTCGTCGGCGCGTTGTACAAACGCCGCGAAAGAGTCCATGCACATGTCCGACCCGACGGCGTGCTCGATCACCTCCATCAGACCATTGTCCTTTTGGCCATGGGGCGTGCCGAAATCGATGATGTTGCCGGCGATCGCCATGCGAAGGGCGGTTTCCAATGGACGCGGTGATTCCTCCACCTCCTTGCGCAATTGCGGCAGGAGCTTGAGCACTTCCTGGTTCGAACGAGCCTTGGCTGCGGCATGGGGATCGGCCACACCGGTCAACTCGACGATGGCGCGGAAATATTCGGCGGCCACTTCCGGCGGACTTTTCCCGTAGTCGCCCTCGGCGGAAATGCTCAGCACCGTCCGCAAGATTTCCTGTTGTATTTCGGGATTATCCGGTGCGTAGGCGAGCGCGGCCTCTGCGCCCTGGCGCGCAAAACATGGGATGCAATCGTTGTAGACTTTCATGGTTCCCCTGGTTGAAAGGCATCAGCCTACGACAACCGGGAATGCAAAGGAAAGGTTTCAGCCATTGGAAAGCGATCAGGCGGCTTCGGAGTCTATATCCTGCGGCGATTGATCGTCGGAATAATCCGCGAGTAGATCGGCGATGGCCTTAAGCGCTTCCTTCGCATCGCTTCCAACCGAGGTCATCTTGAGTTCATCGCCATGGAATGCCCCGAGCATCAGCATTTCAACCACGCTATGCGCATGCGCAATGCGGACACCCTTATAAAAGACCACGATAGCATCAAAGTTGGATGCCACTTTGGAAATTTCCGCAGCAGGCCGCATGTGCAACCCGAACCGGCTATTGATCCTAACGATTTGGCTGTGCGTGTCCAATGTACCCTCCTTTTCCCTCAAATACATGACCACGTTATTATCAATACGAAACTCTATCCGTTTTTCGCACAGCCTCAATTATAATTTCGATTTATTATTATAAAGAGCCATAATTATATATCAATACTGAGTCACCCGCCCGTCCTGTTTGGTTTCGATAGGATAACAGGGAGGCCACGGCTCCATGTCCAGCAGCCCCTGTTATCCCGCCGAAAACTAAAACCACCAAATGCCACGCTTGCGCGGATTGCCGAACGAGGCGAAATCGTCGCCCGATTCGCGCAGGACTTCATCGAGCTCGGGCTCGGTGAAATCGTAGCCTTCCTTGTTGGCCGCTTCTACGAATGCCGATTTGGGTTCGAGCGTATCGTATTTCAACCGCACGTCGTAGCTTTCACCCCCGGCGATCAACAGCCGTTCCACTTCTTTCTTTGCCATTTTCCATACTCCTTGTGTTGCTGACTTCCCCGTCAAATGGGTACCTCGCTATGAACACAAGGTGTGCCAGCTTTTCCGGGCAAGTTAACCAGCTTTAGTTCAACGACTTGCACAATTCGTCAAAATGAATCTATGCGGAAAGATTTGTCGGATCAACGGGATCGGACTGGTCGTATTGCTTGCAACCAAATGCGACTGGGACAGTTGCACGAAATACGACAATTTTTTCCGGACATTGCCCTCCCCAACAAAAAACGCCCCTCCGTTTAGGGAGAGGCGTTGGGCACGAGGGGCAGGCTTGCCAGCCTGCCCTTTCGCGAATCGAGCAGGCAGGAAAGCCCGCTCCACGTTTTTTACAGCGACTTCATGTTTTGCATGGCGTCGCGGAGCTCTTCACCGATCAGCTCCACCTCGTGGTAGCGGATCTCGGCGTTGACGGCGACGAGCGTTTTGTTGTCGACCGAAAGGTCGGCCAGCTCGAGGCCCTTGCCGATGACGTCGGTATCGATGCGGGCCATGAAGTCCTTGAGCATCGGGACGGCGGCATGCGCGAAGAGGTAGCAGCCGTATTCGGCGGTGTCGGAAATGATGCGGTTCATTTCGTAGAGCTTCTTGCGCGCGATGGTGTTGGCGATGAGCGGCGTTTCGTGGAGCGACTCATAGTAGGCCGACTCGGGCTTGATGCCGGACTCAACCATCGCGTCGAACGCGAGCTCGACACCGGCCTTGACCATGGCGACCATCAGGATGCCCTTGTCGAAATATTCCTGCTCGGTGATTTCGGTATCGGCGGGTTCGGTCTGCTCGAAGGCGGTCTTGCCGGTTTCTTCGCGCCAGGTCAGCAGGTTTTTGTCGTCGTTCGCCCAGTCTTCCATCATGGTTTTGGAGAATTCGCCGGTGAAGATGTCGTCCATGTGCTTTTCGAAGAGCGGACGCATGATGAACTTCATTTCCTCGGCCAGCTCGAACGCCTGGATCTTCGCCGGGTTAGTGAGGCGATCCATCATGTTGGTGATGCCGCCCTGCTTGAGTGCTTCTGTGATGGTTTCCCAGCCATACTGGATCAGCTTGGCGGCATAGCCCGCATCGATGCCCTTTTCAACCATTTTGTCGAAGCAGAGGATGGAACCGGCCTGCAGCATGCCGCAGAGGATGGTCTGCTCGCCCATGAGGTCGGACTTCACTTCGGCGACGAAGGAGGATTCCAGAACACCGGCGTGGTGGCCGCCCTGTGCAACGCAGAGGGCCTTGGCGATTTCGAGGCCGTCGTTGTTCGGGTCGTTTTCGCCGTGCACGGCGATGAGGGTCGGAACACCGAAGCCGCGCTTGTATTCCTCGCGCACCTCGGAACCCGGGGATTTGGGGGCAACCATGATGACGGTGAGGTCTTCGCGGATCAGCGTGCCCTCTTCAACAATGTTGAAGCCGTGGGCGTAGGAAAACGTGGCTCCCTTCTTCATGAGCGGCACAACCGTTTCAACCACATTGGTGTGCTGCTTATCGGGCGCAAGGTTCATGACGATGTCGGCGGTCGGAAGCATTTCTTCGTAGGTGCCGACGTTGAAGCCGTTTTCGGTGGCGTTGAGGTAGGACTGGCGCTTTTCGGCAATGGCCGCTTCGCGCAGCGTGTAGGAAACGTCGAGGCCGCTATCGCGCATGTTCAGGCCCTGGTTGAGGCCTTGGGCACCGCAGCCGACGATGACGATTTTCTTGCCCATGGCATAATCGCAGCCGTGGCGGAATTCGATGGCATCCATGAAACGGCAGGTTCCTGCCTCTTGAAGTTGCCGACGCATCGGCAGTGTATTGAAATAATTCTGACCCATTTTCTTGCTCCTGTTGGTTAATTCAAACGGGCGGAACCTACGCGAATTCATTTGTTGCGTAAATTGAATTGTTTGACATATAGTGTTGCGAATTTCGAAACAAAAGAACGTGAGCCGTGACGATTGAAACGTGAATCGAGTCACGACTCACGTTTCACGGATCACGCACATGGAAACCCAAGCTTTAGAAACCTTCATAAAAACCGCCGAGCTGCTCCATTTCGGCAAGGCGAGCCGGGCGTGCAACCTGAGCCCGTCTGCGTTAACGCGCACGATCCAGCGGCTGGAGGAAGAGGTGGGCAAGCCGCTGTTCCTGCGCGACAACCGCAGCGTCGCACTCACGGAGGCCGGCAACCGGCTGCTGGCCTATGCCCGGAATGCAGTACAGGACTGGCGGCAGTTCCAGGAATCGCTCTCGGCAGAAAAGGCCGTAGGCGGTACGCTCTCCCTCTACGCCTCGATCACCGCGGTCTACAGCCTGCTGCCCGAACTGCTGGAAGCCTACCGTTCAGCGTATCCCGAGGTGCAGCTGGAATTGCGCACCGGGGCCGCCGAACGCGCGGTGGAACAGGTGTTGAGTGGCGAGATCGACCTCGCCGTTGCCGCCCTCCCCGACCAGAAGCAGGCCCGGATGGAATTCATGCCGCTGGCCGAAACCCCGCTGGTTTTCATTGCCCCGAAAACCATGGACCTGCCGAGGAAACCCGATTTTTCACGTTTGCCCCTCGTTGTGCCGCAGTCGGGCACGGCACGCCATCGACTCGATGGCTGGCTACGGAAAGAAGGCGTTACCCCCAATATTGCTTCCGAGGTTTCGGGCAACGAGGCACTGATTGCCATGGTACGGCTTGGAACCGGGGTTGGAATTGTTCCGCAGCTGGCCCTTGAACGCAGCCCGTTCCGAAACGAGGTCTCGGTGGTCGGGAATGCGCCCCGGCTCGATCCCTACGTGGTCGGCCTATGCTCCGCCAAGCGCAACCTAAAACGCCCGGCCGTGAAAGCCATGTGGGAGCTGGCCGACCGGCTTTAACAGTCCCCGGTCCGCTGCGGTCGAGTGGAGCCCCTTCGCCCCGCCCAAAAAAATGCCCGCCCGTCTCGCGACGGTCGGGCACATCGCCCCCGGAGAGAGAGCCGGGGGCTAGGAGGAGAGATGGGTGATGTCTAGCCTACGGCGTCCGTGCCTTTCTCCCCGGTGCGGATCCGGATGCATTCCGGCAGATCGAGAACGAAGATCTTTCCGTCCCCGATGTTGCCCGAACGCGCCCCCTTGATGATCGCATCGGTGGTGACTTCGACAAATTCGTCGTTCACGGCGATCTCGAGGCGAACCTTCTTAAGCAGGTTCACTTCAATGTCCGCGCCGCGGTAGGTTTCGTGATAGCCCTTCTGCTGTCCGCAGCCCATGGCATTGGTGACGGACATTTTGAAGACCTCGGCATCGTAAAGCGACTGCTTCACTTCGTTGAGCGCTTCGGGCTGGATGTATGCAATGATCAGTTTCATGATAAAGTTCCTTTCTTTATGTCGCAGGTCGAAAGTCGGAAAGTCGCAGGTCTGGAGACATTTGACGTTCGGACTTTTGACCTTGGACCTCCATAATTAGACATTCGTGAAGAACTGGAATCCGTGGTAGGCTTCCATGCCGTGTTCGCCGAGGTCGAGACCCTTGAGTTCCTCTTCCTTGCTCACGCGGATGCCGACGGTCAGCTTCAATACCAGGAAGATGACGAAGGCGGCCGGGAAGCAGACGGCGGCATAGGCCAGAACACCGATCAGCTGTGTGACGAAGCTGTGGTCGGCGCTGAAGACACCCACGAAGAGCGTACCGAGAATACCGCAAACCAAGTGAACGGTGGTGGCACCGACCGGGTCGTCGAGTTTCAGGCGATCGAAGGTCATTACGGAAACAACCGCTACTGCGCCGCAGATGAGGCCAATGATGATCGATGCCGTAACGGATACCACGTCCGCACCGGCCGTGATGCCGACGAGGCCGGCAAGTGCGCCGTTGAGCACCATGGAAAGGTCGGGCTGCTTCTGGATGATCCAGGAAGCGCACATGGAACCGATGATGCCTGCGGCCGCGGCCAGCGAGGTGGTGACGAGCACGAAGGAGACGGCGCCCGGATCAGCCGAAAGCACGGAACCGCCGTTGAAACCGAACCAACCGAGCCACAGCAGGAATACGCCGATCGTAAGCAGCGGCATGCTGTGCCCCATGATGCCCTTGACCTTGCCGCCGACATATTTGCCAAGACGCGGGCCAATGACGATGATGCCGGCAAGTGCGCCCCATCCGCCTACGGAGTGAACGAGGGTGGAACCCGCGAAATCATAGAAGCCCATCTCGTCGAGCCATCCGCCGCCCCACTTCCAGGAACCAACCCACGGATAGATGATGGCAACATAGATCGTGCAGAAGATCAGGAACGGTCCAAGCTTTACGCGCTCGGCAACGGCACCGGATACGATGGTCGCGGCCGTTGCGGCAAACATGCCCTGGAACAGGAAGTCCGTCCAGTAGGTGTAGGCTCCACCGGCATAGTCGATCAGACCGGCCGCGCCCTCGGGGCAGGTTACACCGAAGCCGGCGAACCCGAGGAACTTGCCAAACAGCCAGCTATCGCCCGGATACATCAGGTTGAAACCGATGATCGTGTAGGTCAGCAGGCCGATCGCCACAATGGCGGTGTTCTTGAATAGAATGTTTACGGTGTTTTTCGCACGGGTCAGGCCGGTTTCAACCGTGGCGAAGCCCAGGTGCATGATAAACACGAGGAAAGTGGCAACCATCATCCAGGTGTTGTTAACGGTGAACAGGGCGTTATCCGCAGCTGCCTTGGCATCCGCCGCCGTTACTTCAGCGACTGCCTCTTCAGCCAGGGTGGCCATCGGCAAGGCGATGGCGCAGAGCGCGAAAATCAACATCGCGGCTTTCATTAGTTTTTTCATTTTGCATCCTCCAAAGGTTACACAATCGATCGAACCACCCTCAGTGGTGGAACGTGAACCTCTTTTGCAAAAGGTGTGCCACCGCCCGGCAGACGACATAAACAACGTCTAATCAAACACTAACAAATTCTGGGCCGCATTTGATTTTTTCGACAATTATGACACTTCTGTTCTCATAGCACCCTTTTCGACATTATTGTCTCTATATTTCACAAAGATCGCGATCATTGTCCCCCTGAAGGAAAATTGGACCGGATGGTCGGCCATGAGCATTCGCCCAGGCCGGAAAGCGCAATCCCTGAACCAACGTGAACACCCCTCAAAAGAACGCGGACGCTCGCATCACGGAGACCGATCTACGGGAGGGGATGGTTTATCCTACTTGCATAAGTATGATATTCCATTTCCAGCAACGAAGCTCACAGCCCGCCGGCTTTTTATCTCCTGGAGCCTATTGCCTCGTGCCTAGCGTCTGGTCTTCGCCACCAGCAACGCTGGGGCGACGATCCAATAGGTCGATGCTTTTCCATCGGCCGGTGCGGAAGCGCAGGGCGAAGCCAACACCGAGGATGACGATGTAGAGCAGCGTCCAGGCCCAGCTGATGTAGATGTTGGTCTTGAGCACCAGCACCAGCACCAGCTGCCCGGCCACCAGGAAACCCCAGGCGACGGCCGATTGGAAATACATGACGAAGTGGGTGTCGCCGGCGCCCTTGAGCGCGCCGGAAAGAATGAGGGCCGAGGCATCGGCGACGCCCCAGATGGCAAGCATCACCAGCAGGATTCGCACGGCCGTCAAAAGCTCATCGAACGGGACGGAGCCGGCGGCATCGCCCTCGAAGACATTGGCGTAGAAGCCCGGGAACAACAGGAAGGTGATGCCGATGAAGACGATGTAGCCGATCCCGATCTTCAAGGCCAGCCAGCCCGTCCTTTCGGCGTATTCCGGTTGGTTCCGCCCGAGGTATTGCCCCACCAGGATCGAGGCGGCCATGCCCATGCCGATCATCGGCATGAAGGCGATCAGGTTGATGCTCAAGGCAATGTTGCTGGCGATGTGCGCAATCGGCCCCATGCGGCCGACGAGCAGGACAAACACGGTGAACGCCGCCACGTCCAGGAACCAGTGGATGCCGGAGGGCAGGCCGAAGCGGATCATGCGTTTGAAGAGCCATGCATTGTAGCGCAGGTTTTTCAGCGTTTGGAACTCGGCGCGAATCGGCTTGCCAAAATAGAGCAGCGCAAAAATCAAGGGACTGATCCACGAACCGATGACGGTCGCCCATCCCGCTCCGGCAATCCCCATTTCGGGGAAGCCCCATTTACCGAACACCATGGCATAGTTCAAAACAATGTTGATCCCGTTGGCGGCAATATTGCAGGTCATGATGACGAAGGTCTTGCCGCGCCCGGAAAAGAAACTGCTCAAGGCCGAACTGAGCGTCATGCCGCCACCGCACCACATGAGAATCTTGAAATATTGCTCTTCGAGCGCCAGCACCTCCGGCCCGTGCCCGCTGATCCGCAGGAACCACAGCCCGACCGGCATCAGCGCCATGATGAGCGGAATGGAAAGCAGTGAAAAGATGATGCCCTGGGCGGTGGCCCTGGCACACCCCTCCTTGTCGCCCGCGCCCCACAGCTGCGCCACGAAGGTATTGGTGAACCCGGCCAGCGCCATGAAGCCGCACACCAACGTGAAAAACAGAATGCCCGAGGGCAACGACGCGCGGAACTCCGCCTCGCCGTACCACGAAAGAAACAGCCGGTCGCAAAAGTTCAGCACGGCGAAGGTGCCGGAATTAATGATCAGCGGCCAGGCGATCCGCATCAGCTCGCGCCAGCCGCCAAACGGGCGGGACTCTGTTCCATCGGGTTGCATAGGGCGCGAACCCTACGCCGATTCCTCACGCTTTAAAAACCGTTTCGGATATAAAACAAGGGTTAGCGACAACGTGCGCATTTCCTAAAAAAACAAAACTCGTATTAACATACCTATTTACCCGGAAATATTGAACTAACACCAGACCAACACCGCTTACACGAGTTGCCTCAAATTAAATGACACCGAAGCATCCGATAGGATGCGGGCGGAAAGGATTCGTTGACTCACAAAAAATCACACCCTGTATACAGGGAGGATGAAAGAGATGAGTTGCGAAACCAGAATGGAATACATCGCGGTACAAAAACGCCGCTATAGGCGCGCGGAAAAGGCCTACAAGACCCGGTTGCTCGATGAAGTATGCGCGGTATGCGGCTATGATCGCAAGCATGCCACCAAGCTGCTCAACGACTCGTTTACGCCCTCCAGGGGCAAACGCGGCCGCAAAGGCGAGTACGACTCTGCTGAATTGCGCAAGACCCTCAAAACTCTGTGGCTTCGTTCTGGACAACTGTGCGGGAAGCGCCTCAAGCCTGCTATGCCACATTGGCTGAAGCACTATGAAAAACATTACGAACCGCTATCGACCGAATGCCGTGAAAAGCTACTGAGAATCAGCCCGGCAAGCATCGACCGGGTGCTCAAACCCTTCAAAGCGCAGTACCAGCGAAGGCGCAATACCGGTACCAAGCCCGGCTCGCTGCTCAAGAATCAGATCCCAATCCGCACCTCCACCGAGGACATCGACCGGCCCGGCTATCTCGAAGCCGACACAGTAGCCCACTGTGGCGGATCGATGAGCGGGGACTTCATCTGGTCGATCACCTATACGGACATCATAAGCACCTGGACGGTAACCCGCGCGGTCTGGAACAAAGGCGCTGAAGGCGTGATGCACCAAACCCACGACGTGGAAAACAAGCTGCCCTTCGCCATCCTGGGCTTCGACTGCGACAACGGCAGCGAGTTCCTCAACCACCATCTCACGCGCTACTTCCTGCAACGCAAACAGCCCGTCTGTTTTACACGCAGCAGACCGTACCACAAGAACGACAACGCCCATGTCGAACAAAAGAACTGGACGCACGTGCGCGAGTTGCTCGGCTACGACCGGCTCGACAACCCGGCCATGATCAGAGAGCTCAACGCACTCTACCGCGACTGGGAACGGCTCAACAACTTCTTCAAACCCTCGTTCAAGCTAAAAAGCAAGGTTCGCGTCAAAAGCCGGTACAAAAAGAAATACGATGCCCCCGCCACGCCCTTTGACCGCCTGAAGGTCAGCGGCATCCTTGGCGAACAACAGGAGGCTGCTCTGCAACGCGAATACGAAACGCTCGACCCTTTCGAGCTGGGCAATCGCATCCAGCGCCGACGTCGCAAGATCGAAAAAATGAAGAAAACCGGCGAGTCCGCCGCAGTCGGGGAACCCGGGTTCCCCGACTGCCTCCCCACCTTGACAACCCCCGAATTAGAGGGTACCCATTAATGCAGTCAAACGACTCCTCATCCGCACCTCTACGGTGTCATTTATTTTTGAGGCAACGCGTACAAATTCCTCTCTATCTTTACGCATATTGCTTACCCGCCATTAACACAACGTGCTGATGGTTTACCACGAGTGACGGGGAGAGGCTCCGCATAGGGAGCCCCGGATCTCGCAGACACCTACAGGAACCAAGGGTAGGGGCCTGTATGGAAGAACCGCCGGAGGCAACCGAATGCCAAAGGCTGGTATAACAAGCGACGAACCAACCAAGGGAGAAATAAAATGAAATCGATGATTACGCGCGGCGTTGCCGCATCCTGTGCCGTTGCGGCACTTTTCGCAGCGGGTTCCGCCGAAGCCCGGTTCCGCAATGGGCCGAAGTATGTGTTCTTCTTCGTCGGCGACGGCATGGCCAGCGTCCAGATCCAGGCCGCCGAAGCCTACAAGACCCACATGAACGGCGATAACCCGGACAACCCGGCTGACCTGATGAAAACGGAGAATCGCCTGAACATGAGCCAGTTGCCGATTGCAGGTGTTTCCACCACCTTTGCCGACACGCAGTTCATCACCGACTCTGCCGCTGCGGCCACCGCCTTCTGCTGTGGCATAAAAACCGCTCCGGGCGTAATCGGCCGCAACACCGACCTCGACACCTCCTACCTGAGCATCGCCGAAGTTGCGCAGGAAAAAGGCAAAGCCATCGGCATCATCTCCAGCGTATCGCTGCCGCACGCCACTCCGGCTGGCTGCTATGCACGAGTCAACAGCCGCAACAGCTATACGGAAATCGGCTACCAGGCCTCCTTGAGCGGATTCGAGTTTTTCGGCGGCGGATGCTTCCGCAAGCTCGACAAGACCGACAACGCCGGCGGGATCGCAGTGAGCAACGCATTCTCCAATGCTGGTTACGTAACCGTCAACACCGTCGAAGATGCACTGGCGCAGCCACAGGAACAGAAGGTCATCTGTTCCGTTCCGGTTTCCTACGGTTCCGACGCCATGCCCTACGCCATCGACAACCCGGAAGAAAACTTTTCCCTGGCGGAAGTCACCGGATGCGCCATTGAGCGCCTGAAGTGCGACCGCGACGGCTTCTTCATTTTCGTCGAAGGCGGCAAGATCGACTGGGCCGGCCACGCCAACGATGCCAAAGCCAACATCCTGGACACCCTCGCATTCGACGAAGCCGTCGGTGTTGCGATGGACTTCATGAAAAAGCATCCGTGGGAAACCCTGATCGCTGTGACCGGCGACCATGAAACCGGCGGCATGACCCTCGGCTACGCCGGCACCAAATACCAGACCGCCTTCGAGGTGCTCGACGGCCAGCTGGTCTCCTATGAACTGATGACCGGCGGCATGTATCAGTACAAGGCGGCAGACTCCAACTATGTGGATGCCTCCTCCGACATCGATGCAGGAATGATCGAGCTGATCGAATCCCTCTCCGGCATGGTTTGGAGCGATGAAGAGTGGACGAAGGACAGCCCGGCAAACTATCTGAGCGACTACCAGAAGAGCCTGCTCGAAGAGGCATTCGACCGCTTCATGGGCGGATCCAAAGGCAACCAGACCATCACCGGCTACGACCTGCAGGGCCCGACCACCATCGACTATGAAAACTATGGGGGATCCTACAACCCGATCGTCATGACCCTGACGCACATCATCAACCAGGAAGCCGGCCTCGGCTGGACGTCCTACAGCCACACCTGCGTTCCGGTACCGGTTATGGCCGTCGGCCTCGAAGGCTGGCGCTTCACCGGCAGCTACGACAACACCGACATTGCCAAGCGCTTGGCCAAAGCCATGCGTGCACGCAGTCTGCCGGCCGTCGATAAAGATTATGACGGCGAGCTGAACTACTAATGCGATTCTAATCCTTTATTCGACGTATTCGCAGGGAGCCTTCCATAGGCTCCCTGTCTGCTTATTCATCAACCGGAAATTTTTCACGATGGCCCTATGCTTCAAAAAGTCCCGCGATCTCATCCTCACCCTTGTCTTTGCGCTCCTTTGCTGCATCCTTTTGTTCATCCCCACCGGATTCGAAAACAACGGCGCCAACAAGAAAGCCCTCCGCCATCCGGTGCGGATCCTTGAAGTGAACAGCTCCGGACTCCAGACCATCGGAATCACCAAGGTCGGCACGCAGCAGCTTAAGGGGCGCCTTCTCTCGGGGCCGTGCAAAGGCGAACCGATCACCGTGAACAACCACCTCCAGGGGCGCCTCGAAATCGACGAGCTTTACGCGCCCGGCGAAAAAGCCCTCGTGAAATATCGACTGACCTCCGGAGGGAGGCCGGACATGGGCGCAACGCTCGGGCACTACCGCATCCATTTGGAACTGATCCTTTTCGCACTCTTTGCACTCGCCCTTGTCGCCGTTGCCGGCGTGACCGGCCTCAAGGCCATTCTCTCCTTCGCCTTCGCCGTGCTCATGATCTGGAAGGTCATGATTCCCATGTTCCTCAACGGCCACAACCCGGTCTGGACGGCGCTCGGCGTGGTGGCCGCCCTCACCGCATCCATCAGCTTCCTGGTCGGCGGCGTGTCGCAAAAGGGCTTCGTCACCTTTGCCGGCGCCTTCATGGGGCTCGCCCTCACCGCCCTGCTCGCTGTTTTATTCACGCACCTGTTCCACATTCACGGAGCGGTGCGCCCCTTCGCGGAAGTCCTCATGTATGGCGGCTACGCCCACCTCCAGCTCACCCCCATCTTCATTGCCAGCATCTTCCTCGCCGCATCCGGCGCCGTCATGGATCTGGCCATGGACATCGCCGCCTCGATGGAGGAGGTGAAGCTGAAGCACCCCGACATCCATTTCATGGAGCATATCCGCTCCGGCTTGCGCGTCGGACGCTCCGTCATCGGCACCATGACCACCACCCTGCTGCTCGCCTACTCCAGCTCCTATGTATTCATGTTCATGGTTTTCACCAGCCAGGACATCCCGCCCGTCCAGGTCTTCAACATGAACTATGTCGCCGCCGAGGTGCTCAACACGATGGTGGGCAGCTTCGGCCTCGTCACCGTCGCCCCGTTCACCGCCGTCATTGGCGGACTGGTGATGCGGAGGAAGCGCCATGCGGGCTCGGGAAATGCCTAGTTCGGTTCCATTATGGAACTACATCAACTTTGGACATTGTATCTGTTTGCCTGCTGGCACGTGCTGTAGCCGGGGTACGGCAAGACGCTGCTCGCCGCCGTCTGTATTTAGGGCGGCACGCACTTCTCTCGACTGGGTTCTACGCCTTGGCAGGAATGGATTCCCATGTAGTTTTCGGTCGATGAAAGATCGCCGCAAAAAAAAAAGTGGAAATGATGAAAGGTTAAACCTCCCTGCACGAACAAGGCTCGTTGTTATTCACGAATATAAACCATAAGGAGTACCAAAATGAAAAAAACAATGAGAATCGTGGCAGTGGCATTAATAATGGCAGGCGGCGTGGCGTATGCATGCAGCGGTTGCGGATGCGAGTCGAAGAAATCAGACAAGGATAAGACCGAGTGCGGCTCATCCTGCAAGGGCGAGAAATCCCAAACCGCTTGCGGTGGATCGAAAAAAGATGATGGTGGATCGAAAACCGCGTAATAGCTGTTGTTCATCGTTCTCTTGAAAAGCGCTTCCCCTCGAGGGGGAGGCGTTTTTAGTGAGCATGGAAATGTCTGCATGGCAGGTTTTTTAGCTGTCACATAATAAAGTCCCGCGCCAATATAGGGTATGAGCGTGATTCATATGTTGGATTTCGATGCGCTGGTGCGGGAGCATCAAGCCGGGCTGCGCGCCTTTATCCGGGCGCTGGGCGCGGACGAGGCGTGGGTGGACGATCTGGCGCAGGAGGTTTTCCTGGTCGCCTACCGCAAGCAGAACCAGTTCCGGCCGGACGAGGATTTCGGCAAATGGCTCCGGGGAATCGCCCGGCGCCAGGTGATGGGCGAGCGCTCCAAATCAGCCCGGCGCTACCGGATCCTGCACGATGGCATTTCCGATGTCCTGCTGAGCCTGGGCATTGAAAAGCATGAACCCGACCCCGGTCGTGAGCGCGCGGTCGAAACCATGAAGTGCTGTGTGGAAAAGTTGCCGGAGCCCCAGCGCGAGCTGCTGCGCTGCCGCTACCAGCAAGGGCGGCAGGCCAAGGATCTGGCGACCGAGCTGCAATCCACCGCCGCGGCCGTTCGCAAGCAACTCCAGCGTATTCGCATGGCCGTCCGACAGTGCATGGAAAGCCAGTTCGGGGAGGCGGCGTCATGATGCGTTACGACGAACTGCTTTCGCTATACTTCGATGGAGAGCCAAGCGAAGCCGAGCTGACCGAACTCGCGGATCTGCTCCGTTCCGACGAAACCCTGGCGATGGATTTCCGCGAGCAGTTGCTGATCTGGGAAGTCTGGTCGCAGGAAAATGCGCCGGAACGCTCGGCGGATGCCTTCCTTGCGGCCTTCCACACCCGGCAGCGGGCGGAGGAAGATGCCTCCGATTTCGAACTCTCCATGACCAAACAATTGAAGGAGCGGAAAAACCCGTTCCTGTGGCAACCGGTTTTCGCCATCGCGGCAATACTGGTTATCCTGCTCTCCCTGAGCGTATTGATGAAACCCTCGTCCGATCCGCAACCGGTCGCCATGGCCGACCACGTCCACCTGCACGTCCACGGGGAATGCGTCTGCACCCATTGCACACTGCACCAAACCGAAAAACACCTCAGGGCCATCCGGTATGTGGACAATAAAGGCCGTACCGAAATCGTTTATCTCGTCGACAATCCGGAAATGGACATGAAAATGCGGCACTTTTGCCGTGGGCCGACCCCGGTTTTGGTGGAAGGCGACTTGGTTGAGCAGGACGGACGCCGCATGCTGGCGGCCACCTCCTTCGATTTGGAGCATAAAGTGGATTCATAACGTCACACCGGTAACACCCGCGGCAATAGGTAGTAGAAACCCAACCCATAAGGAGTAGCACCATGAAGAGAACAATGAGCATCGTTGCAATCGCACTGATGATGGCCGGAAGTTCCGCATTTGCTTGCGATACTTGCGGATGCAAAGCCAAGAAGGGCGACAAAGCCAAAACCGAATGCACCGCCTGCAAGGATGGAAAAGCCTGCAAGGCCTGCGAAGCCAAGAAAGCCGAAGCCGCCAAGAAAACCGCGTGCCCGAGCTGCACGAAGAAATAGCCGAGGCCTTCGCCCATAGCCCCTCCCCACCGGGCGGGGCTTTCTTTTTCACCCCGTTTAAAATGTCCATTTGAAATATTTCTTTGAACCGGTTGACAATAAATCACGAACCCCCTACGTTTTCCATCCTTAATTCAAACGGACATTTGAAACATGGCGGAAAACCAAACAACAAAAGAACGATTGATCGAGGCGGCCAGCTCCATGTTTGCTGAAAAGGGATTCCATAAAACCACCGTCGCCGAAATCTGCGAACAGGCCGATGCCAACATTGCAGCGGTCAACTACCACTTTGGCGACAAGGGCAACCTCTACAAGGAAGTCTGGGCCTATCTTTCCCGGGCGGCCAACGAACGGTTCCCGGTGCCGGAATCGCACGAGGAAACCGGTGCCGAGACCTGGCTCCGGCAGTTCTTGCGCTCGCGGATCGAGCGCATCATGGCCAAAGGCCCCGCCGGCCTCTTTCCCCAGCTCATCCACCGCGAAATGAATGAGCTCACCCCGTTCCACGAAGAACTCTTCATCACCTACCTCCGCCCCAACCGCCTGCGCGTGCGGGCCGCCATCGCCGATTTCCTCGAACACCCCGTCAGCGAGGCCCAGCTCAGCGTCGCCACGGTCAACTTCATGGGCGTGCATATTTCCATGAACGCCGGATATCAGAAACACCGCGACAATCCAACGCTCAGAAAAAAATTTCCAACGGATCTCGATTCCGAACAGGTGATCCAACAGGTGGAAGCGTTCGCCATTGGCGGACTCCGGGAAGTAAAAAAAGGTTTAAGACAATGAAACTCACCCAACCCCTCCTCACCCTATCCGCCACATTGCTTGTCGCCTCCTGCACCACGCTCGAACCCGGGCGCGAGGACGACCTGCTGAAGGAACAAACCCCCGAACAGTTCAAGGCCCAATCCGGCAGCGCCGCGCTGCAAACCGAATGGTGGAACGCCTTCGGCTCGGCCCAGCTCGACCGGCTGATGGCCGAAGCCTTCGCGGGCAGCCTCTCGCTGGAGCAGGCCTACGCCCGCCTCGAGCAAGCCGAAGCCACCGCCCGCAAAAGCGGCGCCGCCGGAAAGGTGCAGCTCGATGGCAAGGCCTCCGCCTCATCCCGCTACCAATCCAACCTAAACAACACCGGCAACAGCTCCACCACCCCCGATTTTACGCTCGGCCTCTACGCCAGCTATGAGCTGGACTTGTGGGGCAAGCTCAAGTCCGGCGAACGCGCCGCGCTCGCGACCTACGAAGCAACCCGGTTCGATCTGCAGACCGCCGGCATGAGCCTCTCCGCCCAGCTGGCCGTCTCCTACTTCACCTGGCAGGCGCAGACCGAGGCGCTGCGCATCTACGAAAGCCAGCTCGACTCCAACCGCAACAAGCTCACCGCCATCGAGCGCCGCTACAAATCCGGGCAGGCCACTTCGCTCGCCGTGCTCCAGCAGCGCCAGCAGGTGGCGGCGACCGAAGCGCGCATGCCGCCCGTGCGCGCCCGCATCAAGGAAACCGAAAACGCCCTTGCCGTCCTCATCGGCAAGATTCCCGGAACCGATCTTCGACTGGAACCCGAACCGCTGCCTTCCCCCCCACCCCAGCCGGCGGCCGGGCTTCCAGTCGATCTTCTTGCAAACCGCCCCGATCTGCAGGCCGCCCGCCTTAGGCTCGAGTCGGCCGACTGGAGTGTCGGCGTCGCGCGTGCCGCGCGCCTGCCCTCCATTTCGCTGACGGGCAACATCACCACCAGCGGTGAGGAGATCGACGAACTCTTCGACGACTGGGCCTCCAACCTCGCCGCCAGCCTGCTCGCCCCGCTGCTCGACGGCGGCGCACGCAAGGCCGAGGTCGACCGAACCTACGCCGTCTCTCGCGAGCGCATCGCGGCCTACCGCCTGGCCGTGCTCGAAGCCATCCAGGAAACCGAGGACGCACTCAACAGCGAACGCCACCAGACCGAATATGTCGAGGCGGTCGCCAAGCAGTACGAAGCCGCGCAAAACAGCGAGTCGGAATCGATCCGCCGCTACCAGCGCGGCGCCCTGCCGTTCCTCGACGCGCTCACCGCCATCGTCGCGCGCGAGTCGCTCGAGATCACCCATGTGCAAGCCAAGGCCGACCTGCTCGGCGACCGTATTCAACTTTACCGTTCCCTCGGGGGCGACTGGACATTCATGCTGGAGGAAGAAAAATGAACAACGCAACCCGCCGTATCGTATCCATAATCATCGGCCTCGCCTTCATTGCCGGAGGCTTCCTGGCCGCGCGCTATTTCGTTAAGAACAAGCCCGAGGCCCAGCGCCGCCGGGCCATGTCGTCGATGGTGCCCGTGGTCGAAACACAGAAAATGAAAACCACCGACCAGACCCACGCCGTCGAATGTCTCGGCACCGTTGCGGCCGACCAAAGCGCCGCCCTGCAGCCGGAAGTGAGCGGCCGCATCGTGGCGGTCGCCCCCGGCCTGGTCGAAGGCGGGCTCGTGAAGAAAGGCGACGTGCTGGTCGAGATTGAACCGACCGACTACGAACTTGCGCTCGCCAAGGCCGAGGCCGCCCTGCTCACCGCCAGAAGCAACTACCGCATCGAGGAAGGCCAGCAGGACGTCGTTCGCCACGAGCTCGAACTCATGGACGAAGAGCAGGAAGGAAGCTACCGCGACCTCATGCTGCGCGAACCCCAGCTCAAATCAGCCGAGGCCAACGTCAAGAGCGCCGAACTCGCCGTTGAATCCGCGAAGCTCAACCTTGCGCGCACCAAGATCCGCGCGCCGTTCGACGCCGTGGTGGTTTCGGAAACCGCCGACGTCGGCGACTATGCGCAGTCCTCCAAGGTGCTCGTCGAGCTGGCCGCGACCGACCGCTTTTTCGTCCGCGCCTCGATCCCGCTCAGCGCCCTCGGCCCCCTTCCGCAGCTCGGCCGGCAGCCCTACGCCGCCACCCTCACGCTTTCCGATGGCACCACCCGCGCCGCGCAAACCCATCGGCTGTTGCCCGGCCTATCTACCAAGGGGCGCATGGCGCGCCTCCTGTTGACCGCCGACCTGCCCTATTCCGGCGAAGGCCGCCCGATGCTGATCGATGAATATGTCCGCATCCGCATCGAAGGCGAAACCATCAACGATGCGCTGCTGCTGCCACGCGTCTACCTGCGCGATGGCAACGTGGTCTGGACAATCGACGGCGAAAACAAGCTACGCATCCTGGCCGCCGAAGTGCTCCAGGGCTATGCCGACGATGTGCTCGTGCGCATCGACGGCCCGGCCCAGCTCGAAATCGTCACCTCCGGCCTGCCCGCCGCGGTCGATGGCATGGAATTGCGCCGCGTCGGCGAAGCCGCCCCCCAGGGCAAGCCCGGCGGAAACGGAAAGGGCAAACCGGGCATGAAAAAACCCGAAGGCCAAGGCCAGGCGAAAAAGGAAGCATAAGCCATGGACAACTTAATGGATAAATTCAAGGGGCCGATCGCGTGGATGGTCAAGAACCCGGTGGCGGCGAACCTGTTGATGATTCTCTGCCTCGTCGGCGGCTACGCCTCCTTCAAGCAGATCAAGCAGGAGGTTTTCCCCGACATCAGTGCCGACATGGTCACCATCCGCGTCTCCTATCCGGGCGGCACGCCCGAAGAGATGGAGCAGAGCGTCTGCCTGGTGGCCGAAGAGGCCGTGCGCGGCATCGAGGGTGTTTTCGAAGTCACCTCCGTGGCCCGGGAAGGTTCGGCCACCGTGAGTGCCGAGCTGCTCGAAGGCGTCGACAGCATCAAGATCTATCAGGACATCAAGAGCGAAATCGACCGCGTAACCACCTTCCCCGACGGGGCCGAACGGCCCGTCGTTTCGCTCGCCGCCCGCCTGCGCGAAGCCATGACGCTCGTCTTGTATGGCGACGCGTCCGACATGACCCTGCGCAACATTGCCGAACAGGTGCGCGATCGCCTCCTGCAAAGCGAAAACATCACCCAGGTGGAGCTTTCGGGAACCCGCGACCTGGAAATCAGCGTGGAGGTTTCGCAGGACAAGTTGCGCGAGTATGGCCTCACCCATCAGTCGCTGGCAGCGACCATCAACTCGCAGTCGCGCGAAATCTCCGGCGGCGGCATCAAGACCGATAGCGGCGAAACGTTGCTGCGCATGCAGGAACGGCGCAACTACGGCACGGAGTTCGCCCAGACCCCCGTACTGGCCACCGAAGATGGAACGCCCCTCACACTCAATGATATCGGAACCGTGGTGGATGGCTTCGAAGACTCCGATATCTTTGCGAACTACAACGGCAAACCCTCGATCATGCTGGAGATCTACCGTGTCGGCGATCAGACCCCGTCCCAGGTTTCCGAATCGGTGAACGAGCTGCTTCCGCAGATCGAGGAGCAGCTGCCCGAGGGCATCGGCATCGATATTCTGTCGGACCGCACCGAAATCTTTTTCCAACGCGCCGACCTGCTGTTGCGCAACGGCGGGCTCGGCCTGCTTCTCGTGCTCTTCGTGCTCGGCCTCTTCCTGGAAATCCGTCTGGCGTTCTGGGTGGCGATGGGGATTCCAATCTCGTTTTTGGGCGCCATGCTGATCATGCCGCTGACGGGACTCTCGATCAACATGATCACGATGTTTGCCTTCATCATCTCGCTCGGTATCGTGGTCGACGACGCCATCGTGGTCGGTGAAAACGTCTACCACAACCTGCAGGACGGGCTGGAAGGCAGCAAGGCCTCGATCCTGGGCGCGCGCCAGGTCTGCTCCCCGGTCGGCTTCAGTATTCTGACGAACGTCGTTGCCTTCGTTCCGCTGATGGTCATGCCGGGCTCCATGGGCCGGATCATGGGCATGCTGCCGGTCGTGGTGATTTCGGTGTTCCTCATCTCGTGGCTGGAAAGCCTCTACATCCTCCCCGCCCACCTCAGCCACGTCCGCAAGAAGGAGCCGACCGGCCTGTTCGGCATCCTCCACCGCTTCCAGCAAAAGTTCAGCAACGCCTTCCGCGAATGGGTGCGCACCAAGTACGGGCCGTTCCTCGACTTCTGCCTGTCCCACCGCTATGTCGTCATCTCTGTGGCCCTGGCCATCCTGATGCTCGTGGGCGGCTATTGGGCCAGCGGGCGCCTGGGCTTCTCCATGTTCACCACGGTCGAATCCGACTATGCAGCCGCCTCGGCCACCCTGCCGTTCGGCTCCCCGGTGGAAAAGACCGAAGCCGTGGCCGACCGGCTGGTCAAGGGCGCCCAGGCCGTGCTGGCCGAAACCGGCCACCCGGAACTCGTTGAAGGTATCTTTGCCAATGTCGGCCGCGGCGGCGCGCACACCTGCCAGGTGCGCGTCTATCTGGCCGATCCCGAAGTCCGCGACAAGATCATGGGCACCGAAGCGTTCGTCCAGGCCTGGCGCAAGAAGGTCGGCGATGTGCCCGGCGTCCGCTTCATCCGCTACGCCTCCGACGAAGGCGGCCCCGGCCGCGGCCCGGCCCTCGAAGTCGAGCTGCGCCACCAGAACATTCGTACCCTCGAAGAAGCCGCCCGCACCCTCGCCGCCGAACTCGAGAACTATCCGCTCGTGCAGGATGTCGATGACGGCGTGCAGGAAGGCAAGACCCAGTTCGACTTCACCCTGAAACCCGAGGCCATCAGCCTCGGCCTCTCCGCCAATGACGTCGGCCGCCAGGTACGCGCCGCGTTCGAGGGCACCGAGGTGCTGCGCCAGCAGCGCGGCCGCAACGAGGTGAAGGTCAAGGTGCGCCTGCCTAAAGACGAGCGCACGAAAATGCACCACTTCGAAAGCTTTGTCCTGCGCACGCCCGACGGCGGCGAGGTGATGCTCTCCGATGCGGTTGATATCGAAATCGGTAAATCCTACACCACCATCAACCGCCGCAACGGCATGCGCACCATCACCGTCGTGGCCGACGTCCGCCCCAAATCCAAGGCGGGGGAAGTGATGGCCAAGCTCAATGCCGAATATTTCCCCCGGTTGACCGACCAGTTCCCGGGGTTGGACTACAGCTATGAAGGCCGCACCGCCGACCAGCGTGAAAGCTTCGGTAGCATGAAGGTCACGATCCCGCTCGTGCTGCTCTGCATCTATGCCCTGCTCGCCATCCCGTTCCGCAGCTATTCCCAGCCGCTGATCGTGATGGTCTCGATTCCGTTCGGGATCATCGGCGCCGTTGTCGGCCATCTGATTATGGGTTATTCGATGACCATGATCGGCATCATCGGCATGATCGCGCTCTCGGGCGTGGTGGTGAACGACGCACTCGTGCTGATCAGCTTTGCCAACGAACGGCGCGCCGACCACGACAACGCGCACGACGCCGTGGTCTCGGCCGGCATTCAGCGCTTCCGCCCGATCCTGCTCACCACCATGACCACCTTCGGTGGACTGATGCCGATGATTCTCGAAACCTCGCGGCAGGCCAAGTTCCTGATCCCGATGGCCATCTCGCTCGGCTTCGGCATCCTGTTCGCCACCTTCATCGCCCTGCTGCTCGTCCCCTGCCTCTACATGGTGATCGACGACTGCGGCCGCCTCAAGAGCTGGTTGCTGAACCATTAAAAAAGTGACGTTTGAGCCGTGATGCGTGACAGGATCCCAATCACGCCTCACGTTTCACTCATCACGCAAATCCATGAGCAAGCTTCTTAAAGGCAGCGTTGTTTCCCATCTGGTTCGCCTCACGCTCCCGAGCATCGGGGGCATGCTGGCAATCATGGTGTTCAACCTGACCGACACCTGGTTCGTCTCCCGCCTCGGCACCGACGAGCTGGCGGCGATGGGCTTCACCTTCGCCGTCGTGATGATCGTCGGCGCGCTGGCAATGGGCTTTTCGTCCGGCGCGGCCTCGATTATTTCCCGGGCGCTCGGCGCGCGGAACAAGGCGCTGGCGGCCCGCACCGTTTCGGACGGGATCTTCCTGACCATCGCGGGAACGGCGGTGGTCAGCATTGCGGGCTACCTTTCCATCGATCCCCTCTTCACCCTGCTCGGCGCCGAAGGGCGGGTGCTCGAACTGACGCGCGAATATATGCAGCTCTGGTTCATCGGGGCGGTCGCCGCCATCATGCCGCCGGTCTCCGACGGCTGCCTGCGCGCCGCCGGCGACGTGGTGCGGCCGCTGCTGGTGATGTGCACCGTTGCCGTACTGAACGTCGTTCTCGATCCCATCCTGATCTTCGGCTGGGGCCCCTTTCCCGCCATGGGCATGCGCGGGGCGGCGCTCGCCACCATCATCGCCCGGATCATCGCCATGTTGGCTTCGCTCAGCTTTCTCCACTTCCGCCATGGGCTGATCGACTGGAGCCGGCCGCGCCTGCGGGATACCCTGCATTCCTGGAAAGAGATTATCCGCCTGGGCATTCCGGCGGCGCTGACGCAGGCGCTCAACCCGGTTGCGCAGGGGTTCTACATCCGCCTTGCCGCGGGCGTTGGCGGGGTGCAGGCCGTGGCCGCCATGGCCACCGGGACGCGCATCGAGGCATTTCTGCTGCTGGTTGCCATGGCCTACGGCATCGCCATTGTTCCCTTCGTTGGCCAGAACTATGGCGCCGAAGCGCACCACCGCGTCGAGGAAGCGCGGCACATCAGCATTCGTTTTGCGTTTCTCTATGCCGGCATCACCGTTTTGCTGCTGCTTCCGATGGCCCGGGTGGCCTCCGGCTGGTTCAGCAGCGACCCAACCGTTGTCCAACTCAGCACCACCTATCTTCTGGTCAGCGTCCTCGGCATGGTGGGCGGTTTGGTCAGCATGTGGATGAGCCAGCTGCTCAACGTTATCGGCAGGCCCCGCCCGGTCATGGCCATCAACCTCGTCCGCGTTTTCGCCTTCATCATTCCGCTCAGCCTGCTCGGGAGCCGCTTTTTCGGCTTCGCCGGCCTGGTTGCCGGCCTGGCGCTCGGCAACCTCCTCTCCGGAACCCACGCCTATTCCACCACCCGCAAGCAGCTGCTCCAGCCGTTGCCGGAGGCCGGCGAAACAAACACCAAGTGACATCATCCCGCCGCGTATGCTATAACCCCGACATTGAATCAACCGATCCCCCCCCGGGCAGGCAGGACCAATGGATAGATGAATGAAGAAACAGAGCGCGCGGATCGCCGGCGGCTTGCTGGCAACCCTGTTGCTGCTGCACCCGGCCGCCGCATCCGGACAGGACGCCATGCCGGCGGAGCCCCCTTCGCTTGAGCAGGTTGAAAAGCAGAGCGAAGCGATCAGAAACGATGCCTCGCTGGAGGAGACCCTGCGGCAGGCCATTGTGCAGAACCTGCAACAGGCCACCGACAGCCTCAAGCGCGCAACCGCATTCGCCGACTCGACGGCCGAGTTCGAGCGCCAGATCCAGCAGGCCCCCTCCTCCCTGGCCGCCATCAAGCAGGAGCTGGAGACCCCCGCCGCCCCGGTCGAACTCGCCCCCGGTTCCGCCAAGCCGCTGACGGCGTGGGAGCAGGAACTACAGCAAGCCACGGCCGACCTGGCCACCGTCCGTCAGCAATTCGCCGAACTCGACGCAGAGAACAACAAGCGCACCGTGCGCCGCAGCGAACTGCCCGGACTGCTTGCGGCCGCATCCGCGCTACGCAAGGAACTGCTCATTCCCAACAAGCAGTTCGTCACCGGCGAACTCGTCAACTGGACGCTGACCAACTCCGTCCTGCGCATCGTGGTGCCCTTCGGCATCGCCTATGGGTCGGACACCAAGAAGGCCCAGCGGATCCTGCTCGAGATTGCGAAAAACTACCGGATGGCCGTCGACGACGCCTTCCGCAAGGCCGGCATCGAGATCGCCTTCCCGCAACGCGATCTCCACATTCGCTCGTCGTGTTTCCCCTTCGCGCCCGAGGATATTGCAACGCCCGGCACACCGGAATAGGCCCTGTTTCTTCAAAAAACTGAATGCTTCCTTTTTCTGCGCCGGTCTGGAACACTCTGCCGCAATCAACGCCACGGGAATATGAGCTATGGGTGAAACCAAGGAAAAGAACGGCTACTCGTTCGGAATGTTCAAGGGGGTCTATACCCCGAGTGTACTGACGATCTTCGGCGTCATCATGTACCTGCGCTTCGGGTGGGTGCTGGGCAATGTCGGGCTGGCGGGCACGCTGCTCATTGTAACGATGGCAACGGCGATCACCTTCCTGACGGGCCTATCGATCTCGGCCATGGCCACCAACATGAAGGTGGGCGGCGGTGGGGCCTACTACATCATCTCCCGCTCGCTCGGGATCGAGGCCGGCGCGGCGATCGGCCTTCCGCTCTTCTTTGCGCGCGCCTTCGGCATTGCCTTCTACATCGCCGGTTTCACCGAGGCGCTGATGGCGCTGGGCAATCCGCTGGCCTCGCTGGGGATCGGGCCGGAGCTGGCCTCGCGCATCATTTCCTCCGGCACCCTGGTGCTGCTGACGGCACTGGCCTATTTTTCGGCCGACCTCGCGTTGAAGGTGCAGTTCGCCATCTTCGCCGCCATCGGGGTGTCGCTGGTCTCGTTCTTCATGGGCAACCCGACCCCCGAAGCGCTGGCCATTCCGCCGGAAACCCTCATTCCCCCCAAAGCCAGTTTCTGGGTGGTGTTCGCCGTATTCTTCCCGGCGGTGACCGGCATCGAGGCGGGGCTCGGCCTTTCGGGCGACCTGAAGGACCCGGCCAAGTCGTTGCCGCTCGGCACCCTGCTCGCCATCGGCACCGGCTATCTGGTCTACATGGTCATGCCCATCTTCCTGGCCTACAAGGTGCACGATTCCAACCTGCTCCTGATCGACTCGAACATCATGACCACCGTGGCGCGCTGGAGCATCCCGATCGTGGTCGGCGTCTTCGCCGCCTCGCTTTCAAGCGCACTGGGCTCGCTGCTGGGGGCGCCGCGCACGTTGCAGGCGCTGGCGCTCGACCGCGTCATCCCCCGCTTCATCGGAAAGGGCTTCGGCAAGGACAAGGCCGATCCGCGCATCGCCACCGCCATCTCGTTCGCCGTTGCGCTCGGTGCCGTC